>CAYQSE010000102.1:0-18463 GCA_964419905.1 uncultured Enterobacteriaceae bacterium
CGATGGCCCGCTCCGCCGCCCTCCCGCTGCTCGCGCTCTGCGTCTACCTGCTGCTCGTACCCTCGCTGGTCGCCGCGCGCGTGCTGCTGCACCACGACACCACGATCGCGGTCCGCGCCGGCCCACCGCCTGCCGCGCCGACGATGCCGATCCGCGCAACGGTCTACGATTCGTAGACCTGAGACACGAAGCCCCGACGCTCGCTGGGAGGGCCGGGGCCGCGGTGACGACGGGCGCAGCGCGCCCGGGCGTCGGTCAGTCGCGCTTCACGTAGGGGAGCAGCGCGATCTGGCGAGCCATCTTGATGGCGCGCGCGACCTGGCGCTGCTGCTTGGCCGTGAGGCCCGTGGCGCGGCGGGGGAGGATCTTGCCCCGCTCGGTGAGGAAGCGCTGCAGTCGCCGCACGTCCTTGTAGTCGATGAGCTCGCCCGGAGCGAGCGGCGAAGCCTTGCGTCGGCGCATGTGGAATTCCCTCTGGCTATGGTTTGGTACGGCCCGGCAGGGGATCACCGGGACGAGCGAGCCGCCCAGGTATCCCGACGTGGCGCCGCCTGGCAAGTCGAACAGAAGAACGTGCTCCGACCGGACTGCGTCACCTTGTCGATCACGCCCGCACAGCGCGGACATGCGCCGCCCTCGTGCCCGTAGACCGCGAAGATCGATCCGTCGCCCCCCTCGGTGACATAGGTGAGCTCGTCGTCACCCGCCCCGTCCAGCACCGCGCGTAGCTGCGTCGTGATCGCGGTCGCGAGCCGCTCCCAGTCCGACGGCGCCAGCGCGCGGCCCGGGGCCTCGGGGTGGATGCCCGCGCGCCACAGCGCCTCGGCGGCGTGAATGTTGCCGAGCCCGGCGATGGCCGCCTGGTCGAGCAGGGCCACCTTGATCGCGCGCGTACCGGCCAGCCTCTCCCGTAGTCCGACGGCGTCGAGCGGCGCCTCGAGCGCGTCGGGGCCGAGCCCCGCCCCGAGCGCGTCCAAGAGCCCCGCGCGCGCGACCGGAGCGACGCCTCCGAACCGACGCGGATCGACGAACCACAGCGTCTGGCCTCCCTCCACCTCGAGCCCGAGCCGACCATGTCGGGGCGCATCGTCGCCGCGGCGACGCACCCACTTCCCGCTCATCCCCAGGTGCAACAGCAGCGCGGTGTCCGAGGCCGCGAACGCCCATCCGAGCCGCTTGCCCACGCGAAGGGGCGCCTCGGCGATACGACCGACGAGCGCGCGCGCGAGCGCCTCGGGGCCACCGGGCAGCGCGTCGGATGGCTTCGTGGACAGGCGGGTGCGGATCGCCGCAGGATCGTCGGCGCGCACCGCGACGATCCGGCGCCCCGTGGCCCAGCGGTGCAGCGCGCGGCGCGCGATCTCGACCTCGGGTAGCTCGGGCACGTCCTTCCCTCCCTGCTCCCTGGTACAGTGCCGCCCCACGACCGACCAGGAGGCCCGCCATGTTGCTGCGCAGCGACTCGTTCCACCCCTACGCGACCCTCGCGACCCGCCTCGCGTTCGGCCGGCACGACCCGGCGACCCACTTCGCGCTCGCGGGCAACCGCAACCCGCACCTCGCCTGGTCCGACGTACCCGACGAGACCGTCTCGTTCGCGCTGATCTGCTACGACCCCGACGTGCCTTCGATCGGCGACGACGTGAACCAGGAGGGCAAGACGGTGGCCCTCGACCTGCCGCGAACCGACTTCTACCACTGGGTCGTCGCCAACCTCCCCGCCGACCTGCGCGAGATCCCCGAGGGAAGCCACGCCGACGGGATCACGCCCAAGGGCAAGCCGCCCGGCCCCACGCCGCACGGCGGCGTGACCGGCCTCAACGACTACACCTCGTGGTTCGAGGGCGATCCGAACATGGGCGGCCTGTACGCGGGCTATGACGGCCCCGCGCCGCCGTGGAACGACGAGCGGGTGCACGGCTACCGCTTCGTGCTGTGCGCGCTCGACGCCACGCTGGACCTGCCCGAGGGCTTCACCGGCCAGGACCTGATCGAGGCGATGGGCCCGCACCTGCTCGACCGCGCCGAGCTGATCGGGCTGTACGCGATCAACCCCGCCGCGCGACGCTGACCGAAGTGCGCCGCCGCGCTCAGCCGAGCGCGGCAGCGATCCGCGCGGTGACCTCGTCGGGCTTGCCGACGCCGTCGACCCGCGTGAGCAGCCCGAGCCCCTCGTAGAACGGCACGAGCGGCGCCGTCTGACCGTGGTAGGCGCCGAGTCGCGTGACCACGGCCTCCTCGGTGTCGTCCTTGCGCTGCACGACGCGGTCGGCGACCTCGGCCGGCGGCGGATCGAACGCGAGGTGGTAGATCGCGCCGGTGTCCGGATCGCTCCGGCGTCCGGTGATCCGCTCGACGATCAGCGCGTCGGGCACCTCGAGCAGCAGCACCGCGTCGAGATCGCGCCCGTCGGCCGCGAGCGCCGCCTGCAGCGCGTCGGCCTGGGGCACGGTGCGCGGGAAGCCGTCGAGGAGGAAGCCCTTCTCGGCGTCCGGCTCGGCGATGCGCTCGCGGACGAGCCCGATGATCACGTCGTCGGGCACGAGCTTTCCGGACTTCATGTACCCGTCGGCGGCGAGTCCGAGCGGGGTGCCCGCCTTGACGGCCGCGCGCAGCATGTCGCCCGTCGAGATGTGCGGGATCCCGTAGTGATCGACGATCCGCGCCGCCTGGGTGCCCTTCCCCGCGCCAGGGGGTCCGATGAAGATGATCCGCATGCCATGCCTCCAGAGACGGACGACCGCGTATCCCGACCGGGGCGGCGACGCCCGGCAGGCTGTCTCGGGCCGCCGCGGAAGGCAACGATTCGTCAACGGTAAGGGTCCCTGGCTTGAACCGGGCGGCCTGACGCGGCATACAAGGCGCCGCTTCGGAGGACCCGATGAACGAGTGCGAACGCTCCCCGCTTCCCCCGGTCCTCCCTGCGCTCGCCGAGGATCTCGACCTCGATCCACGGCGCCCGCACCGCGAGGGCCTCGGCTGGCTGCACCGCGCGCCCTGTCCCGACGAGACCGACCGCGAAGAGGCGAACGAGTCCTCCGGGTGAGCACGCACCCGACGGGCTTGCCGAACAGCGACGGTCCCCAGCGCTGCGGGGACTGCGCGTGGCGCGACGAAGCGGGACGCTGCGTGTTCGCCGCGATCGGTGAGGCGCCCGGACCCGAGGTGAGCCTGGCGCAGCGCGCGTGCGCCTTCCACGAACCGAGGGTCGAATGCGACCCGTGCGGCGCGTGCTGTCGGGAGGCGTTCGACTCGGTCCCCGTCACCGAAGACGACGCGGTGCGGCTCGGCGCCGAGCGCGCCGCGTGGGTCCGCACCCACGACGACGGCTGGCGCGACCTCGTCCGCGTGCCCTCCCCACTCGGCTGCGGCACGCGCTGCGGCGCGCTGCGGGGGGACGGCGCGCTGGCGCAGCCCTATCGCTGCGTGATCTACGAGCTCAGACCCACGAACTGCCGCGAGCTCGAGCGCGGCTCCGAAGGCTGTCTCACCGCGCGACGGCGCGTCGGGCTCACGCCGCTGGCGCCCGGTCAGTCCCCCGAGGGTCCGCTCTCCGTCCGCTGACCGCTGCCGGTACCCCGGCGATCCGGGCACGAAGGACCCACGGCACGTTAGACGACGACGCCCGACCTCGGAGATCGCCCATGCCACCCACCCCGTCCGGCGCGCGCGTCTCCGTGAACGGACTGGCTCGCCGCTTCGGCCCGCGCTGGGTGCTCAAGCGCCTCGATCTCGAGCTGGAGCCGGGCGCGTCGCTGCTGATCACGGGCGCGAACGGCTCGGGCAAGACCACGCTGCTGCGTTGCCTCGCCACCGCGCTGCACCCCCACGAGGGCGGCATCCAGATCGACGGTCGCGACCTGTGGCGTGATCGCGACGCGCACCGCCGCACGATCGGCTTCCTCTCGCACGCCACGCGCCTGTACGAGGACCTGTCCGCCCGCGACAACCTCGCGGTGTGGGCGCGACTCGGCGGACACCAGGTCGACCTCGACGCCGCGCTGCGCCGCGTCGCGCTGCCGTCGGACCGACGCGACCCCGTCCGCACGTTCTCGGCCGGCATGCGGCGTCGCATGGCGCTCGCGGTCGCGCTGCTCAAGGAGCCGCGCCTGATGTTGCTCGACGAGCCGTTCTCGGCGCTCGATCCCGCGGGGCGCGCGCTGGTCGGCGAGATCCTCACCACGCTCAGGGCCCGCGGCACGACGCTCGTGCTGGCCTCGCACCTCGCCGGCGAAGCCGCGCCGTACTGCAGCATGTCGGTGCACCTGAGCGATGGGCGCATCGCATGGTCGGGCACCCCCGAGCAGGCGATCTCGCGCGGGGTGTTCGCATGACGCTCTTCACCCGGATCCTCGCGGTCCTCCGGAAGGATCTGCTGATCGAGCTGCGGTCGCCGACGCGCATCTCGGGGCTGTTCTTCTATGCGTTCGCGCTGCTGCTGATGGTCGCGTTCGCGTCGAACACGACCGACGTGATGCGGCGCCAGGCCGGCGGCATCTTGTGGATCGGCATCCTGCTGGCCTCCACGCGGTCCTTCGACCAGTCCTACTCGTCCGAGCTCGAAGAGGGCGCGCTCGAGGGGATGGTGCTGTGGCCGGTGTCGCCCGGCGCGCTGTACTACGGCAAGGCGCTCGCCAACACGCTGATCCTCGCGGTGGTCGCGGTCGCGCTGCTGCCGCTGCTCATCGCGCTCTACGACGTCGAGATCCGCGGCGACGGCTGGCTGCTCGCGCTCACCCTGGTGCTGGGCGGCGGGTCGCTCGCCGCGCCGGGGACCCTGCTGGGCGCGATCACCGGCCAGGCGCGCGGCGCGAGCGTGCTGCTCCCGCTGTTGCTGTTCCCCACCGTAGTTCCGGCGGTACTCGCAGCAGCGCGCGCCACGACGCTGGTTATGGAGGGGGATCCGATGGGTCAGGGGCCCGCGTGGGTGTGGGTGCTCGGCGCCCTGAACCTGATCCATTGGACGGTCGGCGGCCTGTTGTTTCGATGGGTCGTGGAGGACGGATGAAGCACTCCTGGGAACACTGGATCGGCGGCCTCGGGCTGATCTTGCTCGTGGCGGGCCAATACCAGGGCCTGTTCGTCGCCCCGTCCGAGATGATGATGGGCGACGTCGCGCGCATCCTCTACGTGCACGTCCCCTCGGCGTGGGTGAGCCTGCTCGCGTTCACGGCCGCCTTCGTCGGCGCCATCGGCTACCTGTTCACCGGCCGCAAGGCGTTCGACGCCTTGCTCGAGGCCGCCGCCGAGATCGGCGTGATGATGGGCGTGCTGCTGATGATCACCGGCGCCCTGTTCGCGCGCCCCACCTGGGGTGTCTACTGGTCGTGGGACGCGCGCCTGACCAGCACCGCCGTGCTGGTGCTCACGTTCTTCGGCGTGCTGATGCTGCGCAGCGTCGTCGAGGACCCGGACCGCCGCGCGATGTGGTCCAGCGTCGTGAGCATCCTGGCCGCGGTCAACGTGCCGATCACCTACTTCTCGGTCGATTGGTGGCGCTCGATCCACCAGATGCGATCGTCCGCCGACACGATCAGCAGCCCGATCCGGTCGGTGCTCTACTTCAACGCGCTCGCGTTCGTGCTGGTCACGACGTGGATGCTCGTGCAGCGGTGGCGGCTGGCCCGCGCCGCAGCGCGCGCCGAAGAGCCCGAGCCGCTGCCCGCGCTCGGCGAGGAGGCCTCCTGATGTTGCTCGCCACCACAGGCGTCGTCGTCGGCGGCTGGAACTATGTGTGGATCGCCTATGGGGTCACCTGGACGGTGCTCCTCGGTTACTCCGTCTCCCTGTGGATGCGCCGCCGCGATCGGCGTGAGGAGGGGTCGTGAACGAACGCTGGTTCGGACCGGTCATCGGAGCGATCGCGCTGGCGATCGCCGGCGGCACGTTGTGGTTCGTCTCCTCCGGGATGGGCGGGCTCTCCGAGGATCTCGTCTACTACTGGTCCCCGTCCGAGCTCGTCGAGGCCGGGCCCAAGGCACACGACGCGACGATCCGCCTGGGCGGTCAGGTCGAGCCCGGCTCGATCGTCTGGGATCCGTCGGTGCCGCGGCTCGAGTTCCGGATGACCGACGGCAAGGCCACGGTCGCGGTGATCAGCACCGGCGCGCCGCCGCAGATGTTCAAGGAAGGCATCGGCGTCGTCGTCGAAGGCGACTACGGGCGGGAGGGGGTGTTCCACACCGACCGGGTGATGGTGAAGCACTCCAACGAGTACCGCTCCCCCGAAGAGGGCGAGCACCCGGCCGAGATGTACAAGACCCTGGTGATGGAGGAGTCTTGATCTCGATCCTCGGCCGCCTCCTCGTGATGGCGGCGCTGCTGTTCGCGGCCTTCGGCGCGACCGTCGGCATCTCCTCGGGTCTGCGCGCGAGCCGACGCGGCCTCGAGCTGACGCGCCGGGCCGCGCTCGCGTTCGGTGCCTCGCTGCTCGCGGCGAACGCGCTGATGATCTGGGCCCTGTGGACCAACGACTTCTCGGTCGGCTACGTCGCCGAGGTCGGCTCCCTGTCCACGCCCGACTACTTCAAGATCCCGTCGCTGTGGGCCTCGCTGAACGGGTCGATCCTGTTCTGGGGCGGCGTGCTCGGCTTCTACGCGATCGCGTTCGCGCAGGCGCACCGTGACGAGCACCGCGAGTACATGCCGTGGGCGCTCGGCGTGCTGCTCGCGGTCGGCGTGTTCTTCACGCTGCTGATCGCGTCGATCGCGAACCCGTTCCACCCGGTGTTCCCGGTCCCCACCGACGGCCCGGGCCCGAACCCGCTGCTCCAGAACCACTGGCTGATGGCGTTCCACCCGCCCGCGCTCTACCTCGGCTACGTCGGCCTCGCGGTGCCGTTCGCGATGGCTTCCGCGGCGCTGATGGCCGGGCGGCTCGAGCCGGGCTGGATGGCCCCGCTGCGCCGCTGGACGCTAATCCCGTGGGCGTTCCTGACGATCGGCATCGCGATGGGCGGCTGGTGGTCCTACGCCGTGCTCGGCTGGGGCGGCTACTGGGCCTGGGATCCGGTCGAGAACGCCTCGTTCCTGCCCTGGCTGACGGCCACCGCGACGCTGCACTCGGCCCTGGTCACGCACCGTCGCGGCACGATGAAGACCTGGACGCTGTCGCTGGTGATGGTCACGTTCCTGCTGACGCTGTTCGGCACGTTCCTGACCCGCTCGGGCGTGTTCAACTCGGTGCACAGCTTCACGCAGTCCGACATCGGGCCCGTGTTCCTCGTGTTCATCGGGGTGGTCGCCGTGTTCTCGATCGTGCTGCTCGCCACGCGCGACCACGTGCTCGAGGCGAGCGATCACGCGAACACGTTCGCCGGCACGGGCATGAGCGCGTCGATGCGCTTCCTCCGCCGCCGCATGGGGCCGATGCACCCGCTCGGCCGCGAGTTCGCGGTCTTCCTGCAGAACCTCGTGTTCTCGATCTTCACGTTCACCGTGCTGCTTGGCACCGTGTTCCCGCTGCTGGTCGAGGCGGTCGAGGGCCGGCGGCTCAGCGTCGGCGAGCCGTACTTCAACCGCATGGCCGTGCCGCTCGGTCTGCTGCTCGTGGCCCTGATGGGCGTGGGGCCCGCCGTCCCATGGGGGCGCCTCGCGCCGTCCGTCGCGTGGAGGCGGTTCAGCCCGCCGCTGTTCGGCGGCATCGCCGGTGGCGTGCTCGCCGTGGCGATGGGCTTCGACGGGGCCTACACGATCTTCGCGTTCTTCCTGTGCGGCTTCGCGCTGGTCGGCAACCTCCAGGAGTTCACCGGCCCGGTTCGCGCGCGCATGAGCGCGCATCGCGAGTCGGCCTTCGTCGCCGCGCCCAAGGTGTTCCAGCGCGCCCGGCGCCGCTACGGCGGACACGTCGCGCACTTCGCCGTGATCATGACCGTGCTCTCGATGACGCTCTCCATGGGCTACAAGGTCGAGAAGGACTACACGCTGGCACCCGGCGAGACCGCGAAGCTCGGCGACTGGGAGGCGACGTTCACCGGCGCCAAGCTGGTCCGTGACCCGGCCCGCGACAGCCTCGTCACCACCCTGGTCCTGCGCCGCGATGGGAAAGAGGTCGGACTGCTCGAGCCGCGCCTCAACTACTTCCCCAGCCAGCGCGAGCCGGTCGGCACGCCTGCGGTCCACAGCACCGCGGGGGCCGACTTCTACGTGTCGCTGATGCAGGTCGAGCCCGACGGGAAGTGGGCCTCGTTCCGCGTCATGCACATGCCGGCCGTCATCTGGCTGTGGATCGCGATGCCGATCTTCTTCCTCTCGGCGCTGATCATCCTGTGGCCCGGCAGACGCCAGGCGCCACGCACGGTCCCCGCAGGCGAGGCCGAGCCCGCATGAGCGTCGCGCCCACACCGCCCCAACGCCGGGTGAACCTCCCGATCCTGCTCATCGGCCTCGCGGTGGCGATCCCGTTCGTGATGCTGATGGTGGTGTCGTTCGGGCGCGACCCGCGCGCCGTCCCGAGCGTGCTCGAGGGCAAGCCCGCCCCGACCTTCGCGCTGCAGACGCTGGACGGCGACCGCACGGTCGCCCTCGCCGATCTGCGCGGCAAGCGCGTCGTGATGAACTTCTGGTCGACCTGGTGCACCCCGTGCAAGGCCGAGCACCCCGTGCTGCTCGCTGCCGCCGAGCGCTGGAGCGACGTGATCTTCCTCGGCGTGCTCTACCAGGACGAGCCGTCCAAGGCGCGCGCCTACCTCAAGCGGGCTGGCTCGTCCTATCCGCACCTGTTCGACCCCACGGGAGTGCTGTCGATCGAGTACGGCGTCAGCGGCGTGCCCGAGACCTACTTCATCGACGAAGCCGGCGTGATCGTCCACAAGCGCGTCGGCACGGTGAACTGGGACCTGATGACGAGCCTCCTCGGCCCACCTACCGGAGGACGCCCATGAGCCGCCTCGCCGCGCTCCTGGCCCTCGTGCTCGCCCTCGTCCTCGCCGCGCCGGCAGCCCACGCCGAGGCGCCGGACTGGAAGGTCGACGAGCTGGTCACCTCGGAGCTTCCGCCGCCCGGCCAGCCGCCCGCCGAGGCCGAGGTCGAGCCACTGACCTACGCCATCTCGAGCCGCCTGCGCTGCCCGGTCTGCCAGGGCCTGTCGGTCGCCGACAGTCCGTCGAACACCGCCGTCGCGATGAAGGACCGCGTGCGCGAGCTGGTGAAGGCCGGCTACACGCGCGAGCAGATCGATGACTACTTCATCGCCCGCTACGGCGAGTGGGTGTTGCTCTCGCCGCCCACGAACGGCCTGGTGTGGCTGCTGTGGCTCGGGCCCGCGGGGCTGCTCGGACTGCTGCTGGTGTGGGCCGTGAGCACGGTCACCGGCTGGCGCCGCGTCCCCGACGACGTGCCGCTGCCGTCCGACGTCGGGCTGGCCCCCAAGGATCCGTACGAGGCGAGGCTGCTCGCCGAGCTCGAGGAGGACTCCGCGTGACGATCGACTGGAGTGAGTGGGGTCCCCCGCTGGCCGTGCTGGTGGCCGGCCTGATCGGCGGACTCGCCTACGCGCGCGCGACGCGCGGGAGCGACCTGGAGCAGCGCGAGGCCGAGCGTCTGGGCCGCCGCGAAGACCTGCGGCGCGCGAAGGACGGGACGCTCGAGGCGCTGCGCGCGCTGGAGTTCGACAGGACGAAGCTCGATCCCGAGGACTACGACGCGCAGCGCAAGGCGCTGCTCGCGATGGGCGCCGACGCCCTGCGCGGGCTCGACGAGGTCGGCCCAGGGCCGACGCCCGACGCGTCCAAGCCCGCGCACGACGAACAGCAGCAGGCCGCTCGCGCGCTTCTCGAGAGCCAGCGCGCCACGCTGGGCGACGAGGCGGTCGACGCCGCGCTCGCCGCGCTGGACGCGAAGTCGCGACGGGCCACGTCCGCGCCCGAGACCGACGAGCCCCCCGCGGTCTCGCCCGCGTGGCAAGGCGCGGCGTGGGCGTTGCTCGCCGTGGCCCTGATCGGCACCCTGTGGTGGAACCTCGGCGGCTCGGCGACCGAGCGCGGCGACGGCTCGATGACGGGCAACACCACCCCGTCTGGCGGCATGGGGTCCGCGCCCGCGACGCCCGGCGCCGAGCCCGAGTGGCCGGGCAAGCGCGAGCTGGAGGCGCGACTTGCCGCGGATCCAGGTGATCTCGGGGCGCTCAACGACCTCACCGAGATCGCGCTCGGCCAGCAGGATCTGAGCCGCGCGATGACCCTGAACAGTCAGGCGCGCACCGTCTCGCCCGACGACCCCGACGCGCGCGTGTACTTCGCGCTGCTGCGGATGTCGATCGGCCAGGTCGACGAGGCGCTCACCGATCTCGACGCGGTGCTCGCACAGCATCCGACGCATGGCCGCGCGCTGGCCTACAAGGGCCTGATCCTGCTGAATCAGGGCCAGCCTGATGCGGCCGCCACCGCGCTGCAGCAGGCCATCGACGCCGGCGCCCCCGGACGCCCCGCGCTCGAGCAGGAGCTCATCCGCGCCCGCGCGATGGCGATGGGTGGCGACGCGCCGCCCGCGCCGATGCCCACCGCACCGCACCCGCCACTCGACCCAGCGCCCGCCGGTGACGCGCTGCTCGCCGGCACGATCACCGTGCCCGTCGACATCGCGGGTCGACTGTCCGGCTCCGAGGTGGTGTTCGTGTCGCTGCGCGATCCTGCGGGCGGCCCGCCGCTCGCGGCGCTGCGGCTCCCGCCCGGGCCGTTCCCGCTGGCGTTTCGCGTGAAGCCGTCCGACGTGATCTCGATGGGCGGCGCCCCGCGCACCGTGCCCGAGACGGTCGACGTCTCGGTGCGCATCGATCTCGATGGCAACGCGATGACCCGCAGCGACGGCGAGCCTTCGTTCACCCAGCAGGGCGTCCGCGTCGGCACCACCGAGCTCGGCGTCGCGCTCCAGTAGCGCCCCTCAGCGCGACGCGACCCCGCCCTCGCGTGACACGCGCCACACCATCGGCGCGAGCGCGATGCGCTCGTGCCCCGCGTCGACGACCAGCGGCGGCGTAGAGAACGTCCCGGCGAACGCCGGACGCACCACGATCGGGATCTCGAGGATCTCGCCTGCGCGGGCCGGGCGCGTCCGCAGCGTCAGGCGATCTGTCCCGACCCGGACCTCGACCAGCCCAGGATGGCCGGAGAGCGCCGTCTCGTCGACGCTCGCGCCAGCCGGCAAGCCCTGCTCCAGCGTGACGCTGAGCCCCGAGGGCGCCGCGACGCGCAGCGTGATCCGACCGTCTCGACCGACCTCGAGCGGCGTGGCCGTGACCTCGACCTCGACGCCCGCGATCTGCTCCTTCCCGGTCCACGGCACCCACGACGCGAGCGTGGCGACGTAGGCGAGGCCCGAGACCTCGGGCTCGACGGTCAGCGTGATCGGCCGGTCGAGCCCGCCCGGACGCGCGATCAGCAGCGCGGGCTGCTTCGGATGCTGTGGATCGAGCGCCTGGCGAGCCACCTCGACCCCGTCGAGGCGCAGCACCACCTCGACCGGCCGGTCGAGACCCGGCAGCGCACGGGTGACCGCCTCGAGCGCGATCACGTCAGCCCCCCCCGCGCCGAACCCACGCGACGCGTCGTACGCTCCCATCAGTGGCGCGACGAGATCCGCGCGCCAGGGCAGATCGTCGGCGTCGGCCAGCGCGAGCGTGGCCCACGCCTGCAGCTCGGTGGCGCTCGGGGCCACCCCCCACGGGTTCGTGACCCCAACGGGCACCGAGAGCGAGCGCGCGCTGCCGTCGGCGTCGATCTCCACCGCCTCGACGAGCCGCTCCCGGACGATCTTCGCCAGCGCGCCATCGAGCAGCCCGCTCGCGAGCACGACGGCAGCCGTGTACGGATCGTGGATCTCGGACGCGTACCGCTCCATCGCACCCGAGGCGCGCAGGCGTGCCCCGCGCTCGGTCTCGGGGAGCGCGCGCGCCGCGAACGCGGTCTGCACGAGCACCCGCTGCAGCGGTGCCGTGGCCTGGCGCGCCCAGGTGCCGTCCCCGCGCTGCGCGTCCACCACCACCCGGACGAGCCGCTGACGCACCGTCTCGGCGAGCTCTTGATCGCCCACGTCACGCATCGCCGCCAGCAGATCGGCCGCGTTGCCCGCGTCGGGCGCGCGCGCGTGCCGAACCACCCGCTGCCAGGCGAGCAGCCGCAGCTTCCGCTGCGCCGTCGCGTCGAGGTCCACCCCCGCGCGCGCCGCGAGGGCCTCGACGTTGGCCGCGAGCGCGAACCCGTAGGCGGCCTCGGCGGGCGTCGCGCCACCGCTGGCCGCGCGCGCGACCTCGGCGTGGACCACGGCGAGGGGTCCTGGGAAGACGAGCACACCCAGCTCCTGCGTGCTCGGATCGGCGCTCGCGGGCCCGTCGAGCCCAAACGTCCGCTCGCCGGCGATCAAGCCGCCGCGCGATCGCTCGACAGGCCGCCCCGCGGGCGCGATCGGGATCGTGCGCTCCGCGGCATCGTGGTCGCCGATCCGAGCGAGGACGGCGCCCGTCCCGGCGGAGGCTGCCGACACGGGCACCCAACGCACCTCGGAGCCGCCTGCCCGCAGCGCGATCTCTCCGGTGCCGATGCCTGCGAGCGCGCCCGAGGCCACCACGTCGAGCGAGGCCCGCACCGGCGCTGCGGTGGCGTTCACGACCTGCACCGGGAGCTCCACCCGATCGCCGGCATACAGCCAGCCCGGCACGACCGGATCGACATAGATGGGGATCCGGCTGTCGAACGTGGCGAGGGTGCCTGCCTGCAGCCCGCCCTGACTGTGGGCGAGCGCGAGCACCCGCCACGTCGTCAGCGTGTCGGGCACCCGAACCGGCACCTTCGCCGTCCCCGAGGCGTCGGTCTCGACGAGCGGCTGCCACAGGAACGCCTCTGGGAACCACCGGCGCACGGCATCGCCGCCGTCATCGCCCGGCGCCTCGTCGTCACCGTCGGCCTGCTCTTCGAGGAGGCCGTCCCCCGCTGCGTCCGCGAGCCGACCCGCCGGAGAGGCCGACTTCGCCGACGATCGGCTGCCGCGGATGATCGCGATCTCCCGCTCCTCGGCCGCGGGCGCCGGTGCGCCCCCGAAGGCCTCGTCGGACTGGACCGAGCGTGAAGGCGCCGCGCCGTAGTCGGACGACCCGCACGAGAGCGCGACCAGCACCAGCGGAGCAGACCACCTCATCGCCTCACCTCCTGCGCGACGTACCGTTCCCACGACACCACGTCCTCGGGCAGCCGGGTCTTGTCGTTGACCACCACGCGCGGATCGACCTGCCCGAGCAGATCGGGCGGCAGCCGGTCGAGCGTCAGCGGCAGCCCGAACGCGTCGTTCGCCGGCGTGCGCTGCTTGCGCAGCTCTGTCAGGGTGTGGTCCCAGATCCGCACCATCCGATCGGGCGTCATCACCTCGTCCGTGGGGGCCGCGTCTTCCCACGCGCGGACGCGCGCGTGGAGTGCCTCCAGGGCACGGTAGAAGCTGGTCACGAGCACCTCCTCGTCGTTGGGCGTCGAGGCGCCGCGCACCGAGAGGTACGCGTCCCCAGCGGGATCCATCGGAAGCTGCGAGATCCGCAGCACGGCGGCCTTGGCCGCGTTCTCGCCGCGTACCTGCCCGAGCGCGAGCGCGCGGGGATCGAACGCGCCGAACGCCGGCCGGCTGGCCTCCGCGCGCACGGTGACCCGCCCGAAGTCGTCCGGCCCGAGCAGCGGTGCCAACTGCGCCAGCGCGCTGTCGACGCCTACGAGCCCCACGGCGGCGGGCCCCGGCGCGTCGCCGGCGCGGGTGGTGATCGTCAGCGTGGCCGTCTCTCCAGGTCGATACGAGGCCTTGTCCGGCTGGACCTCGACCGAGAGCGGATCGGTCGGGCGAACGAAGACCACGACCCGCGCGTCTCCGACGTCCACGTGCAGGAAGCCGTGCCGATCGTCGGGGAGGTCGAAGCTCGCGGCACGCGTCGTCGGATCCAGCGGCGCCTCCGCGACCACCAGCGTCCCGTGGCGCAGGATGAGCTTCTTCGGGAGCTCACCGGTGTAGTCCGGCCCGCGGAACAGCTCGACCTTCACGGTCTCACCGGGGCGGGCGATCGACGGCGTCGCACGCAGCCGCAGCGGGGGAATGGCGCCGACGGGGAGCACCGCGCGGGTCTCGCCGATCTTCGCGCCGTCCACCGTGGCGACGAGCGCGAGCTCGTACCCCGTCGTCGCCATCGGCTGCGGCGCGCTCGATCCCGGCGCCGACGGGACCGCGATCTGCACCGAGGCGACCCCCATCCCATCCGCCACGGCGGGCTCGGCGAGCCGCAGCCCGGTGAACGCGCGGAGCACACACGCCCGCTGCGCGGGGTCGAGCCCGGCGCGGTCGCTCGCAGGCTGCCAGGCGATGTCGAGCGCCGTGCTTCCCACGCGGACCCGCCAGTGTCCGGTGAGCACCGTGGCGCCCGACACGCCGACGTCACGCGGCACGCAGCGGCGCGCCCGACGAGACGCGCCCGAGAGCGATCCGGCGACGCCTGCATCACCGCCGAACGCGGCACGTGAGCCGGTCGGGAAGGTGGGGATCAACGAGTCCGGGACCTCCCAGGTCAGCGCGTAGGTCCGCTCGTCGCCCTCCGGGAACCGCGCGCGCGCCTGCGCCTCGGCTACGCACGCCGCAAGGTCGGTGTCGCGCCCCAGCACCTCGCGCACCGCACCGCTCGACGCGACCCTCACCCCGACCGAGACCGCCTCGCCGCCCGGCGCGAGATCCCCACAGCGCGCGATCGCCGGATGGAGCGCGTCGAGCGCACGGCGCTCCGCGAGGTCGAGCGAGCGCTCGCTCGCCACCTCGCGCGCGGCCGACAGCGCGGGCGCGGCGGGGACCACGGGGCGCACCCGCACCGGCGGCGCCGGGATCATCACCGTGACCGGCGCACCCGGATCGAGCTGAACGGCGAGCACCCCGTCCTCGTCGGCCATCGCGGCGCGCGGCTCGGCGAGCGGATCCCACGGGTTCGAGATCTGCACCTCGGCGCCGGGGATCGGACGGCCGTCCGGCGTCGACACGCGCAGGTACGCGCGGTTGTTGAACCCGCCGACCAGGCCGTCACCCAGCTCCGTGACCGCCTCGACGCGCAGATCGTCCTTGGACAGCACCGCGCGCGCCGCGCCGATACCGACCTCGCCCGCGGCCTCGGTGACCCGTGCGGTCACCGAGACGACGCTCCGCTCGATCAGATCGGGCGGGACGCGGCCGATCGTGATCTCGTAGCGGCCATCTGCCTCGGTGCGCCCCTCGAACGCAGCCTCCCACGCCAGCGGGAGCGGCCACCGCCCCTCGGCCACGCGAAGCTGCACGCTGACCGGCGCGGCGGCCACCGGTGCCCCCGACGTGTACCGAGCGACCCCCTCGATGCGCACCGTGTCGCCGACGCCGTACCAGCGCGCGTCGGTGCCGACGTCGACCGTGAACCGCGGGAGCCGGAACGGGCGGACGTCGAAGGGGACCTCGTCGCGCGCCTCACCGGTCTCCCATGCAGCGCGCCAGGTCCCCACCGCCGCGTGGGCGTCGAGCGGGAACGACGTGTCGGCCACGCCGAGCGCGCCCGCCCGTCCGCGCTCGAGCAGGAGCTCGTCGCCGCCGGGATCGGTGATCCGCCATCGACCGGGCCGCTGCGCGAGGGGCGCCAGGGTGTCGCGCCGCAGCGTCACGCTGCGGAGCAGCACCTCCTGGCCCGGACGGTACAGCGGGCGATCCGTCATCAGGTGCGCGAGCGCGGGCGCGTAGAGCGGCAGCGCGACGTCGACCTCGACGGTCTCGCGGCCGGTGCTGACCACCGCGCGCAGCGTGTAGTCGCCGTCGGGCAGGTCGGGCAGGGTGAGCGGGAACGCGCGCCACCCTCCCTCCCGTCGTCCACGCCCCACCTCCACGCCGGGCACCTCGTCGCCCGCCGCGTCCAGCACCCGCAGCGCGACGCCGGCGCCGCGGTATATGGTGCTCTCCGCGACCCACAGGTCGGAGCCGTGACCGCGCAGGTAGCGGGCGATCGGGAGCACGGAGACCGTCCCCTCCTCACCGCGCAGGAGTCCGTGGGCCTCGACGCGCGCCGCGACCCGGATCTCTCCGCTCGGGCACTCCCCGATCCACATCCCGTGTCGGAAACCCGTCGTGAAGCACGGGAACCCGACACACGCGCCGATGCAGAGCAGCACGGTGAACACGGCGAGCGCGACGAGGCTGGTCCCCCAGATCGACGCGGTACGAACCGGCTTCCAACTCTCACCCGACATCGGGCCTCCCCGGCGTGAACGCATCCGAGATGCGCATCTTACGGCCCGCGATAGGTCCGCCCCACAGGAGGCGCATGCACCGCCCGCTCCCGCTCCTGCTCGCGCTGGCGTGCGGCGCGCCCCACCGCGCGCCGCCCCCTTCCGTGCCCGCCACGACCCGAACGGTCTGGGACGCGCCGCGTGCCGAGCGGATCCCCGACGAAGCCCCGCTCGCGGTGCACACCACGATCCCGCTGGACCTCGCGATCCTCGACGCGGTCGGTACGGCACACTGGGACGCGGTCGCGACCCATCTGGCCGCCGATCCGCGCTGGAGGCTGGTCGAGCTGGACGGCGCCGTGGTCGCGTTCCAGCGCGCGGACGCCGGCGTCCTCGGTCGCGTCGGCGCGCGCGAGGGGTATCGGCGCGAGGGAGACGCGACCGTGCGGGCCGCGCTGCGCTTCCTCTCCTGGGATCGCGACGTCGACTGGGAGCGGTCCGCGCTGGTGAGCCGTGCACGCGCCGCGGACCCCGAGGTCACGCTCGGGCTGTGGCGCTCCTCGGACGGGCTGGCGTCCGCCCTCGACGTGCGCGGCGTCGACCTGTCGCTCGACGTGTACGAGGCGCGCCCCGGCGCCGAGCGGCCGTTCACCCGAGCGACGCTCGACACGATCGGGCCGTGGATCGCGGAGATCCTCGCCGACGACGCGCTGCACACGACGGGCTTCGCGCCCGCCGCGATGCCGCCCGACGCGCCGATGCACGGCACCTCCCTCGCGCTGACCGCTCCGGCGTCCGGCACGCTGGAGCTCCGCGCCGCGCTGAACCCCGGCGCGGCGGGATGGTCGTGGCTGCGGATCCTCGACGCGCGTGGCCGCCCGTGGGCAGCGGAGGCGGTGGCGATCGGGAGCCGTGAGGCGATCGGGTGGTCCATCGATCCCGAGCAGACCTTCTGGATGCAGGGCCGGTTCCCCGTGCCGCCCGGCCCCGCCTTCCGCGGCGCGGCCGAGGTGTGGTTCCTCGCGCCCGGCGCCGAGCCGACGAGGCTGATGCGCCAGCCCATCACCGTGCCCGCGCGGTGAGCCCTACCGCACCGTGCACTTCTGCATCGAGCCGACGCACTTGATGCGGACCGTGGCCGCTTCCGTCACGGTGACGCCACCGGCGGCCGCGTAGCGAACCTGGTTGAAGGCCGCGTGGATCTCGTAGGTTCCAGCCGGCACGGCGCCGGGCACCTCGACCCGCGTGCCGTTCGCGCGCTGGAGGAACACGGGGACGTCCGTCTCGAGCACGACGCTGCCCATGGGCACCGCAGGTGCCGCTGCGGGGACGACGCGCACCGGTGAGGGTGGAGGCGCCGCCTCGGGCACTGGCGCGGAGAGGACGGGCGCCGGCGCGCGCACCGCCGGCGCCGTGGTCGCCGAGGGCGCCGCGGCGGCGTCCGCGTCGGCGACCTCCGGCTCGGGCGTAGGCTCGGGGGTGGGCTCGGGCGCGACGACGACCGCATCCACCGCATCGGCGGGCGGGGCGACCACCGAGTCCGCCGCGTGCGCCGCACCGTCCGACAGGTCGAGCGAGCGCATCGCGTAGGTGCCGCCAACGACCCCGACCAGCACGACGATGCCCAGCAACACCACCGCCGTGACCAGCGCGAGCGCCAGCCCGACCCGAGGCCCACGACCCGCAGCGACACGCGGCGCCACCAGCGACTCCACCGAGGACGCGGTGTCCTGACCGCCGCGCAGCGCGGTGATCGCGTCGCCGCCGCGCATCGGCGCGATCGCCTCGGTCAGCGTCATCGTGCCCTCGGTGATCGTGCGGCCGTCGAGCGCCCCCACCTCGATCGGCGCGACCACCCACTTCCGCTCGCGGCACCAGCGCGCGAGCGCACGACCGGGCACCTCGTCGGCGAGCTCCTCGCAGCGGTGCTGCACCTCGGCCGCGGTGGGGCGACGCCGCGGATCGTGCTCGAGCATCGCCACCAGCAGCTCCAGCACCGCGTCGGGGATGTTGGTGGGCACGCGCTGCAGCATCTTGTCGAGGTGCGCGTGGTAGCGATCCTCGTCGAGCGCGAGCGCGGACAGCATGGGCAGCGAGATCTCGCCGAGCAGCCGCGTGCCCGCGAGCCCCTCGAAGAGCGCGCACCCCAGCGCGAACACGTCGCTCGCGGGGTCGATCTCGTTCGCGGTGAACCGCTCCGGCGCCATGTAGGCCGGGCTGCCCACCATCAGGTTCGTCTGCGTGCGCGCCTCGCGGTCGACCGTGTCGGTGCG
>CAYQSE010000103.1:0-6084 GCA_964419905.1 uncultured Enterobacteriaceae bacterium
CCTACTTCCAGCAGGTGGGTGGGGTGGCGTGCAAGCCGATCCCGGTCGAGCTGACGTACGGCCTCGAGCGCCTCGCGATGTACCTGCAAGGGGTCGACGACGTGTTCGACCTCACCTGGGTCAAGGGCGTCACCTACCGCGACGTGTTCCACCGCAACGAGGTCGAGCAGAGCACCTACAACTTCGAACAGTCCGATCCGGACGTGCTGTTCCAGTCGTTCAACGCCACGTTCGGCGAGTGCCGCCGGTTGGTCGAGAACGGGCTGGTGCTGCCCGCCTACGACGCGTGCATCCAGACGAGCCACGCGTTCAACCTGCTCGACGCGCGCGGTGCCATCTCGGTCGCCGAGCGCGCGCAGTACATCAAGCGGATCCGCGAGCTGGCGTGCCTGTGCGCCGAGGCGTGGGACCGCACCACGCGGGAGGCGGCGCGATGAGCGAGCTGTTCGTCGAGGTGCTGTGCGAGGAGCTCCCCGCGGCGATGGTGCGTCCGGCGCTGGACGGGCTGCGCGACGGGCTGCTCGCGCTGCTCGCCGGGGTGTCCACCGGGGCGGTGCGCTGCTACGCGACCCCGCGCCGGCTGGCGGTGGCGATCGCCGACGTCGCGGAGGGCCGACCGCTCACCGAGCGGCTGATCACCGGGCCGCCCGCCGACCGCGCGTTCAAGGACGGCGCGCCCACGCAGGCGGCGATCGGGTTCGCGCGTGGCAAGGGCGTCGACGTCGACGCGATCCAGGTCGTGGACGGCCCGAAGGGGCAGGTGATCGCGGTCGCGGTGCGCGAGGGCGGTGAGCGCGCCGCGGATCTGCTCGCACACGGCCTGCCGGGTGTGATCCTCGGGCTGCCGTTCGCGAAGTCGATGGAGTGGGGCGAGGGCGGCACGCGCTTCGGGCGCCCGCTGCATCGGGTCAACGCGCTGCTCGACGGCGCGCCGATCGCGGCTGAGGTCGCGGGGCTGGCCGTTGGTCACGAGACGCTCGGGCACCGGCTCTCGCCGCTCGGGCCGCTGACGTTCGACTCCGAGACGACGTGGCTCGACGGGCTGCGCGCGCGCCACGTCGAACCGGATCTCGATGCGCGCAAGGCGCAGATCCGCGCGCTGCTCGACGAGGCGGCGCAGCGGCTCGGCGGCGATCGGATCGACGATCCGGTGCTGCTCGAGGAGGTCACCCACCTCGTCGAGTGGCCCACGCTGGTGATCGGCGCGTTCGACAAGGATCTGCTGAACCTGCCGCACCGGCTGCTCGTCGAGTCGATGAAGAGCCACCAGCGCTACTTCCCGGTGCACCGCGGCGGGGAGCTGACCCATCACTTCGTCGTGATCAGCAACAACCCGTGGGGCGACGAGAAGCTCGTCGCCGAGGGCAACGCGCGGGTGCTGCGCGCGAGGTTCTACGACGCGCGGTTCTTCCTCGCCGAGGACCGCAAGCACAGCCTGGCCGAGCACGGCAAGAAGCTCGAGCGGATGCAGTGGATCCGCGGGCTGGGCTCGATGGCCGACAAGCAGGCGCGGGTGGCCCGGCTCGCGGCGGTCGTCGCCAGGACGGTCGGCGCGGATCCCGAGGTCGCGGGGCGCGCGGGCGCGCTGTGCAAGAGCGACCTGACGACGCAGATGGTCGGCGAGTTCCCCGAGCTCCAGGGGCACATGGGCCGGCTGTACGCGCGCGGCGGGGGGGAGTCCGAGGCGGTCGCGGTGGCGATCGAGGAGTCGTGGCTGCCGCGGGGCGCGTTCGTCGAGGTGCCGGAGACGTTGGAGGGTACTGCGGTCGCGCTCGCCGATCGGCTGGACACCTTGGTCGGCTGCTTCGGCATCGGGCAGATCCCGACCGGTGGTGGCGACGTGCTCGGCCTGCGTCGCGCAGCGATGGGCATCGTCGCGATCGACCGCCGGCACGCGCTGCGGCTCGATCTGAACGCGTTGTTCGCGGCAGCGATCGAGAACTTCCACGCGGGCGCGAACGACGGCGACGATCGCTTCGGGAAGTGGATCGTGGCCCGCGGCGACGACGCGGTTGCGCGCGACGCCGACACGCTCTCGGACGAGCTCGTGGCGTTCACGCTCGCCCGGCTCAAGGCGATGCTCGTCGGCGAGGGCGCGAGCGCCGATCGGGTGGACGCGGTGCTCGCGGTCGGCGCGCCCGAGCCGCTCACGCTCTGGAACAAGGTCAAGGCGCTCGAGGCGATCGCCGGCACCGACGAGTTCGAGCAGGTGATGCGCACGTTCAAGCGCGTGCTCAACATCACGGTTGGGCTCGACGTGTCGCCGGTGGCGCCCGACCACCTCGTCGAGCCAGCCGAGAAGGATCTCGGTGCGGCCATCGCCGATGTGGCGGGCGCGGTCGAGGCCGCTGAAGCCGAACTCGACTACTCGGCGATGCTCCGCGCGATGCTCGCGCTCCAGGCCCCGGTCGCCGCGTTCTTCGACGCCGTGCTCGTCGACGACCCGGACCCGGCGATCAAGGCCCGACGGATCGGCCTGCTCGGCCAGTGTACTCGTGTCTTCCGTCGTCTGGCCGACTTCTCCCGGATCTCCACGAGATAGGCATTCATTCCGCCCCAGGAGTACTCCTATGACCCGGTACATCTACAGCTTCGGCGACGGAACGGCGGACGGCAGCGCCAAGCTCAAGAAGCTGCTCGGCGGAAAGGGCGCGAACCTGGCCGAGATGACGCTGCTCGGCCTGCCGGTGCCCCCCGGCTTCACGGTGACCACCGAGGTCTGCGGGCTCTACCTCGCCAAGGACGGCAAGTGGCCGGACGGCATGGCGGATCAGCTCGAGGAGGCGCTCGCGCAGCTCGAGCGGCTGCAGGGCAAGCGGCTCGGCGATCCGAGCGCGCCGCTGCTCGTCTCGGTGCGCTCCGGCGCCGCGGTGTCGATGCCCGGGATGATGGACACGATCCTCAACCTCGGGCTCAACGACGACACGGTGAAGGGCCTCGCCGAGCGGGCGTCCGATCCGCGCTTCGCGTGGGACAGCTACCGCCGGTTCGTGACGATGTACGCCGACGTGGTGCTGGGCATCCACTACACGCGGTTCGCGCGCGCCGAGGAGGAGTACTGCGAAGGGCTGCCCGCGCACGAGCTCCCCACCGAGAAGCTCCCCGGGCTGGTCGAGCGGCTCAAGCAGGTGGTCGCCGACGCGGGCAGCGAGTTCCCGCTCGATCCGCGCGAGCAGCTCAAGCACGCGATCAACGCCGTGTTCCGCAGCTACAACACGCACCGCGCCCGCTACTACCGCAAGTCGCACGGCATCCCCGAGGACGCGGGCACTGGCGTGAACGTGCAGGCGATGGTGTTCGGGAACATGGGCGGCAAGTCGGGCACCGGCGTCGGCTTCACCCGCAACCCGAAGGACGGCGCGAACGGCGTGTTCGGCGAGTGGCTGCCGAACGCTCAGGGCGAGGACGTCGTCGCGGGCCTGCGCACGCCGCTGCCCTTGTCGCGCACGGACGGCGACGGCGGGCAGAGCCTCGAGGAGGTGCACCCGCACCTGCACGCGGAGCTCAGCGAGATCATGCGCAAGCTCGAGCGGCACTACCGCGAGATGCAGGACATCGAGTTCACGGTCGAGGAAGATCGGCTCTACATGCTGCAGACCCGCACCGGCAAGCGCACGGCCATCGCCGCGGTCCGCATCGGCGTCGACATGGTGGCCGAGGGGCTGATCGACGAGGAGACCGCGCTGTCCCGGATCAACCCGAAGGATCTGGAGATGGTGCTGCGGCCGGTGATCAGCCCGTCCGCGAAGAAGCAGGTGATCGCGAAGGGGCTCGATGCCTCGCCGGGCGCCGCGTGCGGACAGGTCGTGTTCGCGTCGGCCGAGGTGCAGGAGTACTTCGAGCGCGACATCCCGACGGTCCTCGTGCGGATGGAGACCAGCCCCGAGGACATCCAGGGCATGACGATCGCCCAGGGCATCCTCACCGCGCGGGGTGGTCAGACCAGCCATGCCGCGGTCGTCGCGCGCGGGATGGGCAAGCCGTGCGTGGTCGGCTGCACCGACATCCACGTCGACTACAGCCGTCAGCTGTTCTACGCGGGCGATACCGTGGTGCGGAAGGGCGACTGGATCACGATTGATGGCACCACCGGCGAGGTGATGTCGGGGCAGGTCGAGATGCTCGCGCCCGACGCCGAGGGCGGCGCGATGGAGAAGCTGCTCGGCTGGGCGGACGCCCGCGCGCGGCTGCAGGTGCGCGCGAACGCCGACACCGGCGCGGACGCCACCCGCGCGCGCGGCCTCGGCGCCGTGGGAATCGGCCTGTGCCGCACCGAGCACATGTTCTTCCAGCCCGACGCGCTGCGCGCGATGCGGCGGATGATCATCGCGGACGACCCGCAGTCGCGCAGCCGCGCGCTGCAGGACATCCTGCCGATCCAGCGCGAGATGTTCGAGGAGATCTTCACCGCGATGGACGGGCTGCCGGTGACGATCCGGCTGCTCGATCCGCCGCTGCACGAGTTCCTCCCGAACCGCGACGAGGACATCAGCGACGTCGCCAAGGAGCTGGGCATCCGGGTGGACGCGCTGCACGCGCGGCTCGACACGCTGCACGAGGCGAACCCGATGATGGGGCATCGCGGCGTGCGCGTCGGCATCACCACGCCCGAGGTCTACCGGATGCAGGTGCGCGCCATCTTCGAGGCGGCGTGCGCGGTGCACAAGCGCGGCATCTCGGTGCACCCGGAGGTGATGATCCCGCTCGTCGCGATGCCCGAGGAGATCGAGCGGCTGCGCGAGGAGACGGTGCAGACCGCCGAGAAGGTGATCGAGGAGCACGGGGACGGCCCGAATTACCTGATCGGCACGATGATCGAGCTGCCGCGCGCGTGCGTGCTCGCGGGCGAGATCGCGAACTTCGCCGACTTCTTCAGCTTCGGCACGAACGACCTGACCCAGATGACCTACGGGTTCAGCCGTGACGACATGGGCAAGTACTTCCCGGACTACCAGCGCCTCGGCCTGATGCCGGAGAGCCCGCTGTCGGTGTTCGACGTGCAGGGCGTCGGCCAGCTCGTGCAGATGGGCACGGAGCGTGGTCGCGCGACCAACCCGCGGCTGAAGGTCGGCGTGTGCGGTGAGCACGGCGGCGATCCGGTCGGCATCGGGTTCTTCCACAAGATCGGCCTGAACTACGTGAGCTGCAGCCCGTACCGCGTGCCGGTCGCCCGCCTCGCCGCCGCGCACGCGGCGCTCGGGCTGCTGTGAGCGCAGCGCCGGACGACGCAGCGGTCGTCCTGGTTGGCGAGGTCGCGGGCGAGCCGTCCGCGATCGCGGTGCGCGCCGACACGCTGTGGTGGCGGGTCGGCGGCGCAGAGGCGGTCGAGGTCGCGCATAGCGACGTGCAGCGGCTGACCTGGTCGCGGGTGCCGCGGGTCGGCTTCGAGCGCGTGTGGCCGATCTTCCTGCTGCCGTTCGCGGTGTGGTTCGCTGGCGACCCGAGCCACGGGGCGCTCGCGGACGCCGCGGGACTGGCGTCGTTCGTGCTGATCCTCGTGGTCGCGTTCCGCGCGTCGCAGGGCTGGCGTGAAGGGGGCGGGCTGCTCGTGCGCCTGCGGACGCCGGAGCACGGCGCGGTCGTGCGCCTCG
Source organism: uncultured Enterobacteriaceae bacterium (assembly GCA_964419905.1). GTDB lineage: Bacteria > Myxococcota_A > UBA796 > UBA796 > JAFDJI01. The sequence goes on from CAYQSE010000103.1 coordinate 5,592, forward strand.
CGCGCGACACGCCGCTCGCCGAGGTGATGCGCGCGCAGGCGTTGGTGCTCCGCGACCGGCCCGGTGACCGCCGCGAGCTGGGTCTGGTGGCGACGCTGGTGCACGAGGTCCGCGTCGTGCTCTCGGCGCGGTTCGCGCGGGATCAACTGCCACTCCCGCCCGATCCGGACCCGGCGGCGGTGGCCGAGGTGCTCGCGATGCGGCGTCGCCTCGCGCGGCAGATCGTGCTGTGGGGCGTGGTGCTCCCGATGGCGCCGGTCGCGGCCCTGCTCGCGTGGGCGCTCCCCGGCGCGCCGCCGCACCACTGGCCGATGTGGGCGCTGGCCGCGCTGGTCGCGCTCGCGCTGGGCTCGGTGCTGGGGCTCATCGCCCACGCCAGGCTGGCCCGCCGTGGTGTTCCCGCGGCGTGACGGACTTTACGGCCGGCCCACGGCTGGTTTGGCGGGGCCCTGAAGTGGAGTGGCGGGAGCCCATGGCAGGGGTGGTGTGCTGA
>CAYQSE010000103.1:6184-18437 GCA_964419905.1 uncultured Enterobacteriaceae bacterium
GCCGACCGTCTGGAGACTGGCCGTGCGGGAGGCCGGCCGGGACGGCCGGCCCACGGCTTGGTTGGCGGGGCCCTGAAGTGGAGTGGCGGGAGCCCATGGCAGGGGTGGTGTGCTGAAGTGCAGTGGCAGGGCTTCGATCCGTGGGTCGGCCGTCCCGGCCGACCGTCTGGAGACTGGCCGTGCGGGAGGCCGGCCGGGACGGCCGGCCCACGACTTTGGTGGTGCCTGTCGCCAGGGCAGTGGGCGGGGCCCATGACTTTGGCGGTGCCCGTCGCCAGGGCAGTGGCAGGGCTCCGATCCGTGGGTCGGCCGTCCCGTCCGACCGCCTGGCGCGTCAGTCCGTCGCGGTCCAGGTGAGATCGAGGGTGCGGCCGACCTCATGGCAGGCGTGGCGGGCGAACACGCGGCGCATCGCGGCGTTGTCGACGTGCGTGCCGCCGCGGTAGGTCGTGGCGCCGAGCGCGCGGAGGAGCGCGAGTCCGTGGCGGTGTGCCCACGCGCCGAGTCCCTGCCCGCGGGCCTCGGGGAGGACGCCGAGCAGCGGGATGCGGCCCTCGTTGGTGTGTGGGTCGATCTGCGCGAGCACCAGGGCGACGGGCGCGTCGCCCAGCCAGCCGAGGCGGAGCGCGCTCGCCGGGACCTCGAGGTAGGCCGCGAGGACCTCGGCGGGGTCGTCGCCGTCGCCGTCGGGGTCGCCGATGGCGGTGCGCGCGAGCACCGCCGCGGCTTCTGCGCGCGAGGCGTTCGCCCACCGCAGCGGCGCGCCGGCGTCGTCTGGCGCGGACGCGAGCGCGGCGGCGACCTCGATCCGCTCGGATCCCGGCGTCATCCCGGCGGCGATCAGGCCCTCGCGCAGGGCAGGGGAGATCGTGCCTTCCAGCCGGGTCATCACCTCGCTGGCGCCTGCTGCGCGCGCGACCGCGAGCGCCTCGCCGGCGAGCGCGGCGGCCTCGTCGACGCGGAGCGGGCGGGTCGAGGCCGGCGGGTAGAGCGCCCACACTTCGGCGGTCGCCGGTTCGAGGCCGGTGGCCGCGAGCACCCGGTCGTCCGCGAGCAGCACCCGCCAGCGCGCGCGGCTGCGGGCGGCGCGCAGTGCGTCCGCGAGCGCGCCCGGATCGGGGTGATCCGGGAACAGCAGCGCGACGAACGCGGCGGCGTGGCGCGCAGGGAGCTCCATCTCAGCCCAGGTTGGTGACGGCGGCGGTGCCGCCGAGGCAGATGGTGAAGATCACGACGACGACGGCGATCACGATCGTCGCGAGGACGAACGCGAGGGCGACCTTGCCCCAATCCGTTGGCGCCGAGCCGATCAACGCGCCGCTCTGGCCTTGTACGATCACCCGATAGGACTGCCCGCGGTGTCGATAGACGCCGATGTAGATCGGGACGAGCACCGGCGCACCCGCCAGATCGTGGGCGAGCGTCGCCAGCTTCGCCGAGACGAGCCCGTGCTCGCGCGTCAACGCGGCTTCGTGGCGCCGCACCATCTCGGCCTCGGCCGCTGCGCGCGCGGCCGAGCGCGTCAGCTCGCCGAGCTCGTGTGGGATGTCGACCGTGTCTTCGGACCACGTAGCTAGCGTGTCCTCGTCGAACGGGCCGAGCTGGGACAGCTCGCGCTGGCGCAGGGCGGGGGAGGCGGGCACGAGCACCTGATCGAAGCGCGCCGTCTCCTGGCCGGCGACCGGCGCCTTGCCGGATCGCGTGCTCGCGCGCACCAGCCCGGTCCAGTGCGTCTCCAGATCGCCCGACCAGGCCCAAGCCGGCAGGAGCAGGCGGCGCAGATCGAGCTTCGCGGTGCGGATCGCGCTCGGGTACCAGATCGAGCGCCGCGCGAACTTGCGGAACGCGGCGTCTGCGTCGTCGGGTGTGGTCACGAAGGGCGCGTAGCGGGTCGGGTGCTCGACGCCCTCGGGCGGCGCGTACGGCTCGAGGCGCTCGTTGCCGCAGAACAGGCAGGTCGGCATCGAACCAGGGCGTGCGGCCACCGCGCCCCCGCACGCCTTGCAGCGCACCGGCGTCATCTCGGCGCTCATCCGCCCCCCAGCACGGCGTGGGTCGCCATCGCCCCGACCGTCAGCAGCCCGGCGATCGCGAACGCCGCGGCGATCAGGATGCCGATCAACGCCACGAGCAGGCCGACCTTCCATGCCGACGTCGGCACGACGCCGACCACCTCGCCCGTCTGGCCGTTCACCAGCAGCCGCACCGGGCGCTTCGGCCCCTGGAACGCGGCCACCCACACCGGGAGCAGCAGCAGCGACGGCGGCTCGAACGTGAACTCGCTCTCGGAGTCCAGCCGACCGTGCGTGTCACCCGGCAGGTGTCGGGCCGCGACCAGGTTCTTCTCGAGCCGCGACAGCTCGGCGCTCGCGGTGTTGGCCGCCTCGTCGTGCGGCACCGTCGGATGCTCGGCCAGCAGCCCCGCGACATGCGCCGGATCGAACCGCACCGCGCGGCCCAGATCGAACGGCTCGAGCGCGTTCGCCTCCCACTCCGACAGCCCCCGCGACGCGCTCACCAGGTGCTCTCGCCACGCGGCGACGTGGCTGCCGCTCAGCGGGAACCACTCCGTCTCCCGCACCTGCCGCGTCCGGGTGACCAGCTTGCCGTTCTCGTAGGTCGTGTACGTCTCGGTGCGGTACCAGTACAGCCCGATCTGCGCCGTGAACCGCGTGCGGGCCACGCCGGAGAACGCGTAGAACGGCACCATCACCGCGTCCAGCGCGTCTGGGCGGGTGGCCCGCCGCAGCGCCGTCGGCGCGAACCACCGCTGTGCGAGGTGCGCCTCGAGCAGCCGCGCCGCCCGCTCCCGCGGCACCAGGAACGGCGCTACCCGATCCACCGGCTCCGCGTCCTCCCGGACATCCACCAGCGGGCTGTCGCAGAACGCGCACGACGTCGACAGGACGTTCTCGTCCACATCCACCGTGGCGCCACACTGTGCGCATCGTCGTGCCGCGACCTGCATCGGCCGCAGACCGTAGCACGGAAGGGGGGTCAGGTTGTTCGAACTCACCTCCGCCGCAGTGCATACCTGGCGTTGTAGCTGCCCCCTGCGAGGGGTCAGGTTGTTCGGTTCAACCTATGCTTCGCACACGATGTGAAGACGGCCGGGATGCATCGCGTACGACGCATGGGTGAGATCGAACAACCTGACCCCTGCCGTAAGCAAGCAAGAAACAGTATTCTGGCGCGAAGGGCGCGTGAGATCGAACAACCTGACCCCCTCACATGCCTTGGGCGGTCATGCCGCCGTCGACGGCGAGGATCTGGCCGGTGATCCAGGCGGCTTGGGGGGAGAGGAGGAAGAGGACGGCGGCGGCGACGTCTTCGACGGTGCCGAGGCGGCCGAGGGGGGTGACGCGGAGGACGCGCTGGAGGTAGTCGGGATCGGCGAGGACGGGGGCGGCGAGGGGGGTGTCGACGTACCAGGGGGCGACGGCGTTGACGCGGATGCCCATCGGGCCGAGCTCGACGGCCTGGACGCGCGCGAGGTGGTGGAGGGCGGCCTTGGACGCGCCGTAGGCGCTGCCGGTGGGGAGGGCGACGAGGCCGCCGACCGAGCCGATGTGGACCATCGCGCCGCCGCGCCCGCCGGCGAGGATGGCGCGGGCGGCGGCGCGGCTGCACCGCCACGCGGCGTCGAGGTTCAGGCCGACGACGTGCGCCCACTCGTCGTCGGTGGCGCGCAGGGTGGGGGCGCGGATGTTGCAGCCGGCGTTGTTCACGAGCAGATCGAGCCCACCCCACGCGGCGGCGACCTCGTGCACGAGGCGGTCGGGCGCCGCCGGGTCGCGCAGGTCGTCGGGCAGCACGAGCGTGCGCCCCGAACAGCGCGCCGCCACCGCGTCCAGCGCGTCGACCGAGCGCGCGGTCAGCGCGACGTCGGCGCCGGCCTCGGAGAGCGCCACCGCGATCGCCGCGCCGATCCCCTGGCCCGCGCCGGTGACCAGCGCGCGTTGTCCGCTCAGATCGATGTTCATGCGTCCTCCCGATCCGCGCGCGCCGGCGCGGCGGGCAGCAGCACCCGGAAGCGCGCGCCCTGCCCGGGCGTGCTGCTGACCTCGATGCGCCCGCCCAGCCCGGTCACCGCGCGGTGACTGATCGCGAGCCCCAGCCCGGTGCCGACGCCGACGGGCTTGGTGGTGAAGAAGGCGTCGAAGATCCGCGGGAGATCCTCGGGCCGGATGCCCGCGCCCGTGTCTTCGACCTCGACGAAGACCTGCCCGTCCGGCGTCGTTCCGCTGGCCACGCGGATGAGGTTCTCGTGCGCGTGGCCCGGCGCGATCGCCTGGCTGGCGTTCTGGATGAGGTTCAAGAACACTTGGCCCAGCTTCGCCTCGGTGCCCGCGACCGGCGGCACCTCGCCCAGCTCCAGCCGAAGCTGCGCGTGGTGGCGGATCTCGTTGTCGAGCATCGCGATCGCGGTGGTGATCAGCCCGTTGACGTCGACCCGCCCGGTGCTGTCGCCCTCGGAGCGCGACAGGGTCCGCAGCTCCACGACGATCTGGCGCACGCGCTCACCGCCCCGCCGCGCCGACTCCAGCGCCTCGACGAGCTCGCCGATCAGCTCGGCGTCGGGCGCACCCTTCTGCTCACGCAGCTCCTCGAGCGCGAAGTCGAGGTTCGAGATCACGAACGCGAGCGGGTTGTTGATCTCGTGCGCGACGCCCGCGGCGACCGTCCCCATCGCGGCCAGCCGGCCGGTCATCTGCAGCTGGGCCTGTGCGTCCTTGAGGCTCCGATCGTCGCGAACCACGAGCACCGCGCCGTACACCTGGCCGTCGCCGCCGCGGTAGACCGACGCGTTCACGGTCAGCGGCAGCGCGTCGGCGCCGGCGCGGAACCGCACGGCCCGCTCCCGGATCGGGCCCGCCTCCAGCGCGTCGATCAGCCCGTCGGCGAACGCGTGCTCGCTCGCGTCCACCAGGTCGCGGAACGGGAGCCCGAGCCACAGCGACGCCTCCTCGGCGGGCCCGGCGGGCTCGGAGAGGAGCCCGATCATCGCCGAGTTCAGCGTCACGATCCGCCCGTCCGCGTCCAGCAGCAGCAGGCCGTCGATCATCGACTCGAGCGTGGCCGCGAGCACGCTCCGCTGCTCGTCGACATGGCTGAACGCGACGCCGATCTGTGCAGCCGTCTCGTTGAACAGCCGCGCCAGCACGTCGAGCGGCTCGCTCGCGCCGCGCTCTCTCGCGCGCACATCGTAGTCGCCGGCGGCGAGCCCCTCGAAGTCCTGCCGCAGGTCGTCTACGGCGACCTCGAGGATCTGGAGGTGGTGCGCCTTCTGGCTCAGCACGCGCTCGGTCACCAGCATCGAGAAGCCCATCGCGGTGGCCGCGGCGCCGAGGATGCCGACGAAGAACAGCGCTTGATCCACGGGCCGGTCGAAGAACGGGCGCCACGGATCGAGCGCCGTGATCGCCCCGCGGATCGCGTGCGTGATCCCGAACAGCCCGAAGAAGAACGCGATGAACCAGCTCGGCGCGCGACGCGTCTCGGGCCGGCGCAGCACCGCGCCGACGAGGTCGAAGCACAGCACCGCGAACACGAACGACGAGGTGAGCAGCGTCACCCCAGGCTTGTCGGGGTAGACGGCCAGCCCGCCGAACATCGCGACCGCGGCGGACACCAACAGCGCCACCGTCCACCGTGGCGTCGCGGTCAGGCGGACGTACTGCCGCGTGCCGCGCGCGTAGAAGGTGATCCCGAGCCACGCGACGACGTCGCCGCACGCCTCGACCCACAGCAGCGCGGCGTTCGCGGCGGTGGCGGCGAAGATCACCAGCGCGACGCCGCCCAGCACCGAGCCGAGCGCCCAGCTTCGTGGGCCGAGCTCGTCGGGGTTCTGCCGCCAGGTGATCAGCAGCGAGGCTGCGCAGGCGAGCAGCACGGCGGCGTAGACGAGGCGGAGCGTGTTCAGGTCCATGAACCACAGCCTACGACGACCGGCGCGTGAAGTGGCGTGCCCCCGCTCTGGGGCCGCGCGCGCTCACCAGCCCGAGAAGCGCGCGATGATCTCGTTCATGATCTCGCGCGTGCCGCCGCCGATCGGGAGCAGGCGCGCGTCACGGGCGAGGCGCCCCACGCGGCTCTCGCGCATGTAGCCCATGCCCCCGAAGATCTGCTCGGCCTCCCAGCACACGTCGCGCGCGACGTCGCTGGACAGGTTCTTCGCCATCGCGACCTCGGCGGGGAGCTTCGCGCCCGCGGCCATGCGCTGCGCGACGCGGTAGTTCAGCGCCTTCGCGGCGTTCACCTTCGTCGCCATCTCGGCGAGCTTGTGGCGGTTGACCTGGAACTTGCCGATCGCGCGCCCGAACGCGTGGCGCTCGCGGCTGTAGCGCAGCGCGTCGTCGAGGGCGGCCTCAGCCAGCGCGTGGCCCTGCACCGCCAGCAGCAGGCGCTCGCTCTCGAAGTTCTCCATCAGCGCGAGGAAGCCCGAGCCCTCGGGGCCGACGCGGTGTTCGTCGGGGACGCGCGCCCCGTCGAACACCAGCTCGGCGGTGTCGCTGGCCCACCAGCCGGTCTTCTTCAGCGCCCGTGACACGGTGAACCCGGGCCCCTTCGGCACGACGAAGAACGTGAGCCCGCCGTGCGGATCGTCGCCGGTGCGCGTGAGCACCATCACCCAGTCGGCCTTCACGCCGCTGGTGATGAACGTCTTGGCGCCGGTGATCACCCAGTCGTCGCCGTCGCGGACCGCGCGCGTGCGCACGGCCGAGACGTCGCTTCCGGTGCCGGGCTCGGTGATCGCGAGCGCCGAGATCTGCGTGCCGGCGATCACCGGCGGGATCCATCGCTGCTGCTGTTCGGGTGTGCCCAGCGCGAGCAGCGGCGGCACCGCGATGGCGAGCGAGCCGAGCCCCGCGGCGACGCCGGCGCTGCCGCCCGCGATCAGCTCCTCGGTGAGCACGACCGCGAACAGCAGGTCGCCGCCGCCACCGCCGAGGTGCTCGGGGAAGGTGGGGCCGAGCAGCCCCGCCGCGCCGGCCTCGGGGAACAGCGAGGCGGGGAACGCCTCGTCCTCTTCCCACTGATCGACGAACGGGGTGATGCGCTCGCGCACGAAGCGCCGCGCCTGGGCACGGAACTGCGCGTGCTCCGGCCCGAAGACGTCGGCGAACAGCGCGCCGCCCAACGGCTAGACGCGCTCGAAGACCGCGGCCGCGCCCATGCCGCCGCCGATGCACATGCTGACGACGCCGTAGCGGGCGTTGCGCCGCTCGAGCTCGTAGAGCAGCGTGGCGACGAGCCGCGCGCCGGTGCAGCCGAGCGGGTGGCCGAGCGCGATCGCGCCGCCGTTCGGGTTCACCTTCGCCGGATCGAGCCCGAGCTCGCGCACGCAGTACAGCGCCTGGCTCGCGAACGCCTCGTTGATCTCGTACACGTCGATGTCGTCGGTGGTGAGCCCGGCCGCCTCGAGCGCCTTCGGGATCGCGTAGCGCGGCCCCACGCCCATGATGTCCGGGTCGACGCCGACGACCTGGTAGCTGCGCAGCACACCGAGGATCGGCAGGCCGTGCTTCTCGGCGTACTCGCGCGAGGTGATCACCTGCGCGGCGGCGCCGTCGCTGACCTGGCTGGACGAGCCGGCGGTGACGCTGCCGTCGACCTTGAACACCGGACGCAGCTTGCCGAGCGCCTCGACCGTCGTGTCGGCGCGCGGGCCCTCGTCGGTGTCGACGGTGACGTCGCGCCAGTTGGCGCCGTCGAACACGCGGGTGTCGACGGGCACGATCTCGTCGACGAACTTGCCGGCCTTGATCGCCGCGATCGCGCGCTGGTGCGACTCGTAGGCGAAGCGATCCTGGTCGGCCCGCGACACGTCGAACCGCGAGGCGACGTTCTCGGCCGTGATGCCCATCGGGGTGTACGCGGCGGGGTCCGACTCGATCAGCTCGGGGTTCGGCGAGATCTTCTGGCCGCCCATCGGCAGCACGCTCATCGACTCGACGCCGCCGGTGAGCACGACCTCCTGCCAGCCGGCGAGGATGGACGCCGCGCCCTGGGCGAGCGCCTGCAGGCCCGAGGAGCAGAAGCGGTTGATGGTCATGGCGGGCACGGAGTTGGGCAGCCCGGCGAGGATGCCGCCGATGCGCGCCACGTTCATGCCCTGCTCGGCCTCGGGCGTCGCGGTGCCGACGATGATGTCGTCGATCGCGGCGGGGTCGAGCCCCTCGGCGCGCTTCACCGCCTCCGCGAGCACCTTGGCCAGCAGCGTGTCGGGGCGGGTGTCCTTGAAGCTGCCCCGGTTCCCCTTGCCGATCGCGGTACGCACCGCGGAGACGACGACTACTTCACGCATGAGATTCACCTGCTGAAAAGGGTCTAGTTGCGGAGGGGCTTGCCCTTCTGGAGCATGTGCTGGATGCGGGCCTGGGTGGCCGCGGTGCCGCACAGGTAGAGGAACGACTCGCGCTCGAGGTCGAGCAGATCCTGCTCGGTGCGCACGGTGCCCGACGGGATGTCGCCACCGGTGATCACCTTGCCGAGCGCCTTGCCCACGACCATGTCGTGCGCGGTGGCGAAGCCGCCGTCGTGCATCTGCTGCAGGTAGGCCTCGATGGCCGCGAGCCCGGAGCGGCCCGGCAGCTTGGCGGTGCGCTGGCGCGGCGGCGTGTAGCCGGCCTGGGCGAGCCCGAGGGCGGCCTGCTTGGCGCGGAACAGCAGCGACGCGCCGTCGAGCACCACCGTGTCGGTGTGCCGCAGGAAGCCCATGTCGCGGGCCTCCTCGGCGCCGGTGGCGACCTTCGCGAGCCCGACGACCTCGAACACCTTCTGCACCGCCGGGTTCGGGTCGTAGGACACCGACTGCGGCGCCTCGCCGAGGTAGCGCATCACCAGCTCCTTGCAGCCGCCCGCGCCGGGGATCAGGCCGACGCCGACCTCGACGAGCCCGACGTAGGACTCGGCCGCGGCGAGCATGTGCGCGCTGTGCATGCCGACCTCGGCGCCGCCGCCGAGCGTGAGCCCGTGGATGCCGGTGACGACCGGCTTGGCGTTGTAGCGGGCGCGCATCATCAGGCCCTGCAGGCGCGCCATCGACTTCTCGATGTCGTCCCACTTGCCCTGCATCGACGCCATCAGCACCATCAGCACGTTGGCGCCGGCGCAGAACGCGCGGTCGTCCTGGTTGCTGACCACGAGCGCCTGCCAGGCGTCGGTGTCGAGCTTGTCGAGCGCCTGCTCGTAGAGGTCGAAGATCAGCTCGTCGAGCGAGTTCATCTTCGAGTGGAACTCGAGGCCGAGCACGCCGTCGCCCAGATCGAGGAGCGAGGCCGACGGGTTGCGCGCGACCTCGGCGCCCTTCGCCTTCAGGTCGACGATCTGGAGGTGGCGCGGGCTGGTGGGGACGCGGGCGATCTCACCGTCGCGCGTGAAGTAGGACAGGTCGCCAGCCGCGTCGCGAGCGTAGAAGCGCTCACGGCCCTTCGCGAGCATGTCGAGCACCCAGGCGGGGACCTCGCGGCCCTCGCCCTGCATCTTCTCGACCGAGCGGCGCACGCCGATGGCGTCCCACGTCTCGAACGGGCCCTGCGTCCAGCCGAAGCCCCAGCGCATGCCGCGGTCGACGTTCACGACGTCGTCGGCGATCTCGGGGATGCGGTTGGCGGCGTAGATCAGCGTGTCGGCGGTGACGCGCCACGCGATCTCGGCGGCCGGGTCGTCGCCGTAGACCATCGCCTGCAGCGCCTTGTCGAGCTTCTCTTCGCCGCGCGCCTTGCCGATCGACGGGAAGCGCGGCTTGTCCTGCGCGCGGTATTCGCCGGTGGCGAGATCGAGGACGAGGATGTCGCGCCCGACCTTCTTGTAGAAGCCCGCGCCGGTCTTGCGGCCGGTGGCGCCCGCGGCGACGAGGTCGGTGACGAACTTCGGCGGCGCGAACCACGCGCGGCGCTCGTCGCCCTCGGCCTTGTCGACGACCGTGTTCATCACGTGCACGAGCGTGTCGATGCCGACGACGTCCGCGGTGTTGAACACCGCCGACTTCGGGCGGCCCATCGGCGCGCCGAAGATGGCGTCGACCGCCTCGATGGAGAGCTCCATGTCGAGCATGTGCCGGAACACGCTGGCCATGCCGAAGGTGCCGATGCGGTTCGCGATGAAGTTCGGGGTGTCCTTGCCGAAGACGATGCCCTTGCCGAGCACCTTCTCGCCGAACTCGGCCACCTGCTGCACCACGGCCGGATCGGTGTCGGGACCGGACACGATCTCGAGCAGCCGCATGTAGCGGACCGGGTTGAAGAAGTGGGTGATCAGGAAGCGGCTGCGCATGTCCGCCGGCATCGCGGCGGCCATGTCGGCCAGCGGGATGCCCGAGGTGTTCGACGAGACGATGCTGCCGGGCGCGCGGTTGGCGGCGACCCAGGCGAACACCTTCTGCTTGATGTCGAGGCGCTCGACGACGACCTCGACGATCCAGTCGCAGGTGGCGAGCAGGTCGCCGTGATCGTCGTAGTTCGCCGCCGTGATCAGCGCGGCGTCGTCGGCCCGGAGGAGCGCGGCGGGCTTGATCTTCCGCGCCGTCTCGATGCCCTTGAGCGCATAGGCGTTGCGCGCCTTCGGGTCGTCGCCTGCGTCCTTGGGCACGATGTCGAACAGAATGCTGGGGATGCCTGCGTTGGCGAGGTGGGCGGCGATGCCGGAGCCCATCACGCCGGCGCCCAGAACGGCGACGCGCTTCATGGTCATGGGGTCTCCCGATACGGGGGAAGGGGGCGGCACGAGCGGCCGCGGGAGCGAAAACGGATCTGCCTGTAGCGCATCCGCGAGCGGGATGCACCGCCCCTCGTCAACGCGGCGAGGTTCCATTACAACCGCGGGATGAAGTGGATCCTCACCCTCCTGTTGTTCGTCGCTGCGCCCACCTACGCACAGGCGCCAGCCCCCGCGGTCGACGGCGCGTGGCAGTCCACGCTCGAGCGCGTGATCCCGTCGGTGGTCGCGATCCGCGTCACCGGCGTGCGCGACTTCGACACCGAGGACGCCCGCGACAGCGTGGGCACCGGGTTCGTCGTCGACGCCGAGCGCGGCATCCTGCTCACGAACCGGCACATGGTGCACGCCGGCCCGGTGATCGCCGAGGCGGTGTTCCTGAACAACGAGGAGGTCGAGCTCCAGGCGATCTACCGGGATCCGGTGCACGACTTCGGGTTCTATCGGTTCGACCCCGCGCACGTCCGGTTCATGGCCGTGAAGGCGCTGCCGCTCGCCCCGGAGGCGGCCCAGGTCGGGCGCGAGATCCGCATCGTGGGCAACGACGCGGGCGAGAAGATCTCGATCCTCGCCGGTACGCTCGCGCGGCTGGACCGCGGCGCCCCGAACTACGGCGGCAACACCTACAACGACTTCAACACGTTCTACCTGCAGGCCGCCTCGGGCACGTCCGGCGGCTCTTCGGGCTCGCCGGTGCTCGACGTCGAGGGCCGGGTGATCGCGCTGAACGCCGGCGGGCGCCGCGACGCCGCGTCCAGCTTCTACCTGCCGCTCGATCGCGTGGTCCGCGCGCTCGATCGCATCCAGCGCGGGCTGGATGTGCCCCGGGGGACGATCCACACGATCTTCACCTACCAGCCCTACGACGAGGTGCGAAGGCTCGGGCTGTCGGAAGGGGCCGAGCGTGCGCTGCGCGAGGCGTTCCCGAACGGCACCGGCGCGCTCGTCGTCGATCAGGTCGTGCCGGGCGGCGGCGCGCACAGGCTGCTCGCGCCTGGCGACGTGCTGCTCGAGGTGAACGGCGCGCTCACCGCGCACTTCGTCCCGCTCGAGGCGACGCTCGACGACGCGATCGGCGGCGCGGTCACGCTCACGATCGAGCGCGGCGGCGAGCGGCTCGAGATCGAGGCGCCCGTGGGCGATCTGCACGCGATCACGCCCGACGAGCTGCTCGAGGTCGGGCGCGGGATCGTGCACACCGTCTCCTACCAGCAGGCGCGCAACCACGCGGTCGCGCCGCGCGGCGTCTATGTCGCGGCGCCCGGCTACATGCTCGGGCGCGCGGGCGTGCCCGAGGGTGCCGTGATCACCGCGATCGACGGCGAACCGACGCCCGATCTCGACACCTTCGAGCGCGTGCTCGCGGCGCGCCCGCATGGGCAGCGCCTCGTGCTGCGCTACCACGCGATCACCGAGCCGCGCCGCGATCGGGTGGCAGTCGCGTCCGTCGATCGGCTGTGGTTCCCGATGCAGCGCTGTCGCCGCGACGACGTCGGCGGGCTGTGGCCGTGTACGGCCAGCCCGGAGCCCGAGG
>CAYQSE010000104.1:0-18404 GCA_964419905.1 uncultured Enterobacteriaceae bacterium
CCTGCTGAAAGGACGTGGGTCGGGCGTCCCGCCCGACCGTCAACCACCAGCGGCCAAGGCGCCTGCTGAAAGGACGTGGGTCGGGCGTCCCGCCCGACCGTCAACCACCAGCGGCCGGCCGGGACCGCCGGCCCACGGAGGCCAGGGCGACCATCACCCACAGGCGGCCGGCCGGGACGGCCGGCCCACGGTCTTGTGGATCGGCCCGGACCGCCCTAAACCAGCGGCCGGCCCACGCGCGGCGGGCTCAGTCCTCGATCATCAGCAGCGCGTCGAGCGGGTCGATCGGCGCAGCCGAGGGCCACTTCTTCCTGCGCCGCTTCCGCTTGCCCTCACCCGGGCCCGGCTGCGGCGGCGCGACGGCGCGCGGCCCCTCGGGGCGGGGGCCGACCGGACGCGGCCCCCCAGCCTTCGGCCCGCCAGGACGCTGCGCGAGCGGCTGCGGCGCGGGCGGGGTCGGCGGCACCTTGCGCGCCGGTCGCGGCGGCGGCAGCCCGAGCGCCTCGCGGCGCTTCCGCGCCTCGCGCTCGGCGGCCTCGATCTCCATCAGCAGCGACGAGGTGTCGGCCTTGCGCTCGGATCCCTTGAACCGCCCGGTGAGCTTGGTCTGCGGCGTCAGCTCGTTCTTCTCGTACAGCGCCCACATCTCGTCGCCGAACCGCGTGCCCTTCAGGCTGTCGTCGTAGCGCGCGAGGAAGCTCGTCAGGTTCTTCACGTCGCGGATCAGCAGCTTGCGGGCGTTGTTGTTGTGGGCCGGGTCGACCGCCTGCGGCAGATCGATGATCACCGGCCCGTTGGGCCCGATCAGCACGTTGAAGTCGGACAGATCGCCGTGTACGACGCCCGCGCACAGCATCTTCACGACCTCGCGGAGCAGCACGTCGAACGTCTCGCGCGCCTGCTCCGGCGTAAACGTGAAGTCGACGAGGCGCGGCGCCGGCTCGCCGTGCTCGTCCTTGACCAGCTCCATCACGAGCACGCCGTCGACGTACGCGTGGGGCTCGGGCACACGCACCCCGGCCTCGCGCAGCCGGTAGATGTAGTCGACCTCCGCCGAGCGCCACGCCGCCTCGATCCGCTCCTGCCCGAAGCCGGACTTCTTCTGGATCGCCCGCTGGTCGCGGCTGTTGCGCGTCTTGCGGCCCTCGACGTACTCGGTGCGCTGCTTGAAGCTGCGGTGCGCGGCCTCTTTGTAGACCTTCGCGACGCGCTGCTCCCCCTCGGACATCACGAGGTAGACCGCGGCCTCCTTGCCGCTCATCAGCGGCCGGATCACCTCGTCGATCACCCCCTGGTCCACCAGCGGCTCGAGCCGCTCCGGTACCCGCATCTGTGCGAACCTCCAGTCCCCAGGGTGTTGCTGCGATCGTGCACCCTCACGCGGGCAGCCGCAACCCCGACCGTCTACCACGATTGCACGCCCGCCACCCGGCGCGCGCTACCTCAGCGCAACAACGCCTCGATCTTCTCGCCGGTGCGCCGCTCCAGCCCCAGCAGCACATCGCTCAACACCCACATCATCACCAGCGTGCTCGGCACCCCGATCGCGGGGAACGACCAGCCCGTGTAGCGCCCGAGCTCCTCGCTGAACGCGGTGGTACCGGTCGGGCTGACCACCATGAACCGCGCGAACACGAAGGTGGCCACCGCGGTGACCACGAGGACCGCGCCGACCCGCCACGTCGCCCGGGCCATCGCCTGCGCGTGCGCCGCCCGCTCGCCGCGCGCCTCCAGCAGCGCGTCCACCTTCGGCGTGTCGATCAGCGGATCGAGCAGCAGCGACAGCGCCGGCCAGCGGGTGCGCAGCGACGCGACCGCGCCCACGCCCATCGCGAGCGGGAACGCCGCCTCCTTCCACGCGAACCAGCTCACCTCGAGCTCGAGCAGCCCGATGCCGCCGGTGAGCAGCACGCTGACCACCACGAGCACGGCGATCGGGCTCACCTTGCGGGTGAGCGCCATCGTCGTCAGCCCGTGCCCGAGCGGGAACGCGAGCGCGAGCAGCAGCCCCCACATCGGCCCGAGCCAGGCGTCGCCCGAGAAGAAGGTCAGGATGATCGTCGGCGCCGCGACGTTGATCACCAGCTCGAGCACTGCGGCGCGGTGCGGGTTGCCCTCAGGCATCGGCCACCTGGATCACCACCTTGCCGCGGATGCGCCCGGTCTCGCCGTAGCGGTGCGCCTCGGCGATCTCGCTCAGCGGGAACACCCGGTCGACGACCGGGCGGAGCGCGCCCGCGTCGACCAGCCTGGCGATCTCGGCGAGCTGATCCGGGTCGTCGCGCTTGATCACCGTCGCGGCGTCGACGCCGCGCAGCCGCCCGCGCAGCCAGAACCCGGCGACCCCCAGCGCGGTCGCGACCAGCCCGAGCACGGGCCCGTAGCGCGCGGTGGCGCCCGGCAGCCCGCTGACGATGGACGCGACCCGCCCGCCGCGACGCACCGCGTCCAGCGCGCGCGCCCGATCCGCGTAGCCGAGCGCGTCGAGCACCACGTCGAGGTCAGCGACCTCCTCCCACCAGCGCGCGGCGCGGTGGTCGATCACCGTGTCGGCGCCGAGCGAGCGCACGAGCGCCTCGTTGCGCGCCGAGCACGTCGTGATCACGTGCGCGCCGTGGTGCTTCGCGAGCTGGATCGCGAAGCTGCCCACGCCGCCGCTGCCCGCCTGGATCAACACCCGCTGCCCGGGCCGCTCGGCGAGCCGCGGCAGCAGGCATTGCCACGCGGTCAGCCCGACGAGCGGCAGGGAGGCCGCGGCCAGGTGATCGATCGACGCCGGCTTGCGCGCGATCCGCTGCTCATCCACCACGATCCGCTCGGCGTACGTTCCGGGGCGCTTGTGGTGCTGGTTGCCGTACACGAGGTCGCCCACCTGGACCCGGGTGACGCCCGGCGCCACCGCGATCACCTCGCCCGAGAAGTCGAGCCCGAGCGTCGCCGGGAGCGCGAGGCGCACCGCGCCGCGCTGCGAGCCGGCGCGGATCTTCCAGTCGATCGGGTTGATCGCCGCCGCGTGCACCGCGACGGTCACATCCGACGAGAACTCCACCACCGGCTCGGGGACGTCCTCGACGACGAGGTTCTCGGGCGGCCCATAGGCATGAAGTCGCGCCGCGCGCATGCTTCAGCGCCCCGCGTCGCGCGCGCCGCGCACCGGACCCAGCGTCATCACCACACCTCCAGCCGCCCCAGCCTATGCCGCCGGGCGGCCTGCCGCATACGCCGATCCGAGCCGATGCGGAGGGTTTGGCGGCATGTCGCCCACTGCACCCAGCGAGACAGCAGGCGACGCCCGCGACGGAGGCGACGCGGCCCGAAGGCTGGCCGGCCCCGAGGGCGTCAGCGGATCCGGTCGATCCCGGGGGGTGGATTCCCCTGCGCCCCAACAGGACTACTGGGGGGATGGACCTGCGCCTGCCCCGTCCATCTGCCACGCCTTGAGCGCCTCGATGGGCCACAAGAGCATGATCAGGTTCATGATCAGGCTGTCGCGGATCGTCGCGATCAGCGCGATCTCGATGCCGACGAACGCGACCAGGCTCACCCACGCCGGCACCACGGCGGTGAACGCGAAGCCGACCGCGCACGCGGCGAGATCGCCGAGGGCGTTCAGCACGCTGTCGCCGGTGTAGTCGAGCGAGATCGTCGCCTCCCTGTACTTCTCGATCACCATCGGCGTGTTCTCGACGATCTCCCACAACGCCTCGATCGCCATCGCGATCACGAAGCGGGTCGGCTCGCTCGTCCGCCGTCGGAGCACGAGCCACAGGATCCAGTACAGCACCACGCCGTGCAGTAGGTGCGTCCACGTGTACGGATCGACCACGTGCTGCGAGTTGTGGGGGCTCCAGATGTCCCACGACCACGGCGCGAGATCGCCGACCGCACACCACCACGGCTGGCCGAACGCACGAAGGACCACGACGGTCGCGAGCACGATCAGCGCCGTCGCGGTGAGGTGGACGCGACGGTCGCTGCGGGCGGGTTCGGTCATGGTCTGTACGCCCTCATGGCACGGAGGAGGTCGACGCGTGCTCACGGTGCGACGACGAAGGACGGCCGCCGAGAAGAATGCGAGCGGCCGCCAAGCCATCCGCCCCGATCGGACCTTGTTCCGCCGTGTATCTCGCGGGGCGCGACGGCGTGGCGCGGGTGGACGGCTGGTCGTTTGGCCGCATGCGGGTGGACCTCGTGGCGCCACGCATCCGATGTGCGCGTTCGCCCTCGCAGGCTGGAACCGCCGCGCCGAGCGTGGCATCGCCACGCCTCCATGCACAGGAACGCCCTTACGAATCGCACGGGCCGCCACGGCGTGAGTGCGCTTTTGCTGGGCTCTTTACCTCCGATCGACTAATGTCGGACCGACCCTTCTCCTCGGAGGCCAACGCCCATGCCCAAGCGCAAGAAGTACGTGAAGAAGAAGCCGTCTACAGGTGGTGGCGGCGGCTCGACGACACCGCCCTCCAGCACGCCGTCGTCGAACAGCCAGACGATCGACGAGCTGAAGGCGGTGCAGCAGCCCATCCCCACCGCGCCCACCCTCGCGCTGGCGCAGCAGGACCCGCTCTACCTGGAGCGCGCCGGGACCATGCTCGACTGGTCCGAGGGGCGCGGCCCCAAGCGAGCGCGCGCGCATGCACGCAGCCACCACGTCGGGCTCTCCGATGGCGACCTCGACGCCCGCGGCAAGCCCGTCGCGACCTCGTTCAAGTCGAAGTACGACCAGGACAAGGCGTACGCGACGATGTACGGCACCGGCCAGGACAACAACGCGTACAACCAGGCGACGACGAATCCCAGAGGCGCCGTC
This sequence comes from uncultured Enterobacteriaceae bacterium, assembly GCA_964419905.1. Classification (GTDB taxonomy): domain Bacteria; phylum Myxococcota_A; class UBA796; order UBA796; genus JAFDJI01. The sequence goes on from CAYQSE010000104.1 coordinate 4,811, forward strand.
TACTCGGACCACGACATCTGGGGGAAGAAGGAGGACGCCAAGGGCAACAAGAACAAGGGGGGCTTTCGCACCGCGCCCCTCGCCCGCGTCGCCGAGCAGCAGTCCGACGGCAGCTACGAGCACTTCAATGCGAAGGTCACCGGCGCCTTCCTGAAGTACTCGAAGGACGGCACCGACGCGCGCGTCCAGACGCTCTACCCGAACCAATACCAGAAGCTCGAGAAGCCCGACAACCCCGCCACGATGCCGCAGCACGTCAGCCTGAACGACCTCCACGACACTGGGAAGCTCCGCCACGTCGAGCCCGAGGTCAAGGACAGCAGCGCGAAGGGGCGCGTCATCGAAGCGCCGCCGCCGTCCGAGCAGGAAGCGCTCGTCGAGGTCGCGCCCGACGAAGAGGTCGCGTTGGCGCCCGACGAGGAGATCGTCGAGCTCGCGCCCGAGGAGGTGGTCGAGGCGACGCCGGCGCCCAAGGCGGCGAGCGGCTCGGCGCAGCAGCCCAAGGGCAACAACAAGAAGAAGCCGACCGTCAGCAAGAAACAGCAGCAGAAGCGGAACAACCGGAAGCAGCGCAGAAGGAAGCGCTGAGCCGCTGCGAGCGCCGTCCGTCATCGAGCGCCCGATCCAGGAGGATCGACGTGACGCGGGCCACGTGGACGCGCGAGGCCCGCGCGTCGCTACGCACTCCGAAGCCGCGCCTCGAACGCGTCGAGGTCCTCACGGAGCATCGGGTGCACGGCGATCAGGCGCTCGGCGATGTCGCGAAGGCGTATGGGGTCGAGCTCTACGGCGTAGGCGTGGCGGAAGAAGTGTCGGAACCCGAGCAGGTCACGCAGCACCGGCAGGCGCTCGGGCGCGACGACCGGCGGCCGGACCTCCTCGATGTGGAGGGACATGGCGCGCAGCAGATCCTGATGCCAGCGATCGCCGCGGGCCGGCGGCCCCTCGAACGCACGCGCGATGCGCTCGAACAGGCTCTTGAGCGCCGTGTAGTAGTGGTGCACGGCGCTCGCCACGATCGCCTCGGCGCCCGGATCCTCTGGCAGGTCCGGCAGGGCGCCCACGACCTTGCGGTGGTGCGCCGCGAGCGCCTCGCGATCGGCGCGGATCTCCGCCAGCAGCAGCGCGTGCGCGTCAGCCATCGAGCACCACACCGGCCTCGCGGATCCGCCCCACCAGCGCGGCAGGCGCCTCCTCCATGCGCACGAGGTCGACCGACGCCGGTGCGGACATGAGCAGCTCGCCGAGGGCGGAGAAGTAGCGTTCGGTCGGCAGACCCTCGACGGCGAGGTCGAGGTCGGAGCGCGCGTCGGGCTCGCCCCAGGCGAGCGAACCGAAGAGCCACACGCGTGTCGCGCCGTAGCGTTCGCGGAGCATCCGCGCGAGCGCCGGTGCGGCATCGCGGAGGCGCTGGGCGCGAAGCGCCGCGGCCTCACGACGCTCAGCCTCCCGGCGCTGCAGGTACGCTCGCATGGTTCGACCCTCGATTCACGGGAAGCGTCAGCTCCCTCCAGAGCCTACCGCCCCCGCCCGCCCATCACAATCCGCCGCAGGCCACCCTCACGATCCCCTACATCTCGACTGGGGCTCGAGATCACGTGGGAACATGAGGCTCAGGGCGGATCGGGCTCGGGCTGCGCGAGCGCCTGCGCGAGCGCCTCGTTGAGCCGCTGCAGCGCGCCTTCCGGCGGCGGCGCGGCCAGGGCGACGTGCACCTCGAACATCGGCACGGCGGCGCCGGTAGCCGCCTCCCACGGGCGCAGCAGCACCCGGCACCCCGACACGCACACCACCGCAGGCGACCGCTCGCTCGACGCTTCCGCCCAAGACCACGCCACGGGGCCGTCCTCGGCATAGGGCGCGAGCGTCAGCCCGGTGTCGCGCGCGACCGCGTCGAGCACCGGCGCCAGCACGACGAGTGCTGTGTCCACGCCCGCCTGGTGCGTCGCCTGCCAGTCCGCGTGCCACGCGGACTCGCCCTGCCCGCCCGCGAAGATCTTGCGGACCGACGTCTCGCTCACCTCGAGGTGGGCGCCGAGGGCGCGCACGGTCGATGACCCGCTCGTGTGGGCCTCCCAGGGCGCGATCAGCGCCAGCGCAGCGACGAGGATCCGTGTTCTCACGCCCTCATCCTACCACTGGCTACCGCAGGTGCCAGACCTCGCGCGCCTTCAGGCGCTCGTCGTAGACGATCAGCGTGCTCTTGGTGCGCCGCTCGATGAGCTTGGCGTGCGTGGCCTTCTCCCAGCGCAGCACGAGCACGTCCCCCTCGATGGCGTACTTGCCGGTCTCCTCGTGCGCCCCGATGAAGTAGCGCACCGTATCGCCGCGGAACTCGAAGCAGTCATCGGCCTCCTCGAGACAATACGTCCCGTCGAGCGTGCCACCGCCGAACCCACCGCACGCCAGGCCGATGAGCGCCATCCAGATCCCTGCCGTCCGAAGCCACGAAGCGGTCATCGCTCCTCCCGCGGTACCCCTATGCGAGAAGCGCCCAACGCGCCCGCGATACCCCGACCTCGTTGGGCGAAGGATCCGGTGGCCCCGGGCAGCCGATGGGGTCATGGTGATCTGCCGGAGAAGCCATGAATCACCGCCTCGCCGTCCTCGCGCTGCTCGCCACTGCGTGCGAGCCCGCCTCCCCCTGCGGCGCCGGCGAGATCCGGGTGGACGCGGACTGCGTGGCCTACACACCCGGTGCGCCGGTCGAGGCCGACGTGGTGGCGCCCGTCGCGGGCGCCACCTGGCAGTGGCAGATCACCGAGGCGCTCGACACCACGCCCGATGTCGCCACCTACGACGTCGACCTGTTCGACCTCACCGACGACGAGCACGCGCGGCTCCGCGCCGCGGGCCGGGTCATCGTGTGCTACTTCTCGGCGGGCTCGTACGAACCGTGGCGCGACGACGCCGCCGCGTTCCCGGAGCACGTCATCGGGCGCCCGCTGGACGGCTGGCCCGACGAGCGCTGGGTCGATCACACCCAGACCGTCGTGCGCGACGTGATGGCCGCGCGCCTCGATCGCGCCGTGGCGCGCGGCTGCGACGGCGTAGAGCCCGACAACGTCACCGCGCATCACAACCGCACCGGCTTCGGCATCACCCCGGACGAACAGCTCGCCTACAACCGCTGGCTCGCCGACGAGGCGCACCGACGCGGCCTGTCCGTCGCGCTGAAGAACGACGTGGACCAGGTCGGAGCACTGATCGACTGGTTCGACTTCACGGTGAACGAGGAATGCATGGCGTGGGACGAGTGCGACACCCTCGACCCGTTCGTCGCGGCCGGCAAGGCCGTCCTCCACGTCGAGTACGTCGACGACTGGGCGGACGCGCCTGCGCTCGCCGCGGTCGTCTGTGGCGCCAACCCCGGCTTCTCGTCCCTCGTGAAGGGCTGGGACCTCGGCCCCGAGTTCCTCCCCTGCGACCCGTAGCTCGCCCGCCCGGGTAGTATCGACCGTCCGGGCCGTACAGGACTCGGCCCGTGATCTCCCAGGGGGCGACGATGCGGGACGGACGCAGCCAGTGGGTGGGAGGCGCGCTCCTCGTGGCCTGGGGGTTCGCCCTCTGCACCACACCGACCGCCGTGGCCGCCCCGCACAATGACGACCTCATCGGCGCCCGGATCGCACCGGACGGGCGACACGTGCTCCTGCTGCGCCGAGCACAGAGCGACTACGAGCTCTGGTCGGTCGACCCGCCTACGCGCCTGTCGACGCACCGCGGGGGGAGCCGGGCGACGGCCCTCTTCACGTCGTCCGAGACGGCCGTTGTCGTGAGTCCACACTGGGATGCGGTCCATGGGGAGGTCATCGACCTGATGTCGGGCGCGACCCGCGAGTCCGTGTTCGCGCGACCCGGTGCGGGCCTGGTGCACGCGATCGGCATCACCCCAGACGTCGAGCCGATCTTCCACAAGGACGGCGTGCTCTCCTTCGGTGACGATCGCGACGTGCGGCTGCGCCGTGGCTGCCGCTCGCTCGACGTCATCGTCGACCCGCACGCGGAGCGGGTCCACGCCGCATGCCAGAAGCCGGAGCGCCTGTCGATCGCGTCGTGGACGACCACGGGCGAGCTCACGACGCGCTGGGCGAACCACGACCTGCCCGAAGACCCGTACGTCGGCGCGCCCAAGGCGGTGTCTTCGGACGGTCGCTACTGGACCTTCCTGCGCCTCGTCCTCGATCGCCTCGCAGGAACCCACGTCGCCCTCGACAAGACCCTCTACGAGGCGGCGGCTGCCGGCGAGCTGGCCTGGATGAACGACCCGGTGGAGCGCGACCTGCGCCTCACCGCCCAGCACGCGGCCCTCACTATCGACCCCGCGCGCGGGGTCGGCGTGCGCGCGCTGCCCGATCACCCCGACATCGCCGAGGTCTTTCAGCTGGAGACCCAGGCGCGCCTCGCGCTCCTCGCGCCACCGGACCGCGCCGCGGCCCTCGCCGCCCACGAGGCCGAAGACGCGCTGGTCCTGCACCTCGAGGAGCGAACGGTCGCGATGCTCCCCGCGCTGGTCCAGTGGGCCGAGGCCACCGCAGCCGACCTCGAGGCGCGCGGCTACACGGTGCTCCACGCCGAAGCGAAACGAGGATGGTCCCGGTACGAGATGACGTTCTCGCCCTATGTCGACTGCGTCTTTCTCGGCGCCTCGCTTCCCGAGGTGCCCGACACCGAGCTGAAGACCTGGCGCACGATGTTCGACGAGACCCGACACAACCGGAAGCCGTCGGAACAAGAGCTGATCGTCCACCCGCGCGACGGACTGGACGTGCGCGAGTGGGCCTATCGCAACGAGGGCGAACACCGATGGTTCCGCGGGAAGGTGGTCCTGGACCTCGGCTATGCGCCCTACGGCAACACCCCGAGCGGCCTGGTCGTCGCGTGCCGCGACAGTGATCGGCCGCGCGCCACCGAGGATCCGTGGCGCCCGGTCTACGTCGCGAGCTCTTCTGCCGGGTCGTCGACCCCTGCCGCCCCGTCGTGGGACGAGCAGGTCCGGACCCTCGCCACCGCCATCCGAGACCAGTGGATCGACGACGACTACAGCGTGACCCACAGCAAGTACCACGAGCACTGGCTGGCGCCGGGCGACGGCTGGGTCCACGTTCCGCTCGTCCTCGAGAATGGCTTCGAGTACCTCGCCGTCGTGGTGATCCCGGAGCCCTCGGGGGCGAGCATCCGAACCAACTGGTCGACCCAGCGAAGCGAGATCCTCTACCCCAACCGAGAGCCCGCACCCTTCGGGATGAACCGGCTCAGCGTCGAGGGCGCCGCAAGAGGGCCCGCTGGACGCGAGACCTACTACTTCAACTACGCCATCGAGCCCCCCGCGATGATGCCGGTCTGGGAGCTCGTGTTCAAGCGGAAGGTCGGCCGCTGAGCGGTCTCGGATCCGTCCGCGCGGGGGCTCGCGTGGGTCAGGCGTCGTCGCAGTGGCGCTCGCGGCCACCGTCCCGCGTCGTCGTCCACCGCACGACCACACAGCCGTCCGGGCCCGGGACCGGGGCGCCCTCGGCGTCGAACCACGCTTCGGAGGCCTTGGCGCCATCTGCAGCCCACTTCGCCACCTGGCTGGCCCACCCGTCGCGGTAGGGCCCGCCGTCGCCACCGAGGCGCTCGGTGCCGATCACGCGCCCGAGCGCGTCATAGGTGAAGCGGATCACCGCAGGGTGGCGCGCCGGCGCGACGTCGCCCGGGTCGAAGTACCGCTCTTCGATGATGCGTCCCAGCGGATCGTGGTCCTGCTCCCATCGCCAGTACGAGCCGCCGCGCAGCGGCGCACCGTCGACCCCGAACAGCGACCGGCCGACGTGTCGTCCGAACGCGTCGTAGGCGTCCGTGATCCTCGCCAGCCCGTCGTCCCGATACGCGAACAGCCCGCCATCGGCGCCGAAGCACGACGTCCGCACCACGTTTCCTGCGGCGTCGTGCTCGTAGGCCATGCGCGCGCATCCCCCCGACACGTTCGCCGGTCGCCCCGCGGCGTCGAAGAACTGCACCCCGGTCTTTCGCCCGAGCGCGTCCCAGGAGGACTGGATCTCGGCATACTGTCCGTTCCAAGCGAACAGTCGCCCGGCGCCGTCGAGGCAGCGCTCGACGACGCGGTTCCCGCGCGCATCGTAGCGCTGCTCGATCACGGCGCACGCATCGGTGATCGGCCGATCCCGGACGTCGAAGCTCCGCACCTCGATGGTCCGCCCACTCTCGTCGTAGACGTACTCCATGCGACTCGTGCCGTCCGGGAGCGCGGTGCGCGCGCCCTCGACGTCGAAGCAGGTGACGCCGACCTCCAGTCCGCGATGGTCGTGGACGTACTCACAGCGCGCACGCCCGTCGTCCCGTCCGAACGGCTGCGCGAGCGGGTCGAGGAACACCTCTTCGGCCAGCATCCCGCGCGCGTCGTAGCGCATCCGGACGCCCGCGTGTCCGCGCTCCTCGCTGATCACCCATCGCCCGCTCACGTCCTCGTAGTGCTCGCGCGTCGGCCGATCCGCGACGTCGCGATCGATCGACAGCCGATGCCACCCGCCGTGGTTCAAGACCGGCTGTTCCTCGGTGCCGAAGCAGGTCTCTTCGAGGAGCGCGCCACTTCGCGTGCGGCGGAACCGCGACACCGCACAACCGTCGTCGTCGGCGATGGGCACACCGCGGTGGTCGAACCACCGGATCTCCGAGGTGTGCCCCCACGCGTCGTAGGCGTACCGGGTCGAGGCGACCCGGTTCTCGCCGGCACCGATCGGCTCACCGGACAGGCCGAGGTTCGCGACCTCGACGAGGCGCCCCAGATCGTCCCACTTCCAGCGCTGCACCGCGTAGCCCCGCTCGGAGGGCACGATCGGCGCCCCGCTCGCGTCGCGGAACGGGCCGACCTCGACGAGGAGCCCGTCCTCGGCGTACCCCCGCTCGGACCGCGCCACGCCAGCCCGATCGGCGACGAGGCGACCGTCCGCGTCGAGGTTCTCGCTGGCGACGGTGTAGCCACGCGCGTCCTGGATCAGCCGATAGCCGTGCTCTCCTGTCCGGCGCGCCGTCGGGAGCCCGTTCGCGTCGAGGCAGGTCGACGTCCAGACCCCCCCGCTGGCGTCGTACCGCCACGTCTCGGCCATGCACCCATTCGGGTTCGCGATCGGAGCGCCGTCCACTCCGAGCCAGGCCTGGCGAAGCGGCAGCCCGTAGGTGTCGACCTCGGTGACGACACTCGACCAGCCGCGCGGCCCGATCACGTGCAGGTCGCCGAACCCGAGCGCGTCGATGCGGATCGGGTGCGCGCCCGACCACGTCCACGCGTACGACACCACGCCGCTCTGATCGGCCATCGCCTGCCCGTCGGCTGCAAGGCCCGTGCGCCGGACCCGCCGGCCCTCTGCGTCGTAGCGGTACCGCACGCCGAACGTCCCATCGCTCGCCCGCACCGGACGCCCCTCGAGGTCGAGGAAGCGGCGCTCCGCCACCCGCCCCGCGTCGTCGAGCGTCTGTGTCTCCTCCCACGCCGGCTGCGCGACCTCGACCCCCTCGACCACCTCCTCGCTCCACGGGGACGGACGCGGCGACCCCTGCGGATCGAGGTGGACCAACCGGACCTCCGCGTCGCTCCGGGTGACGCGCACCTGGTGCACGACGTTCCCCCGCGCGCTCCGCTGCTCGAGCAGCGCGCCCTCCGGATCGCGCGCGAACGTGAACAAGGTCGGCGTGCCCAGCGGGTTACGCGGATCCGACGCCGGGCGTGGGTGCCCCGCCGCGGAGAGCCACGCCAGCCGGATCAGGCGCCGGCCGCGGTAGCGCGCGTGCCACGCGTCCCGGGCGCGCGCAGCCCCCGCAGGGAGCGGCCGTCCGAGGGACGGCAGCCCGTCGACCCAGACCAGCTCGGCCCCGTAGCGGGTGTGCTCCCGGAGGTGGGTCGCCCAGAGCAAGCCCGCGCTCGCTCCAACCGCGAACAACAGCAGCAGGGCGGCGCCCAGCACGGCCGCGCCCCACACCCACCGGCGGCGACGCGCGCCCGGGCGCGAGAGGTCGAACGCCGTGTCCACCGAGCCCGAGCGCGCCGGCGACAGCGTCCCGCCGGCCGGGTGAAGGTCGATCGGCTCGGCGCGAGACGCCTCGATCGCGTCGTCCGTCCACGGCGCGGGGGGACGGCTTGCGTCGCCCGCCCACATCGTGAGCAGCGCGCCCGCGTCGGCGGGCCGCTCGTCTGGCGACGGTCGGAGCGCGCGCCGGACCGCCTCGAACCACCGCGTCGGCACGTCGGGGAAGCTCGGCGTCGGGTCGGTCCACTGCCCCTTGCGCGCGCTCTCGAGCAGCTGCAGCACGTCGGCCCGACCATAGGGCATCTCCCCGGTGATCAGCTCGTAGAGGAGCACGCCGAGCGCGAACACGTCCGCGCGGACGTCGACGGAGCGGGCGTCCACGAACTGCTCGGGCGCCATGTACGCGGGCGTGCCCATCCCGATGCCGGTCCGGGTGCGCAGACCGCCCGGCTCCGGGCTCATCGTCTTCGCGATGCCGAAGTCCGCGACCTTCGCGCGGATCTGCCCGTGCGCGCACTCGAGCAAGACGTTGCCGGGCTTCAGATCCCGGTGGACGATGCCTGCGCGGTGCGCCGCCGCGACCCCCTCGAGCACGTCGCGCGCGATGCAGTCGATCTCGGCGAGCGAAGGTCGGTGACGGCGCAGCCACAGGCCCAGGTCCGCGCCGTCGACGTACTCCATCACCAGACCCGGCAGGCCGTCGATTCGCACCACGTCGGTCACCGCGACGACGTTCGGGTGGCGCAGGGTGCCCTGGGCACGCCCCTCGCGGAGCAGGCGCTCCACCACCCCGGGCCGCGCGTTCAGGAGCACCTTCAGCGCGTGCGCGCTGCCGAGGTCGACGTGCCGGACCCGGTACACCACGGCCATGCCGCCCTCACCGAGCAGCCCTTCCACGACGTATCGATCGATCCGGTCTCCGAGCCCCAGGTCCACGGTCGCCCCATCCTCCCGCGGTGACCCGCGCGGCGGAAACCCGGCGAGCCTACTACGGCATGCTCTCCGTGCAGTACCCGGTCGGGCGGACCGCGGGCGCCGTTCAGTCCAGCAGGATGTCGTAGGTGAAGCTCGACGCGGGCTCGCGCGCGAAGCGCTGCGCGATCACGCCGCGCAGCGACGCGAACGTGGTGCCCTCGTCGACGTAGCGGGCGCGGAGCGCCTCGGCGGCCGGCTTGTCGCCCTGGCTCTTGATCCGGAGCACCTCGTCGAAAAGCGCGTCGACCGCGCCGGGAAGCGCCTCGACGTGAACCTGCAGGCAGCCCGTCTCTGCGCCGCTGGCGGAGGGCAGATCGGCCTGCCAGCTCAGCGCACCGTGATCGAGCATCCACCCGACCTGGATGGCCGCGAGCTGACCGTAGGCGAGCGAGCGCCCCTGGCCGTCGACCATCCCGCCCGCGATCTTGCCGAGCGCCCAGCCGAGATCGCCCATGTTGCCGACGAGCGGGTCGCCCACGTCGACATCGCGCGCAACGAGCCAGCGGGGCAGCGCCATCGCCGCGCTCTGCGCCTTGAGCTCCTCGAGCATCGACGCGAGCGGGCCGCCGAAGCGCTCCGTGTCGACCTGCCCATCGACCGCGTACTCGTGCGACGGCCCGATGTTGTGCGCCACCTCGTGCATCACCGTGCTGAAGAGCTGCGCGTCGGGCGCCTTCGGCCAGCGCGCGTAGCTCTCGGGGCACCACACGGTCGCCTGCGCGCGCGCCAGCGACGCGAGGCTCTCGGGATCGGTGCGCATGTTGGTCATCGCGACGGTGCGCCCGCCCGCCTCGGCGACCGGACCCCAGTTCGGCAAGCTCTGCCCGACGGTAGACCCGGTGGGGTAGCGCGCGTTGCCCGCGTTGAGCACGATCTCGATGAACTCGGGGAGCTCGAAGCCCACCGTGCGGGCTGCGTACGGGGGGCCGGCGCGCTCGGCGATGGACGCCTCGATCGCCTGCTTGTGCGGCTCGAGCAGCGCCTGCCACTTCAACCCGTCCTGGTTCACCCGGGCCAGGGTGAGGTGGAAGCCGGCGTGCGCGCCGCACGGATCCCAGTAGACCTCGTCGGGGCCCACCCGCAGGAACCACCGCGAGTTGCGCTGGTTCATCGCCGCCCACGCCACGTCGGCCGCGAACCAGTCGTTCGTCGTGAACGCGTCGGCCGCGGCGAGCAGGTAGGCCTTCAGCGCCTCTTCCGCGGGATCGGCCGCCGCCGCGGCCGCCCGCAGCGACGCCGCCACCGCGTCCATCTCGTCGGGCCAGCGGTGGGTGTACGGCACCGCGACCAGCGTGCCCTCGATGTCCACCACGGCCATGAACGGCTCCATCCCCTTCGGGAGGTCGCGCGCGAGCGTGTCGCAGAAGTCGGGCTGCTGCTGGACCTCCCACGGATACACGCCCGCAGACCGCGGCGGGGCGTCGGGGATCGCGGCGCACTGCGGATCGTCGCGCGTAGCCGGGGCCTCGCACCAGGGGCCCTGGTTGCGTCGGAACAGCTCGGCGCTCGCCTCGTCCCGGGGCGGCAGCCGCTCGTCGAGCCCATAGCTGCCGTTCTGCAGCGCGTAGAGCCGCTCGATGCCCTGCGCCGCCGCGATCAGGTGCCGCACCATCTCGCGATCCGCGGCGCTCGCCGCGCGCAGGTCGGTGACGATCGGCGTGACGCGCCCCTGCGCCAGCTCCTCGGCGACGAGCCGGCGGCGGACGTCCTCGGGCGAGCCGCCCTCGGACAGGGCGGCGGGGTTGCGGGCGCAGGCGACGAGGGCGAGCAGGAGCCAGGAGACGCGCATCGGTACACTCCACGGAGGTGAGGTGGGTACCGCGGCGTAACGGACGCGTCGAACCTCAGAACCCGCCGGTCACGTCCGAGGTGACGTCCTCCCACGGGCTCCACAGGTCCAGCGCGCGCGCGCACGTCCGCTCCGCGTTGAACGCCGCGATCTCGTCCCGCGTGAACGCGTCGGGCCCGTCCTGCACGACCGCGCGGACGAACGCCTCGACGCTCACCCGCACCCGATCGCCCCACAGCGTGTCGGTGCGGGAGTCCCAGAACGCGAGCAGCGCCGCCTTGCGCTCGGCGGGGGTGTGCAGGGGGCCGTCCTTCGGATCGAGCGGCTCGCCGTGCTCCCACAAGCGCTCCAGCGCGTCGGGGAGCTCGTTGATCGTCTCGCCGGTCTTCTTGTCGGCGAGGCGATCCGCGAACTCGATCGCCTCGGGGTTCACCTCGGCGAGCGTGCGCACCTCCTGGGCCCGATAGCGCCCCTTGGCGACGAGCTGGCCGTTGGTGCGCAAGCACGGGAGGATGGCCAGGCACCAGATGCCCGAGGCGACGCTCCCCGCCTCGCCGAACGGCGTCTTCGGCGACCGGAACTGCACCGGCTGCCGCTTCATGCGGATCCAGCCGTCGTCGTGGAGGTGGACCTCGCCCTTCCACACCGCCGGGTGACGCACGCGCACGTAGTCGCCCATGTCGTCGACCTGCGTGTAGCCATGGTCGGCGAGTGTGCGGAGCACCTGCGTCCGCGCCGCCTCGACCTCGAGGTTGCCGTACACGGTCAGCTCGTGCACGACCTCGCCGTCCTCGAGGAAGCGCCGTAGCTCGACGGGATCGTCAAGCGGCGGGGGGGGCTCGGCGGGCGCCTCGAGCGCGGCGTCGCGCGGGCGGACCAGGTCGCTGCCCCCCTCGGGAGGCGGCGCCTGGGCGTGCCCCAGCGCGAGCGTGAGCAGCCACCACGCGATCAACGCACCCTCCGCCTCGAGCCCGGCGCGATCAGAGCTGCTCGAGCAGGCTCGGCGCGAGGCTGCAGGTCAGCCCGAAGCCGTCCGGCTCGACGTCGAGGTGGGTGATCTTCCCGTCCTCGACGACCATCGCGTAGCGCTTCGAGCGCAGCCCGCCCAGCCCCGCGGCGTTCACGTCGAGCCCGAGCGCCTTGGTGAACGCGCCGGCGGGGTCGGCCAGCATCCGCACCTTGCCGGCGGCGCTCTGGCTCTTGCCCCACGCGTCCATCACGTAGGCGTCGTTGACCGCGACGCACGCGATGACGCCGACGCCCTTCGCGGCGAACGCGGCGTGGTCGGCGATGTAGCCGGGCAGGTGCGTCTTGTCGCAGCCCGGCGTGAACGCGCCGGGGACGCCGAAGATCACGGCCTTGCCCTTTCCGAACAGCGCGTGGGTATCCACGTGGTCGCGGGGCGTCCCCTCGTGGAGCGTGGCCTGGGGGAGCGCGTCACCGATCTGGACGGACATGAGGACCTCGGGGTCGAAGCGCGCGGGGCGCGCGGGTTGCTCCCCCTCCGTCACGTCCCCCGCGCCCGCGCGCAACCCCGACGAAACATCGATCGTTCAGCGACCGAAGATGCGCATCGGCCCAGCGAGGGTATCGCCCGGACCGTTGTTCATCGTCCCGAGGTCCGCGCGGGTGCTGTCCCCGACCGCGGCGCTGAAGAAGACGAAGGTGCTGCTGTTCACGCCGCGGATCCGGCCCGCGCAGACCCCGGAGTTGAGGTTGGAGGCGCTGCCCACTCGGAACATGCAGCGATCCGACGAGGTGGTGGTCACCGCCTCACTGTCCCAGTCGCCCATGCCGATCGCCTCGGTGTTCGTGTTCACCGTGCCGCCGTAGCGGACCGCGAGCTGGACGGGCGTGCCCGGCGTGAGGAAATCGTGCGCCAGGTAGCGCTGCTGCATCGTCTGCGTGGTCGTCGCGAGGTTGAACCAAGCCGTGGCGGAACCCGTATCGACGATCAGTTGGCTCACCGGCAGCGTGCCCCACGTGGTGGACTTCCCGTCGCACGCCGAGGTGGCGTTCAGCACGCAGGTGCCGCCGAACGCCGCCGACCCGGTCCACGAGGCCGAGTTGAACTGCCAGCCCTCCCCCGCGTTCGCGCCGTCGATCTTCGCGAGCAGCGTCCAGCCGCCGTTGTCCGTGACCATGTCGCAGTAGACGTCGAGCGTGCCGCCGCCGAGCGCGGTGCGGTACACGCCGCTCGACAACGACCCGAAGAAGTCGCGGTAGGCGCGGCAGCTTCCCAGCAGCGGGCTGCCGATGTACGGGCTCGCGGTGGTCCCCGAGCCCGTGATCGTCACGTGCACGCAGCCCGGCGTGCCCGGCTCGCACGCCTGCCGGCAGGTGCCGTCGTCGCACCACGCGCCCAGCCCGCCGGACGCGGTGCACGAGGTCTCGCAGTCGCCGCAGTAGTCGATGTCGCTGCTCAGATCGACGCAGCGATCGTCGCACACGTCGAGCCCCTCGCCGCAGCTCGCGGCGCAGCCGCCGTCGACGCAGACCTCGCCATCATCGCACGACGTCTCGCAGTCCCCGCAGAAGTTGCGGTCGGTGTCCGTGTCCCGGCACACCCCGCCGCACTCCGTGAGCCCGCCACCGCACGACAGCGCGCACTCGCTCAGCGAGCACACCTCGCCGTCGTCGCACGACGTCTCGCAGTCCCCGCAGAAGTTCCGATCGGTCTCGGTGTCGCGGCACACCCCGCCGCAGTCCGTCAGCCCGCCGCCGCACGACAGCGCGCACTCGCCTAGCGAACACACCTCGCCGTCGTCGCACGACGTCTCGCAGTCCCCGCAGAAGTTCCGATCGG
>CAYQSE010000105.1:0-18037 GCA_964419905.1 uncultured Enterobacteriaceae bacterium
TCGGCGCTAGGTGCTCGAGGGGCAGGCAACCCAATCGTGGGTCGGGCGTCCCGCCCGACCGTCTGCCTCCAGGTCACGGCCGGCCGGGACGGCCGGCCCGCCTAGATCCGTGGGTCGGGCGTCCCGCCCGACCCGCGTCAGCGCCGCTCGTAGTCGCCCAGGCGGAACGCTGCGGCGAGATCGAGCGCGGCGCCCACCGTGGTCGCCGCGACGAGCGGCCGCGTCTCGGGCACGCGCCCCTGCGCGACCAGCCCCTGCGCGTACATCGCGACGTGCAGCCAGCGGATCAACCGGAGCTGCAGCCGCAGCTCGCCCCACGCACGAAAGCGCAGGTCGGACGCATCGTCCTGTCGCGTCCCGCCGAACACCAGCGCCTCCCACCGGGTCTCGAGGCGCACCGCGGACGCGCGGAGCAGATCGTGGCGGGTCTGCGCCTCCAGCCGGCCACCCACCTCCGGCGTCTTCTCGTCGAGCCGGGCCATGTCCTGGTTCACGAAGCCGCCGACCCGCAGACGCAGCAGCCACCGCCACGGAACCGTCGAGAGGCCCATCGTCAGCGAGAGGTCCGCCTGCTGGGGCTGGAGGACGTCGTCGCTGTCCCGCAGCGGCGTGTACTCCGAGTCGAACATCAGCTCGCCGTAGGGAGAGAGCCGCCGGACACCACCGAGGCGGATCGCCGCCGAGGGGAGCGAGAGCGCGGACGAGAGGCGCCAGTCGTCCGCGGTCTCCTGGGGGGTCGCGTCGGTCAGCGAGAGCCGCGTGTAGGTGGAGCGGAACCGCGCCTCCCAGGCCACCCGCGGCCCGCCGGTCTCGAGGCGCAGATCGACGTCTCCACCGAGCGTGAGGCTGTTCGGGCTGTTGATCAGCGTCTCGGGCACCTGGGAGTACGCGTCGGGCCGCTCGGTGCGCTGAACGCTCTCCACGCGCAGCGACAGGCGATCGACGTCGAGCACCCACAGCGGATCCCGCGTGGCGGCTGTGCGGGCGACGACGTCCTCCACCCACGGCGCGCCCTCGCTGCGCGCCTCCCACGCCCGGAGCCCCTCCATCGCGACCGCGGCGAGCGGCCGCGGCGCGCCGTCTGCGTCCACGACGGGCCGAAACGACGGCGACTGGAGCACCAACCCCGCCGTCGCGCCGGCGAGCAGCGGCCCGAGCCCGGTGGTCAGGCGCGCGCGATCGGTGGTCACGACCCGATAGGTCCGCGTCCCGTCCACGGTGCGCCCGCGCACGTTGGGCGACGGCGAGCCGACGTCGGCGCCGCACGCGATCGGCACGTGCCCGCCCGCACGCATCAGGAAGTCCTTCATCCGATCGCCGTCGATCTGGTGCGTCTCGAGCAGGTCGAGCAGCGCGAGGCGATCCGAGATCATCCGCTCGGTGAGCGGTCCGGGCACATCGACGCCTCGGGCCAGCGCGGGCAGGAACACGGCGTCCGCGCCGGTCGCGTCGAGCACGGCCTCGCACACCAGCTTGTCCAGTGTCGCTGGGGCGACCTGAGCCAGCACGCCCGTCGGCGCGGGCACGATCACACCGTCGTGACCCGGGTAGACGCGCGCCCGAACACGCGTCACCGCCGCCGACACCGGCGCATAGGTCGGGTCGTCCGCGGTCACCGGGACGGTGTGGACCTCGACCCGACGCACACCGACCGGCCCCAGCGACACCTCCGCGGTGAGCAGGCCGTCCATCGGGAGCGAGAGCGGGCTCGCGCGATCCAGGCGCGCGACCGGGCGCGCGTCGATGACCTCCCGCTCCACGCGCAGCGTGGCCGCGGTTGGATCCCCGAGGTGCAGATCGATGCCGTACAGCCGGGCCCGCAGCTCCGCCTGCAGCGCCGGCGGCACCTGGGCCAGCAGCACCACGAGGTCGACCGGCACCTCACCGAGCACGAGCTCGTCGACCGCCTCCTGCACCGCATCGACCGGATCGACCAGCCGGACGCCCTCGGCCTCGAGCTTCACGTTCACTGCGGCCACGGTGGGGTCGATCACCCCGAGGAACGCGACCTCGACCTCTCCAATCCGGCGCCGGATCACCGACGGCAGCGCGAGCGCTGGATCGTCGCTGCGCCAGTTCGTGCCGACGTAGTTGAGGCCGCGCGTCGCCGCCTCGTCGAGGAGCGCGCGCGGCCCCGGCGCGAGCTCGGTGTGACCCGGCACGAGCGCCGCCGGCCGGAGCTGCGCGAGCAGGTCGAAGCCGGTCGGCCGGTGCAGGCTCATCTGCCCCGGCATCACGCTGCTCGCGCCGGGGACGAAGCCACCAGCATCGACGTAGACCGCGTCGGGGCGCGATGCGAGGAGTTCGAGCATCGCGCGAGCGCGACGCCCGGCCTCCTGCCGCGGCATCCCGAGCACCAGCACGGGGAGCGCCCTCGTCGCGTCCATCGCGGTGTAGTCGACCGCCATCCGCACATCGAACGCCTCGAGCTCCCAGTCCAGCCCCTCCACGTCCGGTGGGCCCACCCAGTGGGCCGCGACGCCGCCCGCCTCGCAGCGACGCCACACCACGGGGGCTGCGGCGGTCTGCGGCAACCGGCGCATCGGCGGATCCGGGTGCTCGGGCAGCAGCACCCACTCCGTCGGCGTGCGCAGTCCGACCCCCTCCCACTCCACCACGCACTCGGGCGGCCCGGCGGACAGGAAGCGCACCGTCGACGCCGTCGTCCCGTCCACACCCCACACCGCGCTCCCCTGCTGGTGGAACACGCCGTGCAGCACCCGCTCCACCTGCAGCTCGAGCCCCGCGGCCAGCGCCGCACGCGCGAGCCTGCGATGCACGCCGAACGCGTAGGCATCCTGCCCGATCCCGGCCGATCCCCCCGAGTACACGAGGAACACCGAGCGCTCGGCGTCGTCGACCTCGGACTGGGCATGCGCGACCGCCCCAACGCACAGGGACAGCGCACCGAGGACCGCGCACGAAAGCCGTCTCATCCAACCTCCCGGGCCGTCGAACGTAGCCTGCTGGCTCGCCCAGTCACCCGGCGCTCGATAGGGGGCGGGGCTCCCACGGGATTGCACACCATGGACGCTCTCGCTGCCCGCTTGGTCCGTCGCCCCTCCGCCTGGGCGATCGTGATCGTCACCCTCCTCCTCACGCTCGCCGGCGCGCTGTTCGCCGGCCAGGTGCGCCAGGAGGACGACCTGCTGGCGTTCCTCCCCGAGGGCAACCCCGAGATCGAGGCGTTCCGCGCGATCTCCGACGTGTTCGGCGGGCTGGACGTCGCGATGATCGGCGTCGAGACCGACGATGTCTTCGATCCCGTGTTCCTCGCCGAGCTCGACGCGGCCACCCGCGCGATGAAGCAGGTCAATGGCGTCGATCGGGTGATGACGCTGTCGAACGTCCAGGACTTCGTCGAGGATCCAATCGCGGGCGGCGTCGCCATCGTGCCGGTCATCGGCAGCCCGCCCGGCAGCGACGAAGCGCGGGCGGCCCTCGCGGCGCGCGTCCTCTCGCTCGATCACGTCCGCGACGTGGTCGTCTCCGGCGACGGACAGGGCGCGCTGCTGTTCGCGTTCCTCGCGCACGGCTCCGAGCCCCGGCTCGTCGCAGGCGCGCTGCGCGACGCGATCGCTGCCGCCATGCCCGGCCGCGACCTCACGTTCTCCGGGGCCCCGTTCATCAGCACCTGGATCTTCGACACCACGCAGCGCGATCTCCGCCGCCTGGTGCCGTGGGCCATCGCGGTGATCGTCTTCATCATGCTCGTCTCGTTCCGCGATCCCCTCGCCGCCGGCCTCGGGCTGTTCGCGACCGGGGTGGGCATCCTGATCGCGCGCGGCACGATGGGCTTCCTGGGCGTGGCCGACAACCTCGTGCTGAGCTCGATGCCGGTGATCCTGTTCGCGGTCGGCAGCGCGTACGCCATCCACATCATCTCGCGCTTCTACGCCAACTACGCAGACAAGGGCGACGTGGACGAGGCGGTCGCGCACACGATGAAGCACACCGCGCCCACCGTGCTCGCCGCCGGCGGCACCACCGTGGTCGGCCTGCTCTCGTTCATCACGATGGACATCCAGCCGATGCGGGTGTTC
Source organism: uncultured Enterobacteriaceae bacterium (assembly GCA_964419905.1). GTDB lineage: Bacteria > Myxococcota_A > UBA796 > UBA796 > JAFDJI01. The sequence goes on from CAYQSE010000105.1 coordinate 4,044, forward strand.
GGGACGTTCACCGCGCTTGGCGTCGCCGTGGCGATGTTGGTGGCGATCACCTTCGTGCCCGCCGTGCTCGTGCTGTGGCGACCGAAGCTCCGCCGCGAGGGCCCGGGGCTCCCCGAGCAGCTCACGGCCGCGTGGATGACGCGGGTCTACAACCATCGCCCCCTGTTCGGCGCCATCACCGCCGGCGTGTTGATCGTCGCGGGCGTGTTCGCCGCGCGCGTCGATCACCGGATGGACGAGGCGGCGTTCTTCTCGAAGGACAGCCCGCCCGAGCGCGCCGCCCGGTTCCTCACCGAGCGGTTCGGCGGCAGCCAGTTCCTCCAGATCCACGTCCGCGGCGACCTGTCCGATCCGAACGTGCTGCGCGAGGTGCAGCGCGTCGCGGACCGCGCCGCCGCGGTGCCGGGCGTCGCCAACGTCCAGGGGATCCCCAGCGTCGTCGCCCTGGTCAACCGCGCGATGACCGGGGTGCAGCGCGTGCCCGACACCCGCGCCCAGGTCGGCGCGCTGTTCACCTTCCTCACCGGCGATCCGTCGGTCAGCCAGCTCGTCACGAGCGACCGCGACCAGGCGCTGCTGCAGCTCAAGGTGTCGCCGACCGACCTCGACGCGCTCGACCAGCTCCAGGCCGACGTGCAGGCGCTCCTCGACAGCGCGCTCACGCGCTACGAGACCGCCTCGACGCCCGAGGCGGCGGCGTGGCTGCGCCGCGTCACCGCCGCGCGGATCGAGGCCGCCGCCCGCATCCGCGGCGGTGAGGTGCCCGATCTGGCCGCCCTCGAAGCGCGGCTGGCGGGCGTGCGCCCCGACGCCGACGCCGGCGCCGTCCGCGCAGGGCTCGTCCGTTTCCTGAACAGCGAGGAGTCCTGGGTTCCGCTCGAGCCCGGGCAGGCCGAGGCCATCGCCGCCGCGGTCGCCGCCCTCGGGCCGGAGCCCGGCCCGGCGATCCTCGACGCCGCCGCCGAGGCGCTCGGCCCCGACACCCCGCCCGAGACCCTCGACGACCTGCTGATGGTCCTCGACACGCCCACCACGGACCTGTGGCGCGTCGAGCGCGGCCGCGCCCTCGCCGACGCGCTCCTCGCCGAGGGCCTCGTGCGCGCCGAGGCTGGCGCCGTCCGCGACGACCTGATCGGGGCGCTGCTCCACCTCGATCTCGACGCGGGCCTGGTCCCGACGAGCACCCCCGACGCCGCGTCGATCGCCTATGTGATGACCGGTCAGCCGGTGCTGTACAGCGCCATGTCGCGCTCGGTCCAGGAGAACCAGATCAAGAGCCTGGTGTTCGCGCTCCTGCTGGTGTGGGCCATCCTCTCGCTGCTGTTCCGCTCCCCGTGGAGCGGCCTGCTCGCCACCGCGCCCACCCTGGTCACGCTGACCGTGATCTACGGCGCGATGGGGTACGCCGGGCTGCGCCTCGACATCGGCACCTCGATGATCGCCAGCCTGGTGATCGGTGCGGGCGTCGACTACGCGGTACACACCCTCAACGCGTGGCGCGCACCCGCGGGCGCCCCGATCGTCGAGGCCGCCCGCGAGGCCGCGTTCGAGACCGGCACCGCGGTGTGGACCAACGCAGCGATGGTGTCGGCTGGCTTCTTCGTGCTCACGCTCGGCAACGCCCGCCCCCTGCAGAACGTCGGTGGGCTCGTCTCGGCCGCCATGCTCGTCGCCGCGCTCGCCACGTTCCTGATCATCCCCCTGCTTGCCCGGCGCCGCGTCTATGGAAGATGATCGCCGGCCCGAGGGTCCAGACCGCCAACCGAGGTATCCATGACGCGCTCGCTCATCGCCACGCTCTCTCTCGCCGCCAGTCTGCTGATCGGCGGCGCCGCCCACGCCGACGAGGCGGGCGACAAGATCCTCGCCGAGCTCGACGCGCGGATCCTCGCCCCGCAGGACATGACCCTGCGCTTCGACGTGATCCACCAGGAGCCGGGCGCGAGCGAGCCTCGCAAGATGGCGTTCACCACGAAGAGCAAGGGCCTGAAGAGCGTCACCGAGTTCCACGCGCCCGCCGACCAGAAGGGCACGCGCATCCTCGTGCTCACGCCGCAGCAGATGTACATCTGGCTGCCGCAGTTCAACAAGATCCGCCGCGTCGCGAGCCACATGACCGACCAGGGGTTCATGGGCACCGCGTTCGACTACGACGACATCGCCACCCTGACGTTCGCCGAGTACTACACGGGCACGGTGCTCTCCGAGACGCCGGACGCCTGGGTGGTCGAGGGCACGGCGAAGCCCGAGACAACCGTGAAGTACAAGACGATCCGCATCAGCGTCGACCGCGCGATGAAGGTCGTGACGAAGATCGAGTACATCAACGAGAAGGGTGAGGTCGCGCGCACGACCACCCGCACGAACTACTCGTGCGAGGGCGAGATCTGCATCTTCGAGGCGATGCGCCTCACCGACCACACGCGCAACGACGTGTGGACGGAGCTCCGCACCGTCGAGTGGCAGGCGAATACTGGGCTCTCCGACTCGCTGTTCACCGTGCGCGCGATCCAGAGCGGCTTGTAGCGCCGGCCCCCGTTCGGCAATATGGCGCGCTGCCTTTGGGAGACGCCATGTCGCCGCTACTCGGCCTCGTGCTCGGCCTGCTCGCGCCCACCGCCCACGCCGTCGACTTCGACCTCGAGTACGGTGGCGCCGTCCAGGCCGACATCCGCTTCGGGCTGCCCCCGAAGAACCCCCTCCCCTGGTACGCGCCGCGGCCCGACATCGGCGCCGGCATCGCCCGCGACGAGCTCCGGTGGAAGAACCGGATGTACGTCCGCTCGGGTCGCTTCGGCGCGAAGATGGACGTCGATCTCGTCCTCCCCGGCTACATGCAGGAGATGTCGTCGATCAACGACGCATCGTACCGCCCGAACGTCGGCCCGGTGTGGTTCGAGGCCAACCAGCTCTACCTCGAGGGCTACGACCTGCTGCCGGGGCTCGATCTGCGCGTCGGCAACCAGATCATCGACTGGGGCGCGGGCGATCGGTTCAACCCGACGAACACGCTGAACCCCAACGACCTCGAAGACGTGCTGCTGTTCGGCGATCAGGTGGGCACGCTGATGGCGCGCGCCGACTACACGCCGGCGTGGTGGCTGACCTTCACCAGCATCCTCGTGCCGGTGTTCCGCCCGGCGCTGGTGCCGCTGTCCACGCCCTACGCGGTCGCCCACGTCGATCGCCTGCCCTGGTACGAGGACGAGCTTCGCTGGCAGGTGCACGCCGAGAACGAGGCGGCCGGCATCTTCGGCTACCCCACCGTGGTCACCGGCTCGAGCCTCGACGTGCCCGGCGTCTCCTGGCAGAACCTGCAGTACGCGTTCCGGATCGGCGCGCTGGCTGGGCCCGTCGACTTCGCGCTGTCGTACTACCGCGGCTTCTCGGATACGCCGGTGCCGGTGGGCAACAGCGCGACGCAGACCGAGAACCCGCGCTGCACGCCGTTCGACCAGTGCATCAACGGCACGATCGACACGACCATCGATCTCGCGTATCCCCGGATGCAGGTCGTCGGCCTGAACGTGGCGGGCGAGGCGGTCGTCGGCTTCCGGCTCGAGGCGGGCCTGTTCATCCCCGAGCGGCGCGCGTTCAACATCCACACCGGCGATCTCGCGATCGGGCCGATCGTCCGCCCCGGCGGCGAGTACCCCTACCCGTCCGGCAGCGCGCCGATGGTGCTCGACGGTCGCCCGTTCGCGAAGTGGTCGCTCGGCGTCGACTACTCGTTCGGGAAGCACGTCTACACCAACGCCCAGTGGGTGCATGGGTTCCCCGGCGAGTTCGGCGCCGGCGACTGGATGTCGCCCGGGCTCACCGTGCTCCGCGGCGGCGTCAGCAGCGACCCGGCGGGCACGATCGGCTGTGCGCTCGCGCAGGACGGCACGCGCTGCGCCGAGGAGCTCTCCCGCAACCGCATCGGCGACTACATCGTCGCGGGCATCGACGTGAAGCTGCTGAACGCGAACGCGCTGTCGCTGAAGGTGTTCGGCATCATCGACCTCACCGGCGGGCAGCGCGAGGCGTGGTCCGAGCAGGAGGGCGCGCGCGTGGTCGAGAAGTACTCGCCGTTCAGCTCCGAGATGGCGAGCGGGGTCGTCTACCCCGAGGTGCAGTACAACTTCGGCAACGGCCTCGAGCTGCACGGCGGCGCGCTGCTGCAGCTGGGGCGCGACTACACGAAGTTCGGCGATCCGCAGGTCGGTGGGTCCATGATCTTCACGCGGGCGAAGTTCTCGTACTGAGGCGGCTCCGCGACGTCGGGGCTAGACTGCGCGCGCTCGCGGATCCGCGCAGCGCCCGACGTCAGGAGCCCTGGTGCGACTTCTCCCTTTGCTCGCGCTGTTTGCGTGCGCCGTCCCGTTCGAGGAGCCCGTCTACGTCCCCGATCTCCCGACCGGGGGCTGCGGTCTGCCCGACTACGACTGGGCGCCGCTCGCGACGATGGGCGAGCTCGTCGCCTGGGAGCGCCTGGACGCGTACAGCCTGGACGCCGCGCAGATCGAGGCGATGCTGTCGCTCGCGGGCGTCGAGGCGTTTCGGCCCGTCCTGTACGGCGTGCGCGTGTACCGCATCCGCTACCTCACCCAGGACAAGGGCGAGATCGTCGAGGCGACCGGGCTGATCTCGTTTCCGGAGGTCGACGTCGCGCAGACGGTGCCGACCGTGCTGTGGACGCATCCGACGATGGGCTTTCGCGACGAATGTGCACCCACGGCGCAGGGCCTCGCGGGCGTGGCCGCGAACCTGCTCGTCTCGTCGCAGGGCTACGCGGTGGCAGCCCCCGACTACCTCGGCATGGCCGGCTGGGGCGAGCCCTCGGGGCGGCTGCACCCGTGGGTGGTGCCCGAGCCGACCGCGATCGCGTCGCTGGACGCGCTGCGCGCGCTGTGGCGCTTCACCGACACGCGCCTCGACCCGTCCGTCCGGGCTGTGCCCGAGCGCCGCGTGATCGGCTGGGGTGCCTCCGAGGGCGGCTTCGCGGCCCTGTGGGCCGATCGCTATGCCGCGTACCTCCCCGAGGCCGAGCTGGTCGCGACGGTGGCCGTCGTCGCGCCGACCGATCTGCTCGGGATGGCGACGCACGCGACGAACCACTTCGCGTCCGCGACGGCGGGCCTGGTCGGCGTGCTCACCGCGAACCACGACTGGTACGAGGGCGCAGCCCCGCTCTCCGACGCGCTCGTCCCCGCGCTCGCCGACGCGCTGCCCGACGCGCTGACGTGCAGCGACGGCGGGCTGTTCGACGCCGCGAGCGGCGTCGAGGACGTCTTTTCGCCCGATTTCCTCGCGAGCGCGCAGGTCGGCGCGTGGGACGACCTCGATCCGTGGCGCTGCTACCTCGAGCAGGCCACGCTGCGTCGCTCCGCGGTTCCACGCGGCGGCGACGGTCCGGTGCTGTTCGTGATCGCGGGCGCAGACGATCTCGTGGTCGCCGAGGTCGAGCGCGCGGACGTACCGCTGCTGTGCGACGCCGGCTACACGCTGGACGTGCTCGAGTGCGCGGACGCGAGCCACGTCGACGGCGCGGCGCGCTCGCTGCCCTACCAGCTCGAGTGGGTGCGCGACCGGTTCGCCGGGCTGCCTGTGCACGACGCCACCTGCGTGCTGCCCGAGTCGATCGACTGCGACGCGCTCGGGATCGACGAGTAGGGCCGGGCGCGAGCGGACGCTACGGGCACGTCACCTCGTCGGAGACCAGCGCCACGTCGTCGATCCAGATCTCGGACGGCGCGTTCGTCGAGCACTCGACGCTGCCGGTGCCGCCGTTCGAGTCGAGGTTGACGTCCCACACGAAGCCGGCGAAGGCTTCGTCGAGACACAGCGTGTACTCGTGCCAGGTGTCGTCGCCGGGCAGCGTGATCACGCCGAGCGAGGCCGCGGCGAACACCGAGACGTTGTGCTCGCGGAGCAACGAGCGACCGCGGAACCGCAGCGCGGGCGAGGGCAGCGAGGCAGGCAGCGGCTGGGACATCCGCCCCTGCGCGATGGGACCGCAGCGCTCCGCGATGTTCCGGAACTTCAGCACCCGGTTGGTGCCGGTGCCGTCGTCCTCGATCAGCAGCGTGCCGCCGGTCGACTGCGCGATCCACCCGCCGGTGGACTCCAGGTCGCCGTTGCGCACCTCGCCGGGCCACGGACACGCCGCGTCGGCCGTCAGAAGCAGGCGGTCCACGCGGTAGAAGGCCGATCCACAGAGCTGAGGGTTGGTGCAGCTGCTGCTCAGCGAGACCGAGACGTCGCCCGCGTACGCCGCCTCGCCCAGGCACCGCGAGAACGTCAGCCAGTCGCCCTGGGACGCCGAGACCCGCATCAGCTGGCCGATCCCCTGAAGCTCGACGCCCATGCTGAGGCCGACATCGGACGCGGACGAGGTCACCGAGAACGACAGCCGCACGGGTCCGGACTGCTCGAGGGCGGGCACGCAGCCCGTGGTCGTGAGCTTGGCGCCCGAGGTGAACGGCAGCCGCCCGAAGCCCGGATCGGTCGACCCGGTGCCAGTGGCGTCGATCGACGCGCCACCCGCCAGGATCCACGCCGAGGCGACCTGGAACGACGGATCCGCCGTGCGCGGGGTGAGGCACTCGCCTGGATCCTCGCACAGCCCGCCGAAGCAGGTCTGCCCGAACGCGCACTCGAAGCCGCAATCCCCGCAGTTCTGGAAGTCGATCTGGAGCTCGGCGCAGCCGTCCTCACAGCACGTGCCGGTGGGGCCGCACAGCGCGTCCTCCGGGGTGCTCCCGCAGCCTTCCTCCGGGTCGCAGACGTCGACGGTGCACGCGATCTGGTCGTCGCAGAGTCCGTCGTCGGGCGTGAACAGGCACCCGTCCTCGGGATCGCACAGCCCGATCGTGCACGCGATGCCGTCGTCGCACGCGGCGTCGATGGGCGTCGCCGTGCAGCCGCCCGGATCGACACACGCGTCCGCCGTGCACGCGATGTTGTCGTCGCACACCGGCTCTGGCGTGGCCACGCACACCCCGTCCGCGCACGCGGCGCCACCGTTGCACACCCCGTCCGTGTCGCAGTCGACGCCGTCGGCGCGCACGACGTGACTGCACGCGCTCAGATCACAAGCATCGAGCGTGCACGGGTTGTCGTCGTCGCAGTCGATGTCGGCGACGCACGCGACGCAGCGACCCGAGCGCGTGTCGCAGCGGAGCGCGCCCTCGCACGCCTCGTCCCCGGTGCACGGTGGGGTGCAGCCGACGAACAGCGTGAGCACGGTAGCGACGAGGAGGAGGAGGTGTCGCACGAGACGGATCCTGAGGCGAAGGCGCTGTGCAGGCTGAAGCGTTGTACCCCGAGGCGCCCCCCGGGCGATAGGGGGAGCCAGCCACCGCTCCCCGCAAGGACAGGCCGGGACGGGACGCCGCGCGCCTGCTAACGTGCCCATCCTGGAGATTGGATGGACGACGATCAGAAGGCGCCTCGACTGGCCATCGCCGTGCTCGGGATGGAGGAGGACTACGGCTACTGGATCGGTCGCGAGGGCCGGTCGATTGTCCTGGGTCGCACCCTGGCGCCTGGTCGCGGCGCGACCCTGGCGCAGCGCCTGTCCGAGGTCGAGCCCACCGAGGCGCTGCACACCACCGTGAGCGCCCGGGCGTACGCCGCCGCGCTCTCGGCGCGCCTCGCCGCGCTCGGCGAGGCCCGGGCGGGCGTCGATCTGCTCGTACTGCACGAGGAGGCCGAGGGGCTCGGGGGCCTGTGCATCGGCTCGGCCGGGGTGTGGGCGACCGTGCCCGAGATCGGTCGCGCAACGCCCGATCGCAGCGTCGGTGCGCAGCTTCGCGCGCTCAACGTCGCCGTCGACGCGCGCACGGAGCACCTGTCGACCACGCGCATCCTCGCGTCGGGGGTAGAGGGAGGCGACGTGTTCTACGCGGTCGGCACCCGCGCGGTCGCCGTCGTGGGGTGGCCGCTACCAGAACTTCGCGCGCTGCCCCCCGCCGAGCTCGGCGGAGACGTCGCCGAGGTGCTGGGCACGCTCACCCGCCTGGTCACGCGTCAGTGCGCGAGCGGCAGCGGGCTGATCGCGGTGTGGGAGCGCACACCGCCCGAGGCGGCCGACGCCTCGTCCGATGGCGAGTCCGACGGTGGATGATCCGATCCGGCGCGTGTTCGAGGTCGCAGCACCCGGCCCGGTCGGCGGCCTCGTGCCACGGCGCCCCGGCGCGCGGTGGACCTTCCTGCGCCGCCGCCCCGACCAGCCCGACTACGAGCGGATCCCACCGTGGCAGGCGGTCGCGCCCGGCGACACGGTGGTCGCTCACCTCCTCGACCCGACCCGACCCGCCGAGCTCGAGGCCGCGAACGCCGCGTACAGCGCAGCATGGTACGGCAGCGCGCCGGTGCGCGAGGCCTTCGCGCCCTGGCCCGACGAGCGCGAGGCGTTGACGCGGTGGCTGCCCGAGTCCGGCGCGCGCGTGCTCGAGACGTGCTGCGGATCCGGCCGGGCCACGTCGGCGGCCGTGCGCGACGGCAACACGGTGATCGGGCTCGACATCGCGCTGCCCGCGCTGGCTGCAGCGCGCACCGACCACCCGGCGATCGGCTGGGTGCAGGGCGACAGCCGCGCCCTGCCGTTCCCCGACCGCGCGTTCGACGCGGTGCTCTGCCTCGAGAACAGCCTGGGCGAGTTCCTGGTCGATCCCATCACCCCGGTCGTCGAGATGCTGCGCGTGTGCCGGGACGGTGGCGTGGTGCTGCTCGGGCTGCGCGACGGCGAGGACCCCTGGCTCTCCTGGGCGCCCGGCGGACACGTCCACGTCGCGCGCACCTTCCCGCGGCCCCGCATCGACGCGCTGCTCGGGCAGCTCCGCGCGACCTCACCGCGTCCGCTGCGGTTCTCGGTGCGCGAGGGCGACGAGCGCCCGTGGGGCGGACGCGTCACGCACCTGGTGGTCTCGCCCGGCGGCTCGGCCGGGGCATCGCCTGCAGCAGCGGCGCGCTGAGCAGCGGCGCGAGCGGCTGCTCCACCCGACTCGCGACCGCGAGGGCCCGACGCAGCGCCCGCGCGAGTCGCCGGCTCGCGTCCGGGGGCAGATCGGGCCCCACCACCCCGCGACAGCCCTTGGCGCCGCACCGACACACAAAGGTCTCCTCGGGGAGCAACCGCAGCGTCCCATAGTCGTTGGTGAGCTGCTCGCCGGGCAGGATGTCGCGCAGCGCCACCTCGAAGCCCGCGTCGGTGCCACCGCAGTTCGGCGCGCACGAGTGGTTCACGTACCGACCGTGATCCCAGCACAGGACGCGCCAGCCCGCGCCGTCGAGCCAGGTGTAGTGGTGCAGGCGCGCCAGCAGCGTGCCGCTCATCCAGTCGGGCGGCGGCATCGGGATGCGTCGGTCCAGCGGATCCGCAGCCCAGGTCACGGTGCCGCGCGAGATGCGCTGCGTGGCGAACACCCCGAAGCCGACCTCGGGGTCGACGAGATCCAGCGTGGTCGCAGGATGAATCATGCACCACCCGTGGCCCACGACCGCTCGAGCAGCCGCTGATCGGATTCGTAGGCCCGGATCAGGTGGGCAATCGGCTGGGGGTGTCCGCGCCCTTCGCGGAGCGCCGCCTGCGCGAGCGCGCGCCATCCGTCACCCAAGCGAGCGAGGTCGTCACCGCGCACCGTCCGGCGACACGCGGGCGCGCCGCAGCGACACACGAACGCGACGAGGCTGCCGAACGCCCCGTAGTCGCAGGTGATCTCGGCGCCCGCCGGGATGTCCTCGACCGCGACGTCGAACTCGTCGCCGGCCGAGCGGGTGTTCGGGCTGCACGCGTGGTTCATGTACCGCGCGTGGTCCCAGCACAAGACGACCTCCTGTTCGGGTGTGACGTAGGCGTAGTGGTAGACGCGCTCGCGCATCGGGGTGAACAACGCGTCCGCCTCGGCACGCGTCAGCACGGTGTCGAGCGGGTCGCGCACCCACACCACGGTGCCGCGCGGGATCGGCGCGGTGGCGAACACCCCGAGGCCGACGACAGGGTTGACAGGTCCGAGCCGCGTGTCCGGATGCATCATGCAGCACCTCGATGGGTGCATGATGCGCGCGCCTTCCCGATTCGCAAGTACGTTCCACTCGAATCGCGCCGATGGCCGATTGGGAGCGCGTTTGGACGCAGGCTCCCGTCGCGGGTCGGGTCACGGCGCCGCGCCGCACGGCGCCGCACGCTCCGGACCGACACCGCGACGACAGAGCCGCGGAGAAGTGCACCGCGCGGCCTCCGAATGCCCGTTCGCGGCGCGCGAGCGCGCGCGCACTGCCCCGCCGAGCGTCCTCTCCAAATATAAGTGGGGGCCATGAGCCGACCCACGCACACCCCTGTACGCGAGCTCGCGATCCACGCCGCGATCGCGGCGGCCTATCTCACGACGGGGCGCCTCGGTCTCGCGCTCGCCTGGTACCAGGAGAACACGACGCTGATGTGGCCCCCGACCGGGATCGCGCTGGCGGCGCTCGTGCTGCTGGGACCGCGGTACTGGCCCGGCGTCGCGCTGGGCGCGGCGCTGGTGCCCGCGACGCTCGGGAGCACCCCGCTGGTCGTCGCGCTCGTGGCCTCCGGGAACACGCTCGAGGCCGTGGTCGGCGCGGCGCTGTTGCGGGCGGTCGGCTTCCAGCCGGCGCTCGAGCGCATGCGCGACGTCCTGTGGTTCTTCGGCGCGGTGACCGCCAGCGCCACGATCAGCGCCACGCTCGGGGCCACGAGCCTGTGGCTCCAGCAGGGGCTCTCGCTGAGCGCCTACTCCCAGGTGTGGGTCACCTGGTGGTTCGGGAACGTCGGTGGGGCTGCGGTCATGGGCCCGCTGTTGCTCGTGGGCGTGGGCGACGCAGGCCCATGGCGCGCCCTGTTGCGCCGGACCGAGGCGTGGGTCGTGCTGGCCCTGCTGCTCACCACGCTGGGCCTGGCGTTCGGTGACCAGCTCACCCCCGTGTCGACGGGCGCCGCGCTGTTCGCCTACCCGTGGCTGGTGTGGGCCGGGCTGCGGCTCGGTCCGCGCGGCGCGGTGCTCGCAGCCAGCCTCACCGCCACCGTCGCCGTCATCGGCACCGCATTCGGCCACGGGCCGTTCGCCGCGCCCGTGGTCGGCATCGGCTCGATGCAGTTGTGGATGTACGCCGTCAGCCTCGGCACCTCGGCCATGCTGCTCGCCGCGGCGATCGCCGAGCGCGAGGCGGCCGAGCGCGCGCGGCGAGCGGAGGAAGCCCGCAGGGCCGAGCTGGAGGCCCGCGTGCAGCGCGCTCAGCGCCTGGAGAGCCTCGCGGCGCTCGCCGGCGGCATCGCGCACGACTTCAACACCCTCCTCACCGCGATCCGCGGACACGCCGAGCTGGCCCGGCTCGCCAACCCCTCCCCCGATGTCGTGCACTCGCTCGACGGCATCGACGGCGCCTCCGAGCGCGCCGCTGCGCTGTGTGAGCAGCTGCTGACGTGCGCGGGCCGGAACCCGCCTCGCCATCGCTCCGTCGACGTCGAGGCGCTCGCCCGCGACCTCGACCGCGTGCTCGCCGTGAACCGCTCGCCGCGCATCACCGTCACGTTCGAGCCCGGCGAGGTGCCGCCGGTTCGCGGGGACCCTGCCCAGCTCGGTCAGGCGCTGATGAACCTGCTCACGAACGCCGCCGAGGCCATCGGCGACCTCCCGGGCCACATCACCGTCCGCACCCGCCTCACCCCGCTTGACCCCGCCGACCTCAACGGACGCTGGCTGCACGCGGGCGCGCTGCCTGGCACCTACGTCGAGCTCGAGGTCGAGGACGACGGTCCGGGTATGCCGACGCCGACCCAGGCGCGGCTGTTCGAGCCGTTCTTCACCACGAAGGTCCGCGGCCGCGGGCTGGGGCTGCCGACGGTGCTCGGCGTGGTGCAGGCCCACGGTGGCGCGCTCGAGGTGGTGAGCGCGCCGGGCGCCGGAACGCGCTTCCGCCTGCTGCTCCCGCCCTACGACCCGACGGCTCAGCCTTCGCCGCATCGCAGCGTCGGGCGCGGCGCACGGTCTGCGGGACCCGATTTGGTGGCGCAGGGTCTCGCAACCCCCTAAGACAGCCGCCCCGACACCCTGGTGCGACGTGACGACCCTTACCTTCTCCGAGTTCGAGCTGGACGCGCGTCTGGTACAGGCCGTCACCGCGATGGGCTTCGAGACGCCCACCCCCATCCAGTGCGAGGCGATTCCGCCGCTGATGAGCGGAAAGGACGTCATCGGCAGCGCGCGCACCGGCTCGGGAAAGACCGCGGCGTTCGGGCTGCCGCTGCTGCACCGGGTGCAGGGCCCCGGCCGCCAGGTCAAGGCGCTCGTGCTCGTACCCACGCGCGAGCTGGCGCTGCAGGTCACCTCGGCGCTCACCGCGTTCGCCGACGTAGTGGGCACCCGCGTCGTGACGGTCTACGGCGGCACCTCCTACATGCCGCAGCTCCGCGCCCTCGCGTCCGGCGTGCCCGTCGTCGTCGGCACGCCCGGCCGCATCCTCGATCTGATGGACCGCGGCGCGCTCGACCTCTCTGCGCTCGACCTCGTCGTCCTCGACGAGGCCGACGAGATGTTGCGCATGGGGTTCATCGACGACGTCGAGCAGATCCTCGAGGCCACCCCGCCCGAGCGACAGGTCGCGTTGTTCTCGGCCACGATGCCCGATCGCATCCGCTCCATCGCGCGCAAGCACCTGCGCGAGCCGGTGCTCGTGCGCGTCGAGGACGAGAAGCTCACCTCGCACCACATCGAGCAGCGGTGGATGCGCGTGCCCTCCGATCACAAGATCGACGCGCTCGTCCGGGTGCTCGACGGCGAGCCGCGCGAGACCGCGCTCGTGTTCGCGCGCACCCGCGCCGGCTGCGCCGAGGCCGCCGACGAGCTCGCGAAGCGCGGCGTCCCGGTCGACGCGCTGCACGGCGACTTGAACCAGGCGGCCCGCGAGCGCGTGCTCGCGCGGATGCGCTCCAAGCAGCTCGACGTCGTGGTCGCGACCGACGTCGCCGCCCGCGGCATCGACATCGACCACATCACCCACGTGATCAACTTCGACCTGCCCGACGACACCGAGAGCTACGTGCACCGCATCGGGCGCACCGGACGCGCCGGGCGCAAGGGCATCGCGATCACGCTCGCCACGCCCAAGCAGAAGCGCCGCATCCACGAGCTCGCCCGCGAGCTCGGCGTCGAGATCACCGCGATGGAGGTCCCCTCCGACGCCGATCTGGCGCGCCGACAGGTCGAGGCGCTGCTGCGCACGGTGCAGAGCGCCTTCGACGCCGACCTCGCGCCGGCCCGGCCCTTGCTCAAGGAGCTGACCGTCGACGGCGCGGACATCGAGGAGATCGCGCTCGCCGCGCTGACCGCGCTGGCCGAGGCCACCAACGTCCGGCTCGGCGTCGAGCACGACACGCAGCCGCCCGCGTGGGCCCGGCCCGCGAAGGAGACCTCGGAGGCGCCCCGCGGCCACTACAACACGAACGAGGTCGAGCTGTTCTTCCCGGTCGGACGTCGTCAGGGCGTGCGCCCGGGCGATCTGGTCGGCGCCCTCGCCGGCGACACCGACATCCCGGGCAGCCTCGTCGGGCGCATCACCATCCTCGACGACAAGAGCTTCGTCGGGCTGCCACGCGTCACCGCAGAGCACGTGCTCGACGGCTACAAGACGATCCAGATCCGCGGCAACGACGTGCCCGTCTCGCTCGCGCGCCCGCGCGACGGCCAGGGGCCGCCGCCCAGCCGCAAGCCGTGGGCGCAGCGCCGCACCGGCGGCCGCGGCCCCCGCCGGTAGGAGCCCGTCGCGCATAGCGCGCGGGGCTCCTCCCCTGCCCGTGCCCCTGCGAGCGCCTCCGGCTCGCCTCGAACGATGTCGGGTCCCTCCGTGGGCCGGCCGTCCCGGCCGGCCACCGCGCGCCGGCGCCGGCTCGGTCCCTGCGCTGTGGGGCAACCGAACCGTGGGCTGGCCGTCCCGGCCGTCGATTGATCACTTCTCCAAGAAGTCCGGATGAAGGCGGGTTCGCGAGG
>CAYQSE010000106.1:0-17744 GCA_964419905.1 uncultured Enterobacteriaceae bacterium
GGCCCCCGCGCCGGCCCCTGTCGTCGCGGAAGCGCCCGAGCCTGTGCCCGCGCCCGCGCCCACGCCCGCGCCGGTGCCCGCGCCCGCACCTGTCGTAGCCGAGGCGCCCGCACCGGCACCCGCTCCCGTCCCCGCGCCGGCGCCCGAGCCCGTCGAAGACCTGCTCGCCGGCATCGAGGACCTCGACGACGAGCCGCCGGTGCGCGGCAAGACGCCGCCCGCGCCCGCACCGCGCGAGACCTTGCCGCTCGACCTCGAGCCTCCGCCCCGCGAGAAGCGGGTCCGCGACCGCAAGGGCATGTCCCCGATCTGGGCCGCGACGATCGGCACCGGTGTCGCAGCGGGCGCCGCGTTCGGCCTCTCGGCCGGTATGCGCTCGTCGTTCGACACCGCCCCGACCCGCCAGAAGTACGACGTCACCAACGGCGCGTTCTACACGTCGATGGGGCTCTCCGCGGTGACCGCAGGCCTCGCGATCACCGGCTTCGTCGTCGAGTTCTGAGCCGCGGGGGCATCAGCTCCCTCTGCAGATGCCCATGTTCTCGTTGCAGCGCACGGTGTGGGTGGCGCCGTCTTCGACGCGGAGCTTCCCGACCTTGAGCGGTACGCCGTCGGAGAACGTCGCCTCGATGTCGTAGGCGCCCGCGGGCACGCGACCCGGCACCGGGTAGCGCTTGCCGTCCGTCCCGATGAGCACGACCGCGCCCGCGCCCTCGACCTTGACGTTCTGGGTGCCCGAGACCGGCTTCGGGGCTGGGGCGGCGGTCGGTGCGGGTGCCGGCTCGGGGCGAGCGAGCGTGGCCGGCGCAGGGACTGGAGCGGGCGCAGGCACAGGCGCAGGCGCCGCCACGGGGGCAGGCGCAGGCGTCACCTCCGCGACGGCCGGCGCGTCGTCGGTCGCGGCGTCCTCGGTCGCGGCGTCGTCGGTCGCCGTGTCGTCGGTCGCCGTGTCGTCGTCGTCACCCGTGTCGGTGTCCAGGACGACCTCCACCGCATCGGCGGGGGCCGGCTCAGGCGCCACGGGGACCGGTGGACGGACCTCGACCCCGGACGGCGTCGCCATCGGGCGCGGGGGCGGCGGCGCGGCCCCGTCGCTCGCCACCATGTAGGCCACGATACCGCCAGCACCCACCCCCGCGAGGGTGAGCCCTCCGAGGGCGACCACGCCCCCGCCCACCAACAGGACGAGGCACCCTGCCACGAGGCATCCAGTCCGTCGTCCCCTCTTCTCGGCCATGAATCACCCTCCAACCCCGCCCCCATAAGCGACAGGTGCGGCCGCTGTCCAAGGCGGGCGGGATGGGACAGCGAGGTACCCCAGCGGGTTCCCTGCGCTCGCGCCCCGTGCGCGCACCGGTTACCCCGGCCGCCTCTCGGGAGTGGCCATGATCACCGTCAGCAACGTCTCCAAGGGCTTCGGCGGCCGGATGCTGTTCGAGGACGTCAACGTCTCGTTCACGCCTGGACGCAACTACGGCCTCACCGGACCCAACGGCGCCGGCAAGACCACGTTCATGAAGATCCTGATCGGCGCCGAGCCGTGCGACACCGGCCAGATCATCCGCCCCGAGCGCACCGGCTGGCTGCGTCAGGACCACTACGCGTTCGACGCCTACCGGGTGCTCGACGTGGTGCTCATGGGCAACAAGCGGCTGTGGGAGGCGATGCACGAGAAGGAGTTGATCTACGCCAAGGAGGACATCACCGACGAGGACGGTGAGCGCCTCGGCGATCTCGAGTGCGTCGTCGCGGAGGAGGATGGCTACTCGGCCGAGGCCGCGGCCGGCGCCATGCTCGAGGGCCTCGGCATCGAGACGGCGCTGCACGAGCAGAAGCTCGGCGAGCTCCAGGGCGGGCTGAAGCTGCGCGTGCTGCTCGCGCAGGCGCTGTTCGGGCACCCCGACGCGCTGCTGCTCGACGAGCCCACCAACCACCTCGACATGGACTCGATCCTGTGGCTCGAGGACTTCCTGTTCCGCTACGACGGCGTGCTCGTCGTGATCAGCCACGACCGTCGGTTCCTGAACTCGGTCTGCGACCACATCGCCGACATCGACTACCAGGCGATCATCACCTACGTCGGCAACTACGACGACATGGTGCGCGCGAAGTCGCAGGTCCGCGGTCGCCTCGAGAAGGAGGCCAGCGAGAAGCACAAGAAGATCGCGCAGCTCCAAGAGTTCGTCGCCAAGTTCAGCGGCGGCACCCGCTCCCGGCAGACCTCATCGCGCCAGAAGCAGATCGAGAAGCTGCGCCCCGACGAGATCAAGCGCAGCAACATCGCGCGCCCGTTCATCCGGTTCTCGATCGGCGAGAGCCAGTCCGGCCGCGACGTCCTGCGCATCAAGAAGCTCGAGAAGTCGTTCGGCGACCACGTGATCTTCGAGGGCTTCCACGCCGACGTGCACCGCGGCGACAAGGTCGCGATCCTCGGGCGCAACGGCATCGGCAAGACCACCCTCCTCAACGCGCTGATGGACCACGACAACGAGGTCTCCGGCGCGCTCGCGTGGGGTCACAACACCCGTGTCGGCGTGTTCGGGCACGACCATCGCCAGGAGATCGAGCCGGGCACGACGGTGTTCGAGTGGCTCCGCGCCCAGAAGGAGAACACCGAGGAGCAGACGGTCCGCTCGGTGCTCGGGCGCATGCTGTTCTCGGGCGCGGACGGCGCGAAGCCCACGGCCACGCTGTCGGGCGGCGAGGCGGCGCGGCTGATCCTCGCGAAGCTGATCCTGTGCGAGTACAACGTGCTCCTGCTCGACGAGCCGACCGATCACCTCGACCTCGAGAGCGTCTCGGCGCTCAAGGACTCGATCGAGTCGTTCGAAGGCACGATCCTCTACGTCACGCACGACCGCGACCTCGCGGCGGCCGCCAACCGGATCTGGGCCTATCCCGAGCCCGGCAAGCTGCTCGACTTCCACGGCGGGGTGGACGCCTACCTCGAGTGGCGCGAGCGTGAGCAGGCCCAGCGCAAGAGCGCGTGATCGCGGTGTGGGCGGCGGGTGGCGGAGCGTACCTGACCGGGGCATGTTGAGCGAGATGCGCATCTCGCTGCTCCTGCTCCTCCTCGTCGCCTGCGAGACGCGCCCCCGCGACTCGGACACGGCTCCGTCCGATGACACCGACACCACCGCGGACACCGACACCGCCGCGGACACCGATTCCGGACTCGACAGCGGCGACACCGGACTCGACAGCGGCGACACCGGGCTCGACAGCGGCGACACCGGGCTCGACAGCGGCGACACCGGACTCGACACCGACACCGGACTCGACACCGACACCGGCGTGTACGGCTGCGACACCGACGACTCCGGCTTCGTGTTCGACACCGACGACCAGGACTGCGACGGCTGGACCGCCGACCAGGACTGCGACGACCTCGACCCACGCACCTTCCCCGGAGCGCGAGAGCGCTGCGATGGCAAGGACAACGACTGCAGCGGCGCGCCTGCGTTCGGCGAGGTCGACAGCGATGAGGACGGACTCCTCGACTGTGTGCGCTGTGACGCGGCGGGGTTCTGGGACGCGGTCAAGGCGGTGGAGGAGGCGAGCGCGATCCGCACCGCGCTGCGCGGGGTCCAGGGCACGCTGGCCTGCGACTACACGGACGCCCGCGACTTCATGTTCCTGACCCTCGACAAGGTCGACGGCTTCGTCGAGTGCGTCTACACGGGCAAGAAGGTCGCGGTCGGCGACGTGCGACCCGACCACACGATCATGAACACCGAGCACGCCTGGCCGCAGAGCCAGGGCGCCGACAGCCCACCACCCCGCTGTGACGTGCACCACCTCTACCCGAGCGACTCGGACGCGAACTCGCGTCGCGGGAACTCCCCCTTCGGGCCCGTGGTGAGCAACGTGACCTGGGCCGAGGGCGGGTCCTCCCTCGGGCGGGACGTCAACAACCAGGTCGTGTTCGAGCCCCGCGACGTCCGCAAGGGCGACATCGCACGCTCGATGCTCTACTTCGCCTACCGCTACCAGATGTCCATCCCCGCCGAGCGTCTCGCCATCTACCGTGCGTGGCACGTCGCCGACCCGATCGACGCGACCGAGTGGGCCCGCTCGGTGGGCATCGGCGCCCACCAGGGCTCGGCCAACCCGTTCGTGGCGTGCCCGGACCTCGTCCTGCGCGGCTGGTGACCTGTTGATCCTGCTCCGACTCCTCCCGCTGTGGCTCGCGGCCTGTGTCCCGCTGCCACAGGACTCCGACACCGCCGACGACACCGACCAGGTCGACCCCGACGACAAGGACGCCGACGGCTCGCCCGCGTGGGAGGACTGCGACGACCTCGACGCCGACCGATACCCGGGCGCCGAGGAGCGCTGCGACGGCAAGGACAACGACTGCGACGGCGCCCTCGCCCACGGCGAGACGGACAGCGACGGCGACGGACTGCTCGACTGCCTGCGCTGCGACGAGGCGGGGTTCTGGGACGCGACGAAGCACCTCGACGACGCGAGCGCGATCCGCGCCGCCATCCGCGCTGAGCAGGAGGCGTTCTCCTGCGACTACACGTCGTCGATCAACTACCTGTTCCTGCGCCTGGACAACCTCGACGGCACGGTCGAGTGCATCTACACGGGCCGTACGACCACGGTGACCAACCAGCGCCCCGACCCGACCAACGACATGAACACCGAGCACGCGTGGCCACAGAGCGAGGGCGCCGACACCGCCCCCGCGCGCTGCGACCTGCACCACCTCTACCCGAGCGACGTCGACGCGAACAGCGCGCGCGCCGCGTACCCCTACGGCGTCGTCACCTCGAGCACCACCTGGTCGCAGGGCGGCTCGCGCCTGGGCCGAGACGCGAGCGGGCAGACGGTGTTCGAGCCGCGAGACGCGCGCAAGGGCGACATCGCACGCTCGATGCTCTACTTCTCGCAGCGCTACCAGATGACGCTCCCCGCGGCCCGCCTCGCGCTGTTCAAGGCGTGGCACGACGACGACCCGGTCGACGCGCGCGAGTGGGACCGCACCTCCCAGATCGACGGTCAGCAGGGTTCAGCCAACCCGTTCATCGCCTGTCCCGATCTGGTCCAGCGCGCGTTGTGAGACAATCCAGGCGCGTATTCGAGAGAGGTCGATGCAGCCCGACGACGACGATGACACCTGGTTCCTCCCCGGCACGGTCCAGAGCGCGCCGGAGGGCTCCGCGCCGAATCGACGGATCCTGATCATCGACGACAACCCGCGGATCCACGACGATTTCCGAACGATTCTGGTGCGTGAGGGCGAGGACGACAGCTACCTGGCCGACCTCGAGGCGGAGCTGTTCGGCGAGCCCGAGACGCCGGCACGCGGCGCCGAGCCGAGCTTCGAGCTCGACTCGGCCTACCAGGGCCGCGAGGGGTTGGAGAAGGTGCGCGCCGCGCTCGACGCGGGGCGTCCGTACGCCATGGCGTTCGTGGACGTCCGGATGCCGCCGGGCTGGGATGGCATCGAGACGATCCGCCACCTGTGGGATGCAGACCCGCTGCTCCAGGTGGTGATCTGCACTGCGTACTCCGACTACTCCTGGGAGGAGACGCTCGAGCGGCTCGCGCAGCCCGAGCGGTTCTTGATCCTGAAGAAGCCGTTCGACACCGTGGTCGTCCGCCAGCTCGCGCACTCGCTGACCGAGAAGTGGGACCGCCAGCGCCTGTCGCGTGAAGAGGTCGCGCGACTGCGCGAGCAGGTCGAGGCGCAGGCGCGCGATCTGGCGACCGCCGCGGCGCAGCGAGAGGCGGCTACCGAAGCGCCGCACCCGATCTCGGCGCCAGCGGGCGACGTCCCCGAGCGCGTCGCCTCGCTGATCGGTCGGCTACGCGCGCAGGCGGCACTCCGCGAGGACGCCCCCCCGAGCGCCCTGGCCGCGATCGCGACCGAGCTCGAGGCGGCCCTCGTCGGTCTGCCCGAGGCGGTCCTCCAAGCGGCGCGCGGCCTGCCGAGCACGGCCGAGATGACCCGCGAGCTGCGCGACATCGAGCCCACCCGCCGACCCGCCGCCGGTCCCACGGTGCTCAACCAGGCCGTCGCCCGCGCGCTGGACGACACGATGGAGAGCTGGCGCGGCGCGGTGGTCCTCTCGGTCGACTACGGGCCCACCGCCACCCTGCCCCACCCCCCGGACGAGGTCGCGACGGTGATCCGCGAGCTGCTCCACAACGCGGTGCTCGCGGTCATCCACGACGCGCCGGTCGGCGCGCCCAAGGGCACGCTGCGCGTGCGGACCGCGCTCGAGGGAGACCACGTCGTCCTCGAGGTCGCCGACTCCGGTCCCGGCATCGCCCCCTCGCTCCGCGAGCGCGTGTTCGACGCGTGGTACTCCACCTGGGACCGCGACGGTCAGGGGCTCACCGTCGTCTGCCAGATCCTCGCGGAACACGGTGGAACGGCCGAGGTCGCCCCGTCCACCGAGGGAGGCGCCCGACTCGTCATCCGGTGGCCCACCACCTGACCCTGCTCCCCCCCAGAGGTGCTCGTTGAACCAGGTCGACCCCTCCACGTTCGATCCGAACGGTCCCGCCGTCGAGAAGCTCCGCCGCCGCGTGAGCAACCGGTGGCTGCTTCGGCTGTTCATGCTCGGCAAACTGCCGCTCGGGCTGCTCGCGGGCCTGCGGATCACGCAGCTGGACGCGCAGACGTGCAAGGTGGTCGTGCCGTATCGGTGGATGACCACCAACCCGTTCCGCTCGACGTACTTCGCCGCGCTGTCGATGGCGGCCGAGATGTCCACCGGGGCGCTCGGGCTCGCGCTGGTGGAGGCGTCGCCGACGCCGGTGAGCATGCTGATCGTGGGGATGGACGCGAAGTTCTCGAAGAAGGCGGCGGACGTCACCACGTTCACCTGCGTCGATGGCGACGCGATGGCCGAGGCGTTCAAGGCCGCGCTGCAGACCGGTGAGTCGGTCAAGGTCGACTGCGCGAGCATCGGGACGAACAAGGCAGGCGACGAGGTCGCCCGGTTCACCTTCACCTGGTCGTTCAAGCGCAAGCGCTAGCGTCGCAAACCTCGTGGCTCGGCCGTACCGGCCGAGCGGCCGGCCGGGACGGCCCAGATGGAACGTGGCTCGGCCGTCCCGGCCGAGCGGCCGGCCGAGACGGCCGGCCCACGAACCTGCCCCGGGCGCACGCTTGGAACGTGGCTCGGCCGTCCCGGCCGGCCCGCGCTTCAGGGGCGCCAGGCGCCCGGGGTGTCGCCGAGCGGCAGCAGGAGCTCGCCCGCCGGGACGAGCTGATCGTGCTCGACGGTGACACTGTCGAGCGGCTCCCCATCGATCGAGGCGGACTGCACGTAGGGAGCATCCCACGAGGCGCCCGGCGCGCGGATCACGACGGTGCCGTCCGGGCGGTCGATCTCGACGCGCTCCCACAGCGGGCTGCCGATCACGTACGTCGACGTGCCCGCGATCGGGAACACGCCGATCGACGAGAGCAGGTACCAGGCCGACAGCGTGCCGCTGTCGTCGTTGCCGTCGAGCCCCTCGACGGTGTCGTCATACCGATTCGCGAGGATCCACCGCGCCGCCTCGGCCGTGGTGTCCGGATCGCCCGCCAGCGCGGCGAGGTAGGCGTAGTGCATCACCGGCTCGTTGCCGTGCCAGTAGTAGTCGTCCGGGAAGATGTCGTCCTCCTCGGCGTAGACGTTGTCCCAGTAGGTGCGCAGCCGCGCGACGAACGCGTCGCGGTCGCCGCCGTGCTGGACCTCGATCATCCCGTCGACGTCGTAGGGCACGTACCAGGCGTAGTGCCACGCGTTGCCCTCGGTGTACTCGGTGCGCCACTGGAGGTCCTGCCCGTCGGCGAACGGCGGGAACGTGCCGTCGGCGCGGCGGCCGCGGAAGAAGCCGGCGTCGGCGTCCCACACGTTGGCCCAGTTGCCCGACTGCGCCAGCAGCGCGTCGGCCTCGGTGTCCTTGCCGAGCCCGCGCGCCCACAGCGAGAGCGCGTGGTCCGACCACGCGTACTCGAGCGTGCGGGACGCCGACCCACCGCCGGACTCCACCGGCACGTACCCGATGTCGAGGTACGCCTCGATGGCCGTGCGCCCCGCGCGCGCCACCGGTCCGGTGGCATGCCGCCACGCCGCGTCGAACCCGACCTCGACGTCCCAGCCGTCGATGCCCTTCAGCCACGTCTCGGCGAGCACCTGATCGGCGGGCGTCCCGACCATGCCGCCGGTGTAGCCGTGCCCGAGGGGCCACTTCGGCAGGTCGCCGCCGTCCTCGGCCATGCGCACCAGCGAACGGGCCATGTCGCGCTGCAGGTCGGGGAACGCGAGCGCGTACCACGGGTGCAAGGTGCGGAACGTGTCCCACAGCGACAGGTCCGAGTAGTACGCGAAGTCTGCCGTGTGCACCTCGCCGTCGATGCCGCGGTAGCGCCCGTCGACATCGACGTTCAGGCTCGGCATCAGCATCGCGTGGTACATCGCCGTGTAGAACGTGCGGAGATCGGACGTGTCGCCGCCCCGCACGCGTACCGTGCTCAGCGCGGCGCGCCAGTCCTCCTCGGTCGCGGCGCGCACCGCCTCGAACGACAGCCCGTCGACCTCGGCCACGCGGTTGCCGCGCGCGCCCTCTACGTCCACGTAGGACACGCCGACCCGCAGCGTGACCTCCGTCGTGCCCTCCGGGAAGCGCAGCCACCCACCCACCCGCGTCCCCTCTGCAGACACCCCCTCGGGATCCGGCGCGCCCGCGCCGACCCAGGTGCCAGAGCCCGTGGGCGCGGGATCGACCTCGGCGGCGAAGTGGACCAGCAGCCCGCCGAAGCGCGCGCTGTACGAGCCGTGCAGGTTCTGGAAGCCGGTGACCTCCGCGCCGTCCACCGCGATCCACGACGACTCCACCCGCACGCCGTCCAGCGCGTGACCGAGATCGAACAGCACGATCGGGTCGCTGCCGTCGGGGAACGTGTAGCGATGCACCGCGGCGCGCTCGGTCGCGGTGATCTCGGCGCGCGTCCCGTCGTCATCGAGGGTGACCGCGTAGTAGCCGGCGCTGGCCTCTTCGGTGTCGTGATGGAACGGCGCGGAGCGCCCCAGCGTGTTGGTGTACGCGTCGCGCCACGCCGCGCGCGGCATCACGAGCACCGCGCCGAAGTCCGGCACGCCCATGCCGTGCGCGTGCAGGTGCGAGAAGCCGTCGATCTGGTCGTCCTCGTAGTGGTAGCCGGCGCAGTGGTAGAAGCCGGGCGCCCCGTAGGTGGAGTGACGCGAGTCGGGGCCGACGAGCACGAAGCCCAGCGGCGCGGACGCGCCCGGGTTCACGTTGGCGATCTGCGCCGCGACACCGCCCGTGGCGATCATCGGGTCGACGAACGGCAGCGGATCGAACGGTTCGATCGGCGTCATCGACGGGTCGACGGCGTCCGGGCGGCAGGCGAGCAGACAGACGAGGAGGGGAAGCGTGCGCATCCCGCGATCATAACCCGGCTCAAGGGCCTTCGTAGGCCGCTCCGCTGCCGGTCGTGCTGGGCTCGTACAGCTCGACGGGTGCGTCGTGGGCCGTGGACCCCACGACCGTGGCGCGGCCGCGCGCCTCGGCCTCGCGCCGCAGCACGTCGAGCCCGCGCCCGAAGTCACGCCCCATCGAGCGGCCCATGACCAGCCCCATCCACCGGGTGACCGGGTTGAGCCCGAGATCTCCGCTCGCTGACCAGGTGACCAGCGTGCCGTCGTCGATCCCGTCGACCTCGAACACGCCGCCGCCCTCTACGCCGTTGACCCAAGCCAGGGTGTAGGTGACGCGCCCGGGCGGCTCCACCGCGACCAGCTCGAGGGTCGCGACCGTCTGCTCGCCCGCGAGCCAGCGCACCTGCGCACCGACGCCGCGCTCGGGCCCGTCGCCCACTGCGACCTTCAGCGCCGGATCGGCGTTCCACGCGCCCACCCAGGATGCCAGGCCCTCAGAGGTCTCGACGAGCTCGCGCACCACCGGCGCTGGCGCGTCCACGCGCGCCACCTCGACGACGTGCCACCGCGCCGGCAGGAGCATCCCCAGCCCGCAGACGAACACGCCGATCAGCACGACGCCCACGACCAGGGCACGCCAACGAGAAGTGTCCACGCGGTCCTACTTGCCCTTCTTCAGCTGCTTGAGCACGTCGAGCGCCCCGAGCGGAGAGCTGTCGATCGGGCGCCCCGGGAGGTTCGGGCTCGAGGGCGCTGGCGCGTCTCGCACGGGCTCGGACCGGCTGGGAATCGCGTCCTCGAGCGAGAGATCGGGCTGGTCGTCCTCCGCGAACGCCGCCGAGAGACCGAACAGATCGGCCAGACGGAGCGTCTCGCCGCACGCCGGGCAGGTCAGCTCGCGCCCGCGGGTGGCCACCTTCTCGGGGTCGAACGCGGCGCGACAGCTCGGGCAGCGGACGTGATCAAAGTACTGGGTCATCGGCGGGGCCCTCGACGCCGAGGGTAGCACGCGGCGGAAGGGACTACCACGGGAGCACCTCGACCTCGGCGAGCCCCGAGCCCGAGCCGATCCACTCGCCCGCGAGCGGATCGGGCGCATTCGCGAGCAGCAGCTCCCAGCGGTCGTTGCGCGAGCCGTCCTCACACATCCGATCGGAGACCTCGTACACCGCGAGGCGATCACCGACGCGAATGGGCCGATCCGCGCCGAACGCGCCGACGAGGTACGCCCCGCGCCCGCCCACCGAGACGAACGCCACCTCCTCGCAGGTCTCGGGCGCCGGCCCGAGCGCCACCGACGGGTCGACGTGCGCGTTGTCGACGCCGCGGATCTCCGACGCGACGATCTCGGTGAGCCAGGTCGTGACCTCGCCCTGGTGCAGCGCCATCGCCGCGAGGTCGACGCCGGGCGCCTCGCCGTCGCTCGTGGTCTGCAGGTCGACGAGCACGACGTAGCGGAAGCCGCAGTCCCACGGGCAGGTCTCGACCGACTCGCCGTCGGCGTCGACGCACGCGCCATCCCCACAGGTCGGCGGCTCCGAGGTCGCCGTGTCGTAGGTGTCAGCCGTGTCGACAGGCCCACCGCACGCGACGAGCCACAGCGTGAGCAGGAGCGACCTCAAGTCGACTCCACCGCGAGCGCCTCGGCGAGCAGCCCGTCCGCCAGCGCGTCGACCTCGGCGCCGACGCGGGCGCGGGCGTCGGCGAGCGTCTCGTCGGCGCCGAGCGCGTCACGGAGCTCGAAGTAGAGCTTGATCTTCGGCTCGGTGCCCGACGGGCGCACCAGCACGCGGAGATCCGGCCCGAACTGGTAGACGAGCACGTCGCTCGGCGGAAGCGTCGTCGGCGTGAGCGCGCCGGTGGCCGGGTCCAGCTCCTGGCCGCGCTGCAGGTCGCCGAACCGCGTGAGCGCGCGCCCGCCCAGCGCCGCGGGCGGGTTGTCGCGGAAGTGTGCCATGATCGCCGCGATCTGGCGCGCGCCCGCCTCGCCCTTCAACGTGACCGCGCGCTGCCGGCTCGCGAAGTAGCCGTACTGCCGGTAGAGCGCCTCGAGGCGGTCGAAGAGCGTCTGCCCCTTCTTCTTCAGCCAGGCGGCCAGGTCGACGAGCAGCAGGGCCGCCGACACGCCGTCCTTGTCGCGGACGACCGAGCCGGCCGAGTAGCCGAGCGCCTCCTCGTACCCCATCACGAACCGTCCGCCCGCGGCCTCGTGCGCGATCGCGGCGTTGGCGATCCACTTGAAGCCGGTGAGCGTGTCGGCGTAGGCGACGCCGTGCGCGCGCGCGATCGTCTCGAGCATCCGCGACGACACGATCGAGGTGGCGACCATCCGGGGCCCGGCGTCTTCGCCCGGCCCGTGCTCGAGCAGGTCGGCGGCCATCAGCACGCCGATCTGGTTGCCGTCGAGCATCCGCAGCGCACCGTCCGCGTCGCGCGCGGCGACCGCGAGGCGATCGGCGTCCGGATCGTTCGCGATCACGAGGTGGGCGTGCACCTCCTCGCCGAGCGCGAGCGCGAGGTCCATCGCGCCCGGCTCCTCGGGGTTCGGGAACCGCACCGTCGGGAACTGCCCGTCGGGCTGCTCCTGCTCGGGGACCGAGTGGAACGCGCGGTGCCCGGCGGCGAGGAGCACGCGACGGACGAGCGCGCCGCCGACCCCGTGCAGCGCCGTGTAGACCACCTCGACCCCACGCTCGCGGTGCACGCGCAGGCTCGCGACCCGACGCAGGTAGTGCTGCAGCACGCTGTCGGGCACGTCGCGCACCTTGTCGTCCGCGCGCAGGCTGTCGAGCGGCGGCACCTCGAGATCGCGCAGGCTCCCCACCCGGTCGATGGCCGCGCTGATCCCCGCGTCGTGCGGCGGGATGATCTGCGCGCCGTTGCCCCAGTAGACCTTGTAGCCGTTGTCCTCGGGCGGGTTGTGGCTCGCGGTCACCATGATGCCGGCGGAAGCTCCCAGGTAGGTGACCGCGTGCGCGAGCTGCGGCGTCGGGACGAGGTCGGTGTGCAGCCACGCGGCGATGCCCTTGCCCGCGAGCACGCGCGCGGCGTCCTCGGCGAACTCGCGCGAGCCGATGCGCCCGTCGTAGCCGATCACCACGCCGTCGCCCGCGGCGCCCGGCACGGTGGCGAGGAGGTAGTCGCCGAGCCCTGCGGTGACGCGCCGCACCAGCGCGCGGTTCATCCGTAGCGGACCGGGGCCGAGCGCGCCGCGCAGCCCGGCGGTGCCGAACTCGAGCCGGCCGCCGAAGTGATCGCGCAGCGAGGCCGGGTCGCCGACCTCGAGCAGCGTCACGATCGCGGCGCGCGTCTCGGGATCGGGGTCGTCGCGCAGCCAGGCACGGGCAGCTTCGAGGATCTCGGCGTCGGTCATGCTTCCTCCCGAAGCCCTCCCCTACCCGGGCGCGGTGCTACGGACGAGGGTAAGGATCGCGGCCTGGGAGGATGCCATGTCAGATCTCGCGAGCCAGCACTGCGTACCGTGTCGCGGCGGCTTTCCGCCGCTGAAGCCCCACGAGTGGGCGCCGCTGCTCGCGGACCTCGGCGGCGGCTGGCAGGTGATCGACGATCACCACCTGTTCAAGCGCTACGACTTCCCCGACTTCGCGTCCGCGCTCGCGTTCGTGAACCGCGTCGGCGCGATCGCCGAGTCCGAGGGACACCACCCCGACGTGCTCCTCGCCTGGGGCAAGGTCGAGTTGGTGATCTACACCCACAAGATCGACGGCCTGGTGCTCAGCGACTTCATCCTGGCGGCGCACGCCGACGAGGCGTTCCAGGCCGCGTCCGAGGCGTGAGCATGCACACCTGGACGTTCCGCTACTCCGACGCGCGCCGTCCGCTGCGGCCACCGCTGGTCGACGTGCGCAGACCGCGCGCGCCCGGTCCGCACCCGGCGGTGCTGCTGGTGCACGGCGGCGGGTTCGTCGGTGGGTGGCGCGGGATGCGCGCGATGGAGACGCTGCTGCGCGCGCTGCCCGAGGCCGGCTACGTCACCGTGAGCTTCGACTACCGGCTCGTGCTGCGCGGCGGGCGGATCCACGACGCGGTCGACGACGCGCTGCTCGCCGAGCGGTGGTGGCGCGCCCGCGCGAAGCAGCTCGGCGGCGATCCCGACGACCTCGCGCTGGTCGGCATCTCGGCCGGCGGCGCGGTCGCCGCGCTCGCGGCGCCACGCATGGGGCCGCTGCGGCGGGTCGCGTCGATCTACGGGCTCTCGGACTTCCTCGACCTCCCGTTCCGTCCCCGTCGCCTGATCGGCGCCATGCTGCTCCAGACGCGCGACCGGCAGGCCTGGCACGATCGATCGCCGTGCCGCAGCTTCGATCTCCCCGTCCCGCTCGGCCTGTTCCACGGCACCGCCGACGGCATCGTCGACGTCCGGCAGTCCACCGCGCTCGCGGCGTGGCGGCGCGAGCGCGGGCTGCCGGTCGAGCTGCACCTCTACGACGGGGCGCGGCACGGCTTCATGCGGCACCCCGAGCTCCCGGTGACCCTCCAAGCCGCCCGCTATCTCCTCGCCTCCCGCGGGTGGCCGGCCGGGACGGCCGGCCCACGACTCGGGGTCCGGGCGCACCAGGCAGGGCCCGCCAGCAACATGCCGGCCGGCCGGGACGGCCGGCCCACGACTCGGGGTCCGGGCGCACCAGGAAGGGCCCGCCAGCAGCATGCATCCAGGCCCACAGCAAGTGCTCGGCCAACGCCGTGCCTCCTAGAAGCTGCAGTCCAGACGTGGGCCGGCCGTCCCGGCCGGCCGCCTTGCTCATTTTCCCCCCGCCCTCGCGGCGTTATGCGGGGCTGCCTCCGGAGGGCACTTGGACGCCGTCAGCGAGACCCCTACCGCCCTGATCACCGGCACCGGCGCGTTCCTCGCGCTGTCCGCCGGCCTGCTCGTCGCGCTGCTGATCAGCGTGCTTTTCCGCGGCGTGGTGCTGCGGCTGACGCACCGCACGGCCACGGAGCTGGACGACATCCTCGTGCGGCACCTGCGCACGCCGTTCTCGATGTCGTTTGCGCTGGGGGGCGCGTGGTACGCGCTGGCGCTGCTCGATCTCTACCCGCCGATCCCCTACATCGGCCGCGGCCTGCTGATGACCACCGCGGTCGCGCTGTGGACGCTGGCGTGCGCCCGGATCGTCGGCGACCTGCTCGACTGGGCGTCGGCGCGCGCCGAGCAGCTCGACCTGATCAACGCGCGCACGCTGCCGGTGTTCGACTTCGCCGGGCGCGCCGTGGTGTACGGCACGGCGGTCTATTTCCTGTTCCTCTCCTGGGAGATCGACCTCACGGGCTGGCTCGCGTCCGCGGGCATCGTCGGCATCGCGGTCGGCTTCGCGGCGCGCGACACGCTCGCCAACCTGTTCGCCGGCGTGTTCATCCTCGCCGACGCGCCGTACAAGCTCGGCGACTACCTGATCATCGACGGCGGGGACCGCGGCCGCGTCACCGAGATCGGCATCCGGGCCACGCGCCTGCTGACCCGCGACGATGTCGAGGTCATCGTGCCGAACGCGGTGATGGCGAACGCGCGCATCGTCAACCAGAGCGGCGGACCGCACGAGAAGTTCCGCGTGCGCGCGACGGTCGAGTGCGCGTACGGCAGCGACATCGACCAGGTGCGCGAGGTGTTGTTGGCGTGCGCGGCGGGCGTCGACGGCGTCGCCGCCCACCCGGCGCCGCGCGTCCGCTTCCGCGCGTTCGGAGCCTCGGGGCTGGTGTTCGACCTGAAGTGCTGGGCGGAGCGCCCCGAGATAGGCGGCTATGTGATCGATCAGGTCAACACCCGGATCTACAAGGCGTTCGCCGCGAACGGCATCGAGATCCCGTACAGCAAGCACGACGTCTACCTGCACCGCGTGCAGGACGTGGAAGGGGCATGAGCGACAAGCCGCACGAGGGACGCGCGCTACGCGCGCTGATCGGGGCCGCCGCGTTCGTGGTGGTGGTCGCCGGGCTGCGGGCGGCGACCGACATCCTGCTGCCGGTGTTGTTCTCCACCTTCCTCGCGATGCTCGCGATCCCGCCGCTCACCTTCCTCCGGCGGCTCGGCGTGCCGCGGTGGGCGTCGATCGCCCTGGTCGTGCTGGTGATCGCGGCGTTCCTCGCCGGCGTCACCGGCATCCTCGCCGAGACGGTGCGCGCGTTCACCGCGCGGATCGGCCAGTACGAGACCGACTTCGCCGCGTTGACCCGCCGCACCGTCGACTACGCGTCGATGTGGGGGGTCGACCTCACCAGCATGGACCTCACCGAGGCGAACGCGGGCGTGATGATGCAGCTGGTCGGCCAGTCGCTCAACGCGCTGGTCGGGGTCCTCGGGCGCGGCGTGATCGTGATCATCACGCTGACGTTCATGCTGTTCGAGGCGAGCGAGTGGTCGCGCAAGGTCGAGGTCGCGTTCGGCACGCACGAGCGCCCGTTCGGGCCGTTCACCGACACGACGATCCAGATCCAGCGCTACCTGGTGATCAAGACCATCGCGAGCGTGATCACCGGGCTGCTCGCCGCGGCGGGCGCGGCGGCGTTCGGGGTCGACTTCCCGATCCTCTGGGGGTTGATCGCGTTCCTGCTCAACTACATCCCGACGATCGGCTCGTTCATCGCCGCGGTGCCGCCGGTCGCGCTCGCGCTCGTGCAAGCGGGCCCCGGCTGGGCCATCGGTCTCGCGATCTGGTTCCTCGTGATCAACACGATGATCGGCAGCCTGCTCGAGCCCCGCTTCCAGGGCCGCAGCCTCGGGCTGTCGCCCATGGTCGTGTTCCTCTCCCTGTTGTTCTGGGGCTGGCTGTGGGGGCCGGTCGGGGCGCTGTTCAGCGTGCCGATGACGGTCATCGCGAAGCTGGTGCTCGAGAGCAACGACGACACGCGGTGGATCGCGGTCTTCCTCGGCTCGCCGCGCGACGTCGAAGAGATCGACGCCGCGCACGGCGTCTGAGCGTGCGCGGAGAGGGCTCGCCGATCCGCAAGACCGCGCTGGTGATGGTCGGGCTGCCCGCGCGCGGCAAGACCTACACCGCGCGAAAGCTCGCCCGCTACCTCGCGTGGCGCGGCTTCGACGCGCGGGTGTTCAACGTCGGCAACTACCGGCGCGAGCGCCTCGGCGCCCAGCAGCCCGCGCGGTTCTTCGACCCCGAGAACGAAGAAGGCGCGAAGCTGAGGGCCGCGCTGGCCCGGGCCGCGCTCGACGACCTGCTGACGTGGCTCGCGGAAGGGGGCGACGTCGCGATCTACGACGCGACGAACAGCACGCGGGCCCGCCGGCAGTGGGTGCACGACACGCTCCGCGCGGCGGACGTCGACGTCGTGTTCATCGAGTCGATCTGCGAGGACCGCGCGATCGTCGAGGCGAACATCCGCGAGACGAAGCTGCGCTCCCCCGACTACGCCGGCGCCTCGACCGAGGACGCGATCGCGGACTTCCGCGAGCGCATCGCGAACTACGAGAGCGCCTACGAGCCGATGGGGGAGGACGAGCCCGCCTACGTGAAGCTGATCGACGTGAACCGCCGCGTCGAGCTGAACCGCATCGAGGGGTTCCTGCCCGGGCGCATCGTGTCGTTCCTGATGAACCTGCACCTCGGCGGGCGCCCGATCCTGCTGTCGCGGCACGGCCAGAGCGCGTTCAACGCGCAAGGCCGCCTCGGCGGCGACAGCCCGCTCACCGACGCCGGTCAGCGCTACGCCGGCGCGCTGCGCGACGCGCTCGACCAGCGCTTCGGCGACGGCCCGCTCCAGGTGTGGACGAGCACGCTCACCCGCGCGGTGGCCACCGCCGAGGCCACCGGCCGCCCCGTCCGCCGCTGGCGCGCGCTCGACGAGATCTCCGCCGGGCGATTCGACGGCCTGACCTACGCCGAGATCGCGAGCGGCTTCCCCGACGAGTTCGCCGCGCGCAAGGCTGACAAGCTCCGCTATCGCCACCCGCGCGGCGAGTCCTACGAGGACGTGATGGACCGCCTCGAGCCGGTGCTCCTCGAGCTCGAGCGCGCGCGCACGCCGGTGCTCGTCGTCTCGCACCAGGCCGTGCTGCGCGCGCTGTACGGCTACTTCACCGACCAGCCCCTCGACGCCATCCCGCACCTGCCGCTGCCGCTGCACACGCTGATCACGCTCGAGCCGAAGGCGTACGGCGCCCACGAGCGCCGCGACGCGCTGTAGCGGGCCGCGCGCCTTCTCCGCCGGGGCCATCGGGGCGGCCGGCCGGGACGGCCGGCCCAGGGCTGCGGCAAAGGGAAGTGGGTCGGCCGTCCCGGCCGACCTGTTCAACACACCAGATGACTACAGCCGCGTTGCAGACGAACGCCCGTGGCCCAATCGGAGGTCACGAAGCCAGCC
>CAYQSE010000107.1:0-17558 GCA_964419905.1 uncultured Enterobacteriaceae bacterium
CACGGGCACCTGAACACCCTGGCCGTGTCACTCACGAAGATCGCCAACGACCTGCGCCTGCTCGCGAGCGGGCCCCGCGCGGGACTCGGCGAGCTGTCGCTGCCCGCGACCCAGCCGGGCTCCTCGATCATGCCGGGCAAGGTCAACCCGGTGATGAGCGAGATGCTCACGCAGGTGGCGGCGCGCGTGATCGGGAACCACGGGACGATCACGGTGGGCGGCCTGGGCGGTCACCTCGAGCTCAACACCTACGTCCCGGTGATGGCCCACGCGTTGCTCGAGTCGATCCGTCTGCTCGCGAACGGCGTGGACGCGTTCACGGAGCGGTGCGTGCGCGGGCTCGAAGCGCAGGAAGGCGCGATCGCCGCCCACCTCGAGCGCAACCTGTCGCTGTGCACCGCGCTGGCCCCCGTGCTCGGCTACGACGCCGCGGCCGCGCTCGCGAAGGAGGCGCACGAGACCGGACGCACGCTCCGCGAGGTGGCGCTCACGCGCGGCGTCCTGCCCGCGGATCGCCTGGACGACCTGCTCGATCCGCGCCGGATGACTGCCCCGCGCCCGCCGGGGGAATAGACCACCCGCCCGGACCGTCCCAGCGGCGTTCGGGTTAAGACCGCTCGGATGTGGGAGGCCGTCTCTATGCGCAAGTTGCCCCTGTTCGCCCTCGCGCTGTGCCTGTGCGCCGCGCCCGCGCTCGCCGCCAGCGAGGACACCCCGCACCCGCACCAGGGCGTGGTGACCCCCTACAACGGCGCTCCGCCCGTTCTGGCGCTGTCCGCGGACGACCTCGCGACGCTGGCCACCGGCGCGATGATCAAGAAGCAGATCGAGGCCGAGAGCGGCGGTCGCGGCATCGTCGTCCAGGACGTCAACGCGTCGCCCGAGGTCATCTGGTCGCGGATCACGCGCTACGACAAGTACCCGCAGTGGGTCAGCGGCGTGCTCGAGTGCGCCGAGTACGAGAACCAGGGTGAGCGCATCAAGGTGCGCTTCCTCGTCGGCGCGATGGGCACCAAGGTCGCCTACTACGTCGATCACGTCTACAAGCCGGCCGAGGGCTGGATGACCTGGACGCTCGACTACACCCGCGAGAGCGACCTCGACGACTCGGTCGGGTTCTGGCGCGTCGAGGCGCTGCCCGAGAAGCCCGGATGGAGCCGCGTCACCTACTCGGTCGACGTGCGCCTCCGCGGGTGGGTGCCTGGGTTCATCGAGACGTTGATCGCGAAGCGCGGCCTCACGCAGGCCACCGAGTGGGTGAAGCGCGAGGCCGAGGCCATCGCGGGCGGGTAGGAGCCTGTCGGGCGTAGCGCGCCAAGCGCGCACGCCCGCAGGCTCCTCCCAGCTCGCGAAGCGAGCGGTGCCCATGACCGTGCCCTTGCCCCTGCCCGTTCACGTCCAGGCGGAAAGACCGGCCGCGAGGTCGAGCCCCCGCATGCGCGCGTCGCAGCCCGGCGAGCGCAGCGGCTGGCGGCGATCGCCCCAGCCCCTCCAGCGCCCCGAACGGTCACGGGCACGGGCACGGTCACGGGAGGAGCCCGCGCGCTACGCGCGACGGGCTCCGAGCGCCCCGACCGGCTAGAAGGGGCCGCCGAAGCAGGAGGTCCCATGCGTCACGCCCTCGCCCTCGTCCTCGCCGCGCTGCTGTCGAGCGGCTGCGAGCCGTTCCACGAGGTCCAGAAGCAGGACGACATCGCGGCCTACGAGGCCTACCTCGCCGATCATCCGGGCAGCCGGTTCGACCTCCAGGCGCGCACACGGCTCGAGGAGCTCTACCTGGCGAAGGCCGACGAGGCGAAGACGCTCGAGGGCTACGACGACTACCTCACCCGCTTCTCGGACGGCATCTACCGCGAGAAGGCGATGACGAAGCGCGAGGACTTCCTGTTCTCCCGCGCGCGTGACGTCGACTCGCTCGCGGCGTGGGAACAGTTCCTCGCCGAGTATCCGAACGCCGACAAGAAGCGGAAGAAGGCAGCACGTCAGGCGATCGAGGTGGCGGGCTATCGCGAGCACCTCGCGCTCGGAGAGGCCCGGCGCAAGCGGATCAACCTCGCCGAGCAGAAGGACGGCCCGCTGGATGGCTGGCAGTTCGACGTCGACGTGACCAACAACGGGCCGAAGACGATCACCTACCTCTCGCTTTGGGTTCAGTGGGACCGGCCAGGTCAGGTGGCGGGCCGCGACGAGTGGCCCGTGGTCTCGGAGCGGTGGCCGATCCCGATGGAGGAAGAGAAGAAGGCGCCGATCAAGCCAGGGCAGACGCGGACGTGGACGTGGACCACCCGCGACGTCCCCGAGGACTACGATGGGCCGGTGAAGATCACGCCGTCGGCCATCAACTTTGCCGACGCGAAGTGAGCTGCTCCTCGCGCTCGGGCTGATCGCGTGCCAGCCCGGGCCCACGCCGCGCGCGGGGAGGGCGTGTGTACCGAGCGCCCCGGAGGTGGGCCAGGTCGTGGTCGCCGAGGTCGGCTGCGCGGCGATGCGGATCGAGGGCGGAGCCGGGCGCGTCGGTGACCTCTACGTCGCCAACGCGTGGTTCCGCGCCGTGTTGCGCGCGCCCGGGGCCGCGCTCACCGTGCCCGGGGTGGGCGGCGCGACCGCGATCGACGCCGCGCCGTGGGGGGAGCCCGACGCGCTGCGAGAGCTGATCCCGCTGGTCGACGGCGGGTGGCTCGACGTACGCGAGCTCACGCTCGACGAGGCCCACGTGCGGGTCGCCGGACCGATCGTCTCGCTGCCCGGCCGGGTGGCGCCGGGCGAGGGCGCGTGGGCGGAGGTCACCTGGGCGCCGGATCCCGACGGGCCCTGGCTGCGGATCACCGGCGCCGATGCGCTGTGGCTGCACCCGCTCGGCGGGTCGCTGCTCGACGGCCAGGTGGTCGGTGGCACCACGCTCGGCCACGACGGCGCCGTCGTCGCCGACCGGGGCGGCGTGATCGAGATCGGGGGCGCGACGGGCCTGCTGGTCGCCCCGGACGCCGAAGCCCCGGCGTGGTGGGCCGACGCGCCGCGGACGATCTCGGGCGAGGCTGCGGGCGCCGACCTGTTGGGGCTGTACCGTGGCGCAGAGCGCGTCGGCGCGATCCCCCTCGCGGAGCCCGCGTTCTCGGTCGAGATCCAGGGCGACGTGACCGCCGTTCGCGCCGAGGCGGACGGCCGCGCCCCCGGGCAGCTCGTGGCGCCGGACGCCGACCTGATCCTCGCGCCCGGTGCGCCCGGTGCGCTCACCGTCGCGGTGATCGGACGAGGCACCGCCCCACCGCCCCTGTGGATCACGTGGCGCGACGACGCAGGACGCGAAGGGACCGCGTACGTGCCGTACACGGGGGCGACACTCCCGCTCGGAGCCGGCACGTACCAGCTCGACGCCGATGCCGGACCCGCGTTCGCACCGACCGCGCTGACGGTGACGGTGCCCCCCTCCCAGACCGCGCTGGTCCGCCTCACGCTGACCCCGCGCTTCGACCCGGGCCCGCGGGTGCTCGTCGACCTCCGCGGGAAGGGCGCCCGTTCGGACACCTTCCGAGGCTCGGACGCCGACGCGCTGCGGGAGGCCGCGGGTCGCGGCCTGGGCTTCGTCGTCGTGGCACCCGAGAGCAGCGCGGCGGGCACCCAGGTGCCGGTCGACGACACACCACCGCTGCGGTGGCGCGACGGGGTTCAGCTGACGCACCCGGAGGGCTGGCGCCTCACCGCGTGGCCCTTCGCGGCCAGCGTCCGCTACGGCGGGCTCGGCGCGCCGGCCGTGAACGGGCTCACCCCCGAGGACGCGCTCGCGGCGGTGTGGGGCGGGCCCGGAACGAACCGCTTCACTGTGGTGGACCTCGCGTGGCTCGACGTGGCGGACGCGCCGTGGGCGGTGCGCCCAGCGCCCGATCTCGTGCACCTCGACGCACCCGACCCGGCGCTGACGCGCTGGTCGTCGTGGTTCACGTGGCTCGACGCCGGCGTTCCGCTCGTCCCTGTCGGCCCGTTGGCCTGGGCGCGCGTGGACGATCCCACCGCGTTCGCGGGCGTCGACGTCGAGCAGGCGTTGACCCGCGGCGACGTGGTCGCCACGACGGGCGGCCTCGTCACCTTCACGGTGGATGGGTGGCCGCCCGGCGAGATCGTCCCGGCGCCCTCCGCGGACGCGAAGCTGCGCCCGCACGCCGCGCGGATCACCGTCGCGTCCGCCGAGCCGGTGTTCACCCGCGTGCTGCTGATCGCGGACGGCGTGGTGATCGCGACATGGGCCGCCGCCGGCGACAGCTATGTTGCGACGATCCCGCGCGGCGCGCGCTGGGCCCTCGCCGTGGCAACGGACGACACGGGCGCGGCGTGGGCCGCGACCGGGCCCGTGTGGCTCACGCCGCCCGCTCAGCCGATCCGATAGCGCCGAACCTCGTCGATCATCGCCTCGACGCCCGAGATCGGCGTGTCGGGGAGCACGCCGTGGCCGAGGTTGAACACGTGGCCGCGCCCGCCGCCCGCATCGAGGATGGCGCGCACCCGCCGCCGGATCTCCGCCTCGGGCGCGTAGAGCACCGTCGGATCGAGGTTGCCCTGTACCGGGATCGGCCCGAGCCGCGCGCGCGCCGCGCGAAGGTCGAGGCGCCAGTCGAGGCTGAGCGCGTCCGCCCCGGTCTGGGTGAGCCGGTCGAGGAACACCGCGCTGTCGCGGGTGAAGTACAGCCGCGGCACGCCAGAGACCCGCGCGAACGCGCGCTGCACGAACGGGAGCGACCACCGCTCCCAGTCCTCGGGCGACAGGATCCCCGCCCAGGTGTCGAAGAGCTGCACCGCGGCGGCGCCCGCGTCGACCTGGAGCTGGAGGTAGTCGCCGGCCACGTCCGCGAGCAGTCCGAGCAGCCGCTCCGCGGTGTCGGGATCGCTGAACAGCAGCTTCTTCACGGCCTCGAACGAGCGACTCCCCTTCCCCTCGACGAGGTAGCAGAGCAGCGTGAACGGCGCGCCGGCGAACCCGAGGATCGGGGTCTCCGGGCGGGCGGCGATGAACCGGCGGATCGCCTCGGGCGCGTGGGGGAGCGCGTCGGCGACGTCCGGACGGACGAGCGTGGCTGCCGCCGCCGCGTCCCGCACCGGCGACGGGACCACCGGGCCATGCCCACCGTCGAAGTGGAACGGGCGCCCGATCGCCTCGAGGACGACGAGAATGTCTGAGAACACAATCGCCGCGTCGCAGCCGAAGCGATCGATCGGCTGGATCGTCACCTCCGCCATCGTGTCGGGGTCCTTGCACAGCTCGAGGAAGGACAGCCGCGCTCGGACCGCGCGGTACTCGGGCAGGTAGCGACCCGCCTGGCGCATGAACCACACCGGCACGCGCTCCACCGGCTCGCCGCGCAGCGCGCGGAGGACGAGATCATTCATCGAGAGGACTCCAATGGGGCGCGCACGCGGGGATCTGCGATGCGACGGGTAGCGGGCGGAGGTATGTAGCGCCATGCGCACGCTCCTGGCACTCCTCCTGCTGTTGGTCGCCTCCCCCGCCGCCGCGATCACCACGCCGCAGCACGGCGCGATGTTCCAGATCGGGGCAGGCGGCACGTTCGACCTCGGCGCGCCGAGCTACGCGGGGCCCGGCTGGTCGGGCGGCGTGGCGTGGTGGTGGGGGCGCTACGACGACGTGTACGCGATCGGCCGCTTCACCGCGCTCGGTATCACCGCCCGCCAGGCCTGGATCGCGGGCGCCCTCGAGACGATCCCCGCGCTCGAGCTACGCCGAGGAAGCGACGTGATCGTCGTCGGCTACCACGGCTTCGTCAGCGCCGGGCCGGTGTTCCGCGCACAGGCGATCGGCGCCGAGGTGCTGGTCGGTGGCGGAGTGAAGTGGCGCTTCAAGCCCAAGCTCGGACTGGGTCTGAAGCTGGGCGCGGGCGCGGCGTGGGTCGACGGGGCGTGGAGCGCCCGCGCGATCGCCCGCGTCACCTTCGAGGCCGCCGTGCTGCCGCGACGGCGCCCCTGACGCGCCCCGTCACTCCGCGTCGGACGCCAACGTCGCGAGATCCCAGTCGCTCGGCGTCGGGATCGGGCGCTCGCAGATGAAGTGCCCGAACAGGCGCTCGTAGGCCGGCGCCTCCGAAGGGACCGTCGGCGGGAGCGCCTCGTCGGGCGTGCCCAGGCACCAGTTGGCGTCGTTGAACGTCGCGCCGTGGCGGCCGTCGCGCACGACGGCCAGGTAGCGCAGATCGGTGGTGTAGGCGTCGCCGCAGCCGGGCTGGTTGTCGTCGGCCGCGGTAGCGCCCATGCAGCTGCACAGCGGAACCACCGACGGCCCTGTCGCAGCGTCGACCCAGTCGCCCTCCTCGTCGTACGCGCCGAAGGTGCGCTCGGTGGGGTGGAAGCCCACGAAGGCCGCGTAGATCTCGAAGTCGCCGAGCGCCCCGAGCACCTCGCGAAGCTGCGCCTGCGTGTCGAACGTCGCGAGAGAACCGCCCCAGCCGAACGCGCCGCACGCCTGCTCGGCGGCAGCAGCCCACACGAGGTCGGTCTCCGCGTGCATCAGCACCCACTCGCTTCCCGCGACCGAGACCGAGACGAAGTCCGCGGGTTCGGTCTGCGCGACGAGCTGCGAGGGGCAGAGCGAGCCGATGCGACCCGTCACCGAGGCGTCCTCGTCGTCGCAGTCGCGGTTGTTTCGAACCGCGCCCGCCTCGGGGGGATCACAGCTCACGGTGCCCGGATCGGTAGACAGGCCCCAGCCGTCGCCATCCTGATCGGGGAAGTACACGACCTCACGACAGGCGGTGTCGATGCCGAAGGCCTTCCAGTCGGAGGCGCAGCCGGTGAGGGCGAGCGCGACGGTCAGAACGGGTGCGATTCGCAACGTGGTGCTCCAGGCGATCCGAAACGCCCCGACTCTAGTAGAAACGGCGCGCCTTGTCTCCCCCCATTAAGGGGCCCGACCAAACCCTCGGAGGCAGAGCCGTGACAGCCCTCGCGTTGATGATCGCAGCGTCCAGCCTGGCCCTGGCCAGCGACGCGCCACACATCCCCCACGAGAAGTACACGCTCGACAACGGCCTCGAGGTGATCCTCGCGCCCGATCCCTCGACGCCGATCGTGTTCGTCCAGGTCTGGTACAAGGTCGGCTCGCGCGACGAGGAGCCCGGGCTGACGGGCTTCGCGCACCTGTTCGAGCACCTGTTGTTCCAGGGCACCGAGAACGTCCCCGGCGAGTACTTCGCGCCGCTCCAGGAGGTCGGCGCCGAGGTGAACGGCTCCACCTCGTTCGATCGCACCGAGTACCACGAGGAGCTGCCCAGCCAGCACCTGCCGCTCGCGCTGTTCATGGAGAGCGAGCGTCTCGGCTGGTCGCTGCCGATCCTCGATCAGACGATGCTCGACAACCAGCGCGAGGTCGTGAAGAACGAGCGGCGCCAGCGCTACGAGAACCCCCCTTATGGCGAGGCGTTCGTCGACCTGTTCCAGGCGATCTTCCCCGAGGGACACCCCTACCGGCACATGCCGATCGGCAGCCACGCCGATCTCGAAGCGGCCGACCTCGAGGCGGTGAAGGCGTTCTTCCGCAAGTGGTATGCGCCGAACAACGCCTCGCTCGTCATCTCCGGCCACTTCGACACCGCCGAGGCGAAGTCGCTGGTCGCGCAGTACTTCGGCGCGATCCCGCGCGGACCCGACGCGGCGTCCGCACCGCCGGCCCCGATCGCCATCCCCGAGCACAAGGTGGTGCGCCAGTACGACGAGGTGCCCGAGCAGAAGGTGTGGGCCGCGTGGATGTCGCCTCCGCTGTACGCTCCGGGCGACGCCGAGCTCGACCTCCTGTCCTCGGTGCTCTCGGGCGGCAAGGACAGCCGTCTGTACAAGGCGCTCGTGCGCGACCAGCAGGTCGCGAAGGACATCAGCATCTACCAGATGTCGCTGGCGTGGGGCAGCGTCTACCTGCTCTCGGGCACCGCCGCGAAGGGGCATACCACCGACGAGGTGCTCGCCGCCGCCGACGCGGTGATCGCCGAGGTGCTCGGCGACGCGCCGCCGACCACAGACGAGATCGAGGCCGCCAAGGCGAGCTTCGAGGTCGGCTTCTACCGCGGCCTCACCACCGTGTCGGGCAAGGGCAGCCAGCTCTCCAGCTACAACGCCCTGGCCGGCGACCCCGACTTCATGGCCAAGGACCTCGCGCGGTTCACCGCCGCCACCCCCGACGACGTGCTGGCCTGGGGCCGCAAGGTGCTGACCCAGCCCCGCGTCGAGCTTCACATCTGGCCCGCCGCCGACGCCCCCACCGACGAGGATTCCCAGTGATGCGCGTACTCTCCGTGATCGCCCTGGTGGCCCTCGCCGGCTGCCCCGCCACCAAGCCCCCGGCCCCGCTCGCCGCCGCGCCGCGCACGCTGCCCGCGGCGCTGCCCACCCCCGCGTTCTCGATGCCCGAGACCGAGACCCGCACGCTGTCCAACGGCCTGCAGGTCGTCGTCGCGACGAACGACGAGGTGCCGCTGTTCAACGTCCGCCTCGTGTTCAACGTCGGCGGCTGGGCCGATCCGGCAGACGCCACCGGGCTCGCCGAGGTCACGTTCGACCTGCTCGACGACGGCGCCGGCGACCTCCGCGCCGACGACATCGCCCGTGAGCTGAAGAAGATCGGCTCGAGCCTCTACTCCGGCGCGAACGTCGACTCCTCGTATGTCGGCGCGAGCGGCCTGGTCCGCAACCTCGAGCCCACCCTCGACCTGTGGACCAAGGTGGTGCTCGAGCCCACCTTCCCCGAGGACGAGTGGACGATCCTCAAGCGCCGCCTCGTGGCGAACCTGAAGCTCGCCAAGGAAGATCCCGCCACGATCGCGCAGCAGGTCTCCTACAACATCCTCTACGGCGACACCTACCGTGGCCGCCTGCGCAGCGAGGCCGACTACGACGCGATCACCCCGGATCGGATGCGTGCGTTCTACCGCGAGTGGGCCGGCCCGAAGAACGCGATGATCTTCGTCGGCGGCGACATCACCGCGGACGAGATCGTGCCGCTGCTCGAGGCGCGCATCGCGAAGTGGGCGCCCGAGGTCAAGACCGCGGCCCCGCAGGCCACGCTCGCCACCCCCGACGCGACGCGGCTCTACTTCATCCACAAGGCGGGCGCCGCCCAGAGCGTCGTGCGCGTGCTCCAGCCGATCGGCACCCGCGCCGATGCCGACTGGTTCCCGTTGATGATGGCCAACGAGGCGATCGGCGGCCAGTTCACGTCGCGGGTCAACATGAACCTGCGCGAGGACAAGGGCTACACCTATGGCGCCCGCTGCTTCCTCGGCGCGTGGGACGGCCCGGGCGTGTGGGGTTGCTCCGCGTCGGTGCAGACCGACGTCACGCTGCCCGCGCTGCTCGAGCTGAAGAAGGAGATCGAGGACGCGCTCGGCGACCGCCCGGTCGACGCGCGCGAGCTCGCCTACTACCAGTCGATGCAGGTCAACGGGTTCCCTGGCGGCTACGAGACCACCGGCGCGATCCTCGACGAGCAGGCCCAGATCTGGCGCTACGGGCTGCCCACCGACTGGCCCGAGACCTACCTCCCGAGCGTCACCGCCGTCACCGTAGAGTCGGCGAACGCGGCGTTCGCCGCGCGTATCGACCCGAGCAAGATGGTGTGGGTCGTCGTCGGCGACCGCGACAAGGTGTACGCCGACCTGCAGACGCTCGGCCTCGAGATCGTCGAGCTCGACACCGACGGCAATGTCGTCGAGGGAGGCTGAGCATGGGCATCGAGTCCGACCTGATCTGGATGGACGGCGAGCTGATCCCGTTCGAGAACGCGAAGGTCCACGTGCTGTCGCACACGCTGCACTACGGGATGGGCGCGTTCGAGGGGATCCGCTCGTACACGCAGCCTGACGGCTCGGCGGGCGTATGGCGACTCCACGAGCACTTCGAGCGGTTCTTCGACTCGCTGAAGATGATGCGGATGGAGATCCCCTACACCGAAGACGAGCTGGTGCAGGCGTGCCTGGACACCCTCGCGCGCAACCGCTTCTCCGAGGCCTACATCCGGCCGATCGCGTTCTACGGCTCGGGTGCGATGGGGCTCGGCGCCCGGACGAACCCGGTGCACGTGGTGATCGCCGCGTGGCGCTGGGGCGCCTACCTGGGCGAGGAGGGCATG
Source organism: uncultured Enterobacteriaceae bacterium (assembly GCA_964419905.1). Classification (GTDB taxonomy): domain Bacteria; phylum Myxococcota_A; class UBA796; order UBA796; genus JAFDJI01. The sequence continues at coordinate 10,121 of CAYQSE010000107.1, forward strand.
AGCAAGGGCGTGTCGGTGAAGACGTCGAGCTACACCCGCCACCACCCCAACGCCGCCCTGCAGCGCGCGAAGGTGGTCGGGCACTACGTGAACAGCATCATGGCCCGCGTCGAGGCCCTCGAGGACGGCTTCGACGAGGCGATCATGCTCGACCAGCACGGCTTCGTCGCCGAGGGCACCGGCGAGAACGTGTTCGTCGCCAAGCACGACCGCATCAAGACGCCGCCGGTCGCGAACATCCTGCCCGGCATCACCCGCCGCTCGGTCATGGAGCTGCTCGAGCACGAGGGCTACCAGGTCCAAGAGACGTTCTTCGGGCGCGACGGGTTCTATGTCGCGGACGAGGCGTGGATGGTCGGCACCGCCGCCGAGGTCACCCCGATCCGGGCGATCGACCGGCTCGAGGTGGGCAACGGCACACCCGGTCCGATCACGCGAAAGGTCCAAGAGCTCTACGGCGCCGCGGTGCGCGGCCAACTCCCGGCGATGAAGCACCACATCACCACCGTCGCGATCGACTGATCCCCAGCGCGTCCGCGGCGACGGTCCACAGACGGTCGGCCGGGACGGCCGACCCACGGATCCAGCCAGAGCCCTCACCCACGGTGGAGCCAGAGCCGCCACCTCAGAGAGACGTGGGCCGGCCGTCTCGGCCGGCCGACCCACGGATGGAGCCAGAGCCCTCACCACTGTGAGACGTGGGCCGGCCGTCCCGGCCGGCCGAGCGCGCAGCGTGGATGGAGCCCGGTCTCAGGGGGTCCACGGCGGCGCGTGCTCGAGCACGTGTACCCGCTCGCGCAGCCGCGGCGGCAGCCGCGTAGCCAGGATCTCCCGCATCTGCCGGTTGCTGTAGCGCTGGCTGACGTGCGTGATCAAGATCGCCTCGTTCTCGAACAGGTCGGCGCGCTCGACCACCTCGTCGAGGTGGATGTGCCCCTTCGCGCGCGCCTTCTTCACCGGCACCGCGTCGTCGAGGAACGTGACCTCGAGGATCAACAGCTTCGCCGTGCGCACCATCTCCTCGCGCTCGACCACCTCGATCAGCGTGTCGCCGCAGAACGCCACCTCGATCCGCTCCTCTTGCACCTCGAGCGACTCGCCCGCCTCGCGCAGCGCGCGGAGCGCCTCGCGCCCGAGCCCCGCGAGCTCGTCGCGCAGCCGCTTGCGCGTCGTCCCGAGCGCCCAGCCGAGCGTCGGCACCCGATGGTACGCCTTGAACGCACGCGCGAACCGCCCCTTCCCGAGCGGGAGGACGTCGCCCGGCCGCGCGGGCACCACCTCGCACGGAAACGACGAGTGATCGAGCGCGCGCCACGCGTCCAGCAGCGCGTGGAACGCCTCCGTGTTCTCGGCCGGGATCACGTAGGTGGGCGGCGACATGCCCATCATGTCGCGGGTAGCACAGTGGTGCGCGATGCCGCCCATGTGATCGGAGTGCGCGTGGGTGAACAGCACGTGCGGCAGGCGCGTCGCCGTCGGAGGACAGCGCCCGATGTCGAAGCACAGCTTCCACGCCGGCAGCTCGATGCAGGTCTCGAGCCCGCCCACCGAGACGGCGCGCACCACCTCCCCTCCCAGCTCGACCGTCGACAGTGGAACCTCCCCTGCGGCGCGCCTGTCCCGACAACGGGTGACATTCCGCACCTTGACTGACCTAGCCCGCGCGACAAACCTGATCCCATCCACGCGCACTCGACCGTGAGGGACACGCATGACCCACCCGCTCGCTCGACTCTCCGTTCCGCTGCTCGCGCTCGCCCTCCTCGGGCCCGTACGCGCCGCCGCCGACGGGCCGCCGCCGCAGACGCCCCCCGCGTTCAACCCCGCGCGATCGCTCGCGCCGTTGGTGGACGCGGTGGTCCCCGCGGTCGTGTCCATCGAGGTCGCCGAGCAGCGCGCGGTCGCCTCCGAGGCCCCGCAGTGGCTGCGCGACCACTTCGGGCTGCCGCCCGGCGGTGGCCACTACCGCGACGGCGAGGGCAGCGGGTTCATCATCTCGCCCGACGGGTTGCTGCTCACGAACCACCACGTCATCGCGAACTCGTCGAAGCTCAAGGTGAAGTTCCACGACGGATCGTTCGTGAACGCGGTGCTGCTCGGCAGCGACGCCGATCTCGACGTCGCCCTGCTGCAGCTCCCCCAGGACCGGATCTGGCCCTACCTCGCGCTCGGCTCGTCGGACAACGCGCGGGTCGGCGACCGGGTGGTGGCCGTCGGCAACGGGCTCGGGCTCGGGCACACCGTCACCACGGGGATCCTCTCCGGCAAGGCGCGCCCGAGCCAATACTCCGGGCTGCAGGAGTTCCTGCAGACCGACGCCGCGATCAACCCCGGCAACTCCGGCGGCCCGCTGTTCGATCTCGACGGCAAGGTCGTCGGCATCAACACCGCGATCATCAGCGGCGCGAACACCGTCGGCTTCGCGGTGCCGATCGACCTGGTGCGCGGCGCGCTCGACGACCTCCGCACGCACGGCCGCGTATCACGCGGGTTCATGGGGGTCGCCACCGGCACCGTGACGCTGGCCCTGTCGCGCGAGCAGGGCTTCGACGTCGACAAGGGCGCGCTGGTGCGCGAGGTCTACCCCGGCACGCCCGCAGCGACGGCTGGCCTGCGTGCCGGCGACGTGATCGTCGAGGTCGAGGGGCGCGAGGTCGCAGACAACCTCGGGCTCACGAAGGCGATCGCGTTCCACCGCCCCGGCGACGCGGTGAGCCTGAAGGTGATGCGCGCCGGCAAGCTGCTGACGCTGCGCACCACCCTGGTCGACCGCGAGGACTGGATGCGGGCGAACGCGCCGCGATGAACCGGCGATAGCCGCTGACATCGGCGCGTAGACGGGCTACTTGGGCGGCTCGTCGCCTAGGAGCGCCCATGACCTCGCACCCCTTCCCCGCGCCCCCTCCCAGCGTGCCGCCCACCCCGATCGAGGAGCTCGATCGCGTCGTGTCGGCGCTGCACGACCACAAGGCGGCGTGGCTGAAGGTCACGCCCGCCGAGCGGCTCGCGCTGCTCACCGAGCTGAAGGGCCGCCTGCTCGATCTGTCACACGAGTGGGTCGCGCTCGCCTCGCGCGCCAAGGGCTACGCGCCCGACTCGCCGATGTCGGGCGAGGAGTGGCTCGGCGGCCCGGTGGTCACGATGCGCAACCTGCGCCTGTTCGAGACGGCGCTCGCCCAGCTCGCGGCCGACGGCACCACCTCGATCGAGGCCTCCCGCCTGTCCGAGCGCCCCGACGGCCAGCTCGTCGCCCAGGTGTTCCCCGAGGGGCTGATCGACAAGCTGCTCTACGGCGGCGTGTCGTGCGAGGTGTGGATGATGCCGGGCGTCACCCGCCAGAGCCTGCCGTCGACGATGGCGGTGCACTACAAGCGCCCACCCGAGGGCGGGCGCGTCGGGCTGGTGCTCGGCGCAGGCAACGTGAACAGCATCCCGGTCATGGACAGCCTGTACAAGCTGTTCGTCGAGAACGAGGTCGTGGTGCTGAAGATGAACCCGATCAACGAGTACCTCGGGCCGATCATCCGCCGCCTGTTCAAGCCGCTCGTCGATCGCGGCTTCCTCGAGGTCGTCTACGGCGGCGCGAAGGAGGGCGCGCACCTCGCCGCGCACGGCCAGGTCGACACGCTGCACGTGACCGGCTCCGACAAGACCTACGACGCGATCGTGTGGGGCCCGCCCGAGGGGCGCGCCGAGCGCAAGGCCCGCGGCGAGCGCGCGAACACCAAGCCGTTCACCGCCGAGCTCGGCAACGTGACCCCGGTGATGGTGGTGCCCGGCCAGTGGACCGAGGCCGAGCTGAACTACCAGGCGGCGCACGTCGCCACGCTGTTCGCGAACAACGCCTCGTTCAACTGCAACGCCGCGAAGGTGCTCGTGCTCGCCGAGGGCTGGGCGCAGCGCGACGCGTTCCTCGCGAAGCTCAAGGAGGTCATCGCGCGGCAGCCGGTGCGTAAGGCGTGGTACCCCGGCGCCCGCGACCGCTGGAAGCGGTTCGTGGATGCGCACCCGCAGTCGATCCAGCTCGCCGAGGGCAGCGCCGACACCGTGCCGTGGACGTTCATCGGCGGGCTCGACCCCGAGGCGAAGGACGAGATCTGCTTCACCGAAGAGTCGTTCTGCGGCGTGATCTACGAGGTCACGCTGCCCGCCGCGTCCGCCACTGAGTTCCTCCCGCGCGCGGTGACGTTCTGCAACGAGCGCCTGTGGGGCACGCTCGCCTGCGTGCTGCTCATCGATCCGCGCACCCAGAAGGCGCCGGGCGTCGAGGCGGCGTTCCAGCAGGCGCTGTCCGACCTGCGCTACGGCGGCGTCGCGGTGAACATCTGGCCGGGGCTGATCTTCGGGCTGACGAACTGCACCTGGGGCGCGTTCCCCGGGCACACCCCCGAGGACATCCAGTCGGGCGTCGGCGTGGTCCACAACATGTACATGTTCGATCAGGCCCAGAAGGCGGTGCTCTACGGCCCGTTCGTGATGGCGCCGAAGCCGCCGTGGTTCGTGAACCACGGCCGCACGCACCGGGTCGCCGAGCGCACGCTGCGCATGGAAGCCGGCCCGTCGCTGCTCAAGGTGCCCGGCATCGCGATCCAGGCGCTGCTGGGCTAAGTCGTCGACCACAGGAGGAGGCGCCGTGAAGCTCGAGGGAAGGGTCCTGCACCTGGTGGACGACGCCGCCGCGCTCGCGGCCCAGCTCCGCGGCGAGCCGCTGCCGGTGGGCGATCACACCTACGTCTACGGCGTGAACACCGACGCGATGATCAGCGGGCAGGCGTGCACGCTGGGCTACACGCCCGAGATCCTCGGGCCGTACTTCCTCGAGAACTTCCTCGAGACGGTGCGCGTCGACAGCATCCGAAGCGGCGGCTTCCAGGTCGCGGTCGGCGGGCACGCGTATGGCTCGGGCTCATCGCGTGAGGTCGCCGTCGTCGCGCACCGCGGCGCGGGCGTAGAGCTGGTGGTCGCCGACAGCTTCCAGCGCATCTTCCAGGAGAACATGGTGTACGGCGGGATGCCGTTCACCACCGATCGCGGCGTGCTCGACCGGCTCGTGGCGGGCGAGGACCTCGACGTGCGCGAGCTGTTCGGCGAGCTGCCGCCGTTCTTCCGCGCGGTCGCCGAGCACGGCGGGCTGATGGCCTACGGAACTGCGCTGCTCGCGGGTGAGATCGCGCCGACCTACGCGCTCGACGTCGCGCCGCGGCCGCTGAACATCGCCGAGAAGCTGATCGCACGCCGCGTGTGGCGCGGCGCGGACCAGCCCGACGGCATCGCCGCGGTGTCACCCGGCCAGCAGGTGCTCGCGCGCACCGGGTTCCGCGGGATGCACGAGTACACCGCCGGCATGGTCGTCGCGCTCTACCAGGAGGCGTGGGGCAAGGCGCCGATGTACCGCCCCGAGTTGGTCGCCGCCTTCGAAGACCACTTCGTGCTGATCGACCACCCGACCGTCCCCGAAGGGGTCAAGCGCGCGCGGCTCGCGCCGGCGATGCAGCTCACCGACGAGATGGTCGCCGCGTGCGAGGACAACGGCATCCGCCTGCACGGCCCCGGGCGCGCGCTGCCGCCCGGTGTGTGCCACCGCATCGTCGTCGAGGACTACGCGCTGCCGGGCGACGTCGTCGTGCTCACCGACTCGCACACGCCCACCGCCGGCGTGCTCAACGCGTTCGCGTTCGGCGTCGGCAGCACCGCGATGGCGTTCGCGCTGCGCACCGGGCTGATCCCGGTCACGGTGCCCAAGGTCGTTCGCGTCGAGGTGCACGGCGACGCGCGCGGCATCCTCTCGCCCAAGGATCTGATCCTCCACCTGATCGGCGATCCGTACTTCCGCGAGGAGCACTGGCGGGAAGCCCCCACCGACACCTGCATCATCGAGTTCGGCGGACCGGCGCTCGCGCAGTGGGACGTCGACGAGCTGAGCGTGCTCACGAACATGACGGTCGAGGGCGGCCTGATGACCGGCGTGGTGGAGCCCTGCAAGCCGATCCTCGACTTCCTCGCGGCGCGGCGCGGCCTCGACGCGACCGAGCTGATGGTCCACCCCGATCCGGGCGCGTCGTATGTCCGCGTGATGCGGGTCGATCTCGACGACATCCCGCTCACCGTCGCGACGCCGGGCGACTCGCGCAACCGCGCGCCGCTCGACGCGCACGCCGACGTCGCGATCCACAACGTGGTGATCGCGTCGTGCACCGGCGGCTCCTTGGCCGACCTCCGCGCCGCGGCGGACGTGTTCCGCGGCCACCACATCGCGCCGGGCGTCCGCGTCACCGTGACGCCGTCGTCGGCCGCGGTCGCCCGTGACGCCGAGGCCGAGGGGCTGCTGACGCTGTTCCGCGACCTCGGCGCGGTGGTCAGCGAGCCGGGCTGCGGCAGCTGCATCGGGAACGGCCCGGGCATCCCGCTCCCCGACGAGACGACCGCGTCCACCACCAACCGCAACTTCGCGCGGCGCATGGGCGCGCCCGGGCCGGTCTACCTGGTCTCGCCCGCGGTCGCGGCCGCGTCGGCGATCACCGGCCACCTCACCGATCCGCGCACGCTGGAGCGCTGATGCGCGTCGCGACCTGGAACGTGAACTCGCTGCGGGTGCGCCTCGACCACCTCGAGCGGTGGGTCGCCGACGCCAGCCCCGACGTGATCTGCCTGCAAGAGACGAAGGTGGAAGACGCGCGCTTCCCGCAGGATCGCATCGCGGCGCTCGGCTACCCGCACCAGGCGTTCATCGGCGAGAAGACCTACAACGGCGTCGCGATCCTGTCCCGGTTCCCACTGACCGACGTGCAGCACGGCTTCGCCGACGAGGCCGACGACCCGCAGCGCCGGTTCGTCGCCGCCACCGTCGAGGGGGTCCGCGTGCTGTGCTGCTACGTGCCGATGGGCACCGCCGTCGGCACGCCGAAGTTCAGCTACAAGCTGGCCTGGCTGTCGCGGCTCAAGCAGGAGGTGCGGCGCACGCTCGCCGCGCACGCGCAGGTCGTGGTCGTCGGCGACATGAACGTCGCGCTCGATGATCTCGACGTCTGGGATCCGTTCGAGGCCGACGGCAAGATCCTGTTCCACCCGAACGAGCGCGACGCGCTGCGGCGCGTGCTGGATGCGGGCCTGGTCGATCCGTGGCGACGGCTGCACCCGAACGAGGTCGCGTTCAGCTGGTGGGACTACCGCGGCGGCGCGTTCTGGCGGAACCAGGGCTTCCGCATCGACTACGTGTTCGTGAGCGCCGCGCTCGCCGACCGGGTCGAGGGGGCCGCGCACTGGAAGGCGACCCGGGGCTGGGAGGAGCCGAGCAAGCCCTCGGACCACGTCCCGGTGACGGTCGATCTGAAGCTGTGAGCCGCCACCGCGTGCACGTCGCCGGTGTGCCGGCGTGGGTGCCCGTCGACCGGCTGCTCGGCGACGGCCCGTGGGAGGCCACAGACCTCGACGGCGCGCC
>CAYQSE010000108.1:0-17538 GCA_964419905.1 uncultured Enterobacteriaceae bacterium
CCGCGGTGCTCGTGCGCGCGGCCGACCTGCTCGAGGCGCGCGCCGACGCCGCCGCGCTCGTGATGGCCGCCGAGATGGGCAAGCCGCTCGCGCAGGGGCGCGCGGAGGTGGTGAAGTGCGCTTGGGTCTGCCGCCACTACGCCGCGCACGCCGAGCGTGACCTCGCGCCGCGGCCGATCGCGGCCGACGGGTCGCGCAGCTTCATCCGGCACGATCCACTCGGCGTCGTGCTCGCGATCATGCCGTGGAACTTCCCGTACTGGCAGGTGTTCCGCGCCGCCGCGCCGGCGCTGATGGCGGGCGACGCGCTGCTGCTCAAGCACGCGCCGAACGTGCTCGGCTGCGGGGACGACATCGCCGCGCTGCTCTCCGACGCGGGGCTGCCCGACGGCGTGTTCACCCACGTGGTGCTCGACGTCGCGCAGGTAGACGCGGTGATCGCCGACCCCCGGGTGGCGGCGGTGACGCTCACCGGCAGCGAGCGCGCTGGCGCGTCGGTCGCGGCGGCGGCGGGACGCCACCTGAAGAAGGCGGTGCTGGAGCTGGGCGGCAGCGATCCATTCGTCGTGCTCGCCGACGCCGACGTCGAGGCGGCGGCGCGGGTGGGCGCGCAGTCCCGCCTGCTCAACGGCGGGCAGTCGTGCATCGCGGCGAAGCGGTTCATCGTGGTGCGGGCGGTGGCCGATGCGTTCACCGCGGCGCTCGCGGGCCGCCTCGGCGAGGCGGTCGTCGGCGACCCGCGCCACGAGGCGACCACCGTGGGCCCGCTGGCGCGGCCCGATCTGCGCGACGCGCTGCACCGGCAGGTCCGCGACAGCGTGGCTGCGGGCGCGCGCTGCGTGCTCGGCGGTGCGCTCCCCGAGGGCCCGGGCTGCTTCTACCCGGTCACCCTGCTCACGGACGTCGGGCCCGGGATGCCCGTGTGGGACGAGGAGGTGTTCGGGCCGGTCGCGGCGCTGCGGGTCGTCGACGACGCGCAGGCGGCCCTCGCCGCGGCGAACGACACCGCGTTCGGCCTCGGCGCCTCGATCTGGACCGATCCGGCGCGCGCCGACGCGATCGCGCCGCAGATCGAGGCCGGCTGCGTGTTCTTCAACGGGCTGGTGAAGTCCGATCCGCGCCTGCCGTTCGGCGGCGTCAAGCGCAGCGGCTACGGTCGCGAGCTCGGCGTCCTCGGGCTGCACGAGTTCGTCAACGCGAAGACGGTGTGGATCGCCTGAGGCTGAGAGCGCAGCGCTAACGGGCGGCGGGCGGCTCGAGCGTGAGCGTGTCGGGGTAGGTGACGCGCAGCGTGGTGTCGTCGCCGAAGTCGCGTCCGAGCGTGAACGAGACGGCGCTGCCGTCGGGCCAGCGCACGTCGAGGACGGCGCCCATGTCGAAGCCGTCGAGGCCGAAGTGCAGGACGCGCGTGTCTTCGGAGTTGGTCAGCCCGCGGCTGCCGCGCTTCTCGCGGACGCGCACCTGCGCCTCGTCGCGCAGCGTGACCCGGGCGCCGATCGCGTCGCGGTTGATGCGGACGCCGTCGCCCTCCAGGCGCACCTTCAGCCAGCGGTTCTGGTGCCCGATCTCGTTGCGGAACAAGAAGTTCGGCCGCCCGCCGCCCTGATCGCGCCCGCCGACGAGGAGGTCGAGGTCGCCGTCGCCGTCGATGTCGCTCCACGCGTGGTTCTGTGCGCCCTTCATGCGCAGCAGCGCCTCGTCGGGGTCGTTGATCCCGCTGACCAGCCCGACGCTCGCGAACGTGCCGTCGGGCTGCTGGTGCATCAGCCCGAACCAGCCCTTCTGCTCGGGGTCGGTGTAGTTGCCCTCGTACTTGCGCTCGCGCGAGATCGACAGGTCGAGGCGCCCGTCGTTGTCGAAGTCGATCGCGGCGGCGTCGAGGTCGCCCTCGTTGAACGGCAGGCCGCGCGCGAGGAACTCGTTGGTGAACACGAAGTCGCCGTCGGGGCCCTGGTTGACCAGGAGCTGAGACGGATCGGACCACTTGCGGTTGTAGTCGCTGTTCACCGGGTGCGAGATCGTGCCGAGGAACACGTCGAGGTAGCCATCACCGGTGAGATCGGCGCAGTCGACGCCGAACGCGTTGCTGCCGATCCAGGTGCCGGGGCCCGCGTCGGGCTCGGGGTCGGCGCCGTGGCCGGTGGTCGACAGGTGGTAGTTGCCGCCGGGCAGGCTCGCGAAGCCCTTGGCGACGCCGACCTCGGTGAAGTGCCCGGTGCCGTCGTTCTGCCACAGGTGGTTCAGCCCGTAGGCGGTGCTCACGCTGTACGTCGCGACGAACAGGTCGAGATCGCCGTCGTCGTCGAAGTCGCACGCGACCGAGCCGTTGCTCGGCTGGTTCGCGCGCCCGGGCAGCCGCTCGCTCGCCTCGACGAAGGTGCCGTCGCCCTGCCCGAGCAGTAGGACGTCGCGGCCGAGGTAGCTCGTGGCGCCCAGCCCGATGAACAGATCGAGGCGCGCGTCGCCGTCGACGTCGAGGAACACCGCGGTGCCCGCGGTGGCCGACACGTGCTCCACCCCGGCGTCGGGCAGGTGCGTGAACACGCCGTTGCCGTCGTTGAGGTAGATCCCGTGCTGGCCTGCGCCCAACAGGTCCACGCCGGCGAACAGGTCCTGATCGCCGTCGTTGTCGACGTCGGCGAACGCGAAGAACGCCGCCTGCACGTCGCGCAGCCCCGAGTCGTCGCTGAAGTGCGTGAACGTGCCGTCGCCGTTGTTCAGGAACACGAGGTGCTCGTAGGGCACGCCGTTCTGCACGTTCGGGAACAGGCTGTGCATCACGATGTCGTCGAAGCCGTCGCCGTCGAGGTCGGCGAACGCGAGCCGGCTGTGGTCGTTGATGACCACCCCCGGCCGTGGATCGACCTCGAAGTTGTCGACGCGGATGCCGCTGGCGTCCCCGATGTCCGTGAAGAAGTCGGCCTCGGGCGCGACGAGCGCGCGCGGCGCGACCTCGAAGCGCGGACCGCATGCGACCGCCAGCAACCACCACAGCATGGCTATTCCCCCTCGAGCTCCCGCATGATCGCGTCCATATCCATGTCCTGCGGATTCAGCGGCTTGGGCGCGGGGACGACGTCCTCGTCGTCGTCCTCGAGCATCCGCTGGAGATCCTCGGCCGAGAGGGGCACGACCTCATCGGGCTCGTCGTCGAGCCCCTCGAAGAAGTCCGGCGTCTGGGGCGGCGTCGCGTCGTCGAACGCCCACAGCGTCATGTACGGGACGTACGCGATGATCAGCACACCGACACCCATCACGCCGAGGAACGGCAGCGCGTAGCGGTAGACCTTCGTGAGCGGCTCGTTGAACCGGAACGACGCGAGGAAGAGGTTGAGGCCGATCGGCGGCGTGAGGTAGCCGAGCTCGAGGTTCGCGAGGAACAAGATGCCGAGGTGCACCGGGTGGATGCCGAACACGGCGGCCACCGGGATGATCAGCGGCACGACCACGACGATCGCCGAGTAGATGTCCATCAGCGCGCCGACGAGCAGCAGCAGCACGTTGAGCAGCAGGATGAACAGGAGCTTGTTCGAGATCGAAGCCTGCACCCAGTCGCGCACCATCTCGGGCACCTGGGCATCGACGAGGTAGCTCGTGAACCCGAGGGCGACGCCGAGGATGATCAGCACGCCGCCCATCAGCGCCGTGGTCTCGAGGAACACCTTGGGCACGCCGTCCTTCAACGAGAGCGTGCGGTGCACCGCGACCTCGACGAGGAACGCGTAGAACGCGGTGAACGCCGCGGCCTCGAAGATCGTGACGAAGCCGCCGAAGATGCCGACGACCACCATCACCGGGATGACCAGCTCCCACTTCGCGAACCACGCCGCCGCGAGCATCTCGCGCATGCGGCGCGCGGCGATCTCGCCGAACGGCGGCGGCGGCGCGCCGCCCTCGCCGGTGGGCAGGTAGTAGGCGTAGCCGTGCTGGCGCAAGCCGACGATCATGCTCATCACCACGAGCATCGTCACCAGCAGGATGCCTGGGACGAGGCCGCCGATGAACAGGTCGGTGATGGGGACGTGGCTGGCGACGCCGTACAGGATGACCGGGAGGCTCGGCGGGAAGAGGAGGCCGATGCTGCCGGACGCGGCGATGAGGCCGATCGCGTACTTGCGCTCGTAGCCCGCCTTCTCGAGCGCGGGCAGGAGCAGGCCGCCGAGCGCGAGGATCGTGACGCCCGACGCGCCGGTGAACGTGGTGAAGAACGCCGAGACCAACACCGCGGCGGCGGCGACGCCGCCGGGCAGCCACCCGAACCACACGTTGAACAGGTTCACGAGGCGCCGCGACGCGCCGCCCTCGGCGAGCAGGTAGCCAGCGAGCGTGAACAGCGGCAGTGAGACGAGCGTGGGGTCGGCGACGATGCGCACCGTCTCGGACGGCACGGCGGCGAGCGCGATGGGGACCGGCGCGCCGAAGAACAGCAGCATCGCCATGCCGCCCATCGCGGTGAACAGCGGCGCGCCGAGCACGACAGCCGCGAGGATCACGCCGCCGCCGCCCCACACGACCCACTCGCGCTCGCCCGGCGGGACGAACGCGAGGAGCGCCGCGGCGCCGACCGCGGCGAGGGCGACGACGCGGCCCTGCCAGGTGTCGTTCTGCCGCCACGCCAGCCGGACCGCGATGATCGCGAAGCCCACCGGCATCACCGCTTCCATCCACCACATCGGCACGCCGCCCCACAGCGTGATCGTGGACTGGCTCTGCAGCACGATGAGCTGGAAGCTCGCATACGCGAGGAACGCGGTGATCGCGGTGCCGACAGCGGAGACGAACCCCATCAGGATCTGCTTGCCGCGGCCCGAGAGGTTCAGCGCCGCGCCGGTGGACAGCGCGAGGTGCTGGTTGGTGCGCGCGGCGAGCGCGCCGCCGAGGAACGCGATCCACAGGTTGAGCGCCTGCACCCACAGGTTGATGCCCGCGAGCGCGACGCCGGTGGTCCAGCGCACGCCCACCGAGATCACCGGGAGGACGACCATCAGCGCGAGCACGGTGATCAGGACGCCGTTCTCGACCCGCTGCCACCAGGGCAGCGGGCCGCGCGGCGTCTCTTCGGGGATCGCGCCGCTCACGGGTTCGCGGCCCGGTGCTCGTCGACCAGGCCCTTCACCTTGTCGAAGATCTCGGGGGTGACCATCTCGGTGCGGACGATCGGGTGGGTGAGCGCGGCGATCTCGGCCCACTGCTTCACCGTGGCCTCATCGACCGGGTTCACGGTGAGGCCGTACTTCTTCATCACGTCGATCGCCTTCTTGTCCTGCTTGCGGATCGCGCCCTGGATCTCCTGGCCGTTGCGGGTCGCCGACTCGCGCAGCGCGGCGTGGTGCTTCTCGGGGATGCTCTGCCACGCCTCCTGGGTCATCACGGTGGCACCGAGCAACGGGGCCCACGGCACGTCGAGCATGTTCGGCGCGAGGCCGAACCACTGCAGCGCGAGCGCGCCGAGCGGGGTGCTCGGGAACGCGTCGATCAGCCCGGACTGCAGCGAGGGGACGACGTCGGTGGCCGCGACGACGACCGGCTTGAAGCCGGCGCGCTGGTACATCTCGACGGCGGCGGGATCGCCCTCCCACGCGAAGATCTTCAGCGTGCCGCGCTGGTCGGGCGTGGTGATCGGGCGCTTGCTGAACAGGTGCGCCCAGCCGGCGTCCGACCAGTTCAGCACGACGTAGCCCTTTTCGTTGATCCGCTTCTCGAACTCCGGCTTCATCGCCGCCATCACGTGGTCGAGCTCGGGGTAGTCGGCGATCAGCATCGGGGTGTTCAGCACCTGGCTGGACGGATCGATCTCCATCAGGCCGATGTTCGTGAACGCGCCCGCGTGGAGCTGCCCGATGCGCATCTTGCGCAGCATCACCGTCTCGTTGCCGACCACGCCGCCCGCGTAGATCTTCAGCTCGACCTCGCCGTTGGTCAGCGTGGACCACTCCTCGCCCATCTTGACCAGCGCCTTGTGCCAGGTGCTGCCCTCGGGCGCGAGCGTGGCGAGCTTGATGGTCACGGCGTGCGCGGCGTGCGCCGGCAGCAGCGCGAGCATCGCGACCACGAACACGGCGGCCAGGCGGTTGAGGATGCGGTGCATGGACTCTCCAGAGGCTGGGCTACTCGAGGAACAGGTCATCGACGTGGTCGAGGTAGAAACGCGCCTGTTCCTGGGCGTAGAGGTTGGCGAGCTGATCTTCCGGCGACTTCGACGCGTCGACGGCCAGGGCCTTCATCATCAGGTCCTCGAACTCCTCGCGGTTCTGCGTCGTGATGGACACGCTGGTGGCCAGCGACACATGGGGGCCGGCCAGTGTTCCCCCGGCGAGCGCGAGCTCGCGCTCGTAGTGCGTGCGGGCGCGGTCGAGGCCGCCGGGCATCGGCAGGCTGGGCTCGAGCTGGATCATCAGGTCGTGGAACGAGCCCTTGCCCCACGCCTCGTCGAGGGCGAGCCCGCGGCGCACGATGTCGGCTGCGATGGGCAGCGCGCCGATCGCGTCCATGTCCTCCTTGGACATCGAGATCTCGGCGAGCCACGACGCGCCGGTCCAGTAGAGGAGCGACACGTCATCGACCGTCGCCCGGGCGAGGGCTGCCTCGGTGTCGTCGTGGATCTGCGCGGAGAAGCCGGGGTGCTCGAGGTCCCATGCCGCCATGCAGTAGCCGCGGGCGCGCTGCAGCATCTTCTTCGCGCGGGCCTGCCCGGCCTCGTAGGTCGCGAAGTCGCGGTAGCGCTGCTGGTCGGCGGGCCACTTGATGTACACGACCGCGTACTGCGTGAAGCTGGCGCACAGCGTGGCGCGGATCGGCTGGTGGTCGGGCGCCTGATCGGCGACCGACTCCATCAGCTTGATCGCGAACGGGATCGCGTCACCGACGAACTGCAGGTCGTCGTCTTGCGTGAACGAGCCACCGGTCTCGCCCGAGAGCGTGTTCGCGAGCGCGTTCACCGCGGCCTTCTTCACGCACCCGGGGGACAGCAGCGTCAGCCCCAGCATCAGCGGGGCGAGCCAGCGAGCGGACATGGACGGGCTCCGGAGCAAAGGTCCCGCAGCGTAACGCACCGATCGGCATCCGAGGAGGGCTGAAGACTACAGCCAGCGGTTCATCGCCCTCACGACGGGATGCTCGGGGCCGAGCCGCGCGCGGACCACCTCGCGGGCCTCCTCCATCATCGGGAAGCCCAGCTCCATCTCGCCGCAGTCGACCTCGAAGCGGCCCAACTCGAAGCGGTTGATCCAGGTGTCGACGTGATCCTCGCCCAGCGTGCGGCGGGTGATCGTGTAGGCGTCGCGCATCTGCTCGCGCGCGGCCACGAAGTCGCCGGTGCGGTGCAGCGCCTGGCCCAGCGCGAACCGACACGCGCCGACCGGGCTCGCGTGCGGCCCGAGCCGCTTGACCCACAGCGCGAGGGCCTCGCGGTGCAGCTTGACCGCCTCGAACGGCTTCTTCAGCGCGCGGTGCACGACGCCGAGCGCGTCGAGCGTCGCGGCGACATCGGTGTGCTCGGGGTTCTCGGCCCGGCGTAGCGCGAGCGAGCGCTCGAGCGCCTCCTTGGCGGAGGCGTCCTGGCCCGCGCCGTGCATGCACTGGCCCATCGCGAACAGCGCGTCGGCGGCCTCGAGGCTGTCGGCCCCGAACCGGACCTCGGCGAGCGCCTCGGCGCGCGCGGCCACCGCGAGCCCCTCCTGGGGGGCGCCCGACGCACGATACGCCTCGGCGAGCGCGGTGCGCAGCAGCACGTCGGCGGATCGCCACGGCGCCTCGGCGTCTGCCGAGGTCTGTACGCCGTCGGCGCTGCCGCCGCGCCCGGTCACGCTCTCGAGCGCCGCCTGCAGGATCGCGCGCGCTGGCAGCGGCTCGCCGGTGGCCACGAGCGCCTCGCCGAGCGCGAGGTGGACCTCCCAGTGGTCCGAGAGCTGCGCGCCCTTCTCGGCCTCTTCGAGCGCGCGCCTCGGCTGGCCGAGGCGGTACCACGCACGGGCGAGCAGCCCGTGGAGCACGCCCGGATCGTCGTCGCCGCCGGTCTCGAGCGCGCCGAGCGCGGCGAGGCGCGCGAGATCCCACTCGCCGTTGCGCAGGTGACTGCGGATCACGTCCGAGCTCATGCAGCCTCCTCTCGCCGATAGGACGACCAGTCGCCGGCGTAGTGGACCTCGCGCTGAAGGCGCACGCCGAACGCCTGCGCGACGACCGCCTCGATGTGCTCGATCACGCGCCGCAGGTCGGCAGCCGTGGCGGCGCCGAGGTTCACCACGAAGTTCGCGTGCTTCTCGCTGACCTGCGCGTCGCCGATGCGAAACCCCTTGAGCCCCGCCGCCTCGATCAGCCGCCCGGCGTGGTCGCCCTCGGGGTTGCGGAACGTCGAGCCGCAGGAGGGCTGGGTGAGCGGCTGGGTGGCCTTGCGCCGCGCGAGGAACGCGCGGACGCGCTCGAACACGGGGCCGGGATCCTCGCCGGTGGTGCGCAGCCGCGCCGCGGCGACGAGCGCGCCCGCGGGCAGGTGCGCGGTGCGGTAGCTCATGCGCAGCGCGCTCGCCGGCAGCGTGCGCAGGGTGCCGTCGGGCAGCACGACGTCGACCTCGCGCAGCGCCGCGGCCGTCTCGCCGAGCGCGGACCCGGCGTTCATCACGACGGCGCCGCCGACGGTGCCGGGGATGCCGGCGAAGCACTCGAGGCCCGTCCACCCGGCCTTCTGCGCGCGCGACATCAGCAAGGCGAGCGGCAGGCCGGCGCCCGCCTCGATCACCGGCGGCGCCCCGCCGAGCTCGCGGGTGTCGGCCAGCGCACCGACGAGGGAGAGGACCAGGCCGCGGACGCCGGCGTCGCTGATCAGCAGGTTGCTGCCCTTGCCGAGCACCGTGAGCGGGCAGCCGGTCTGCGCCGTCGCGCGCACCACCGCGGCGAGCGTGTCCTTGTCGCCGACCTCGACGAAGCCGTCCGCGGGCCCGCCCACCCTCCAGCTCACCCTCGCGGCGAGCGGCGCGTCCTCGGCGATCGGCAGGCCGAGGGCGGTGAGTCGGGCGCGGGTAGCAGCGGGCAGGGGCATGCAGTAGGGTAACCCCCCGCGGAGGGCCAAGAATGATCGTCATCGGCGCAGGCCGTGTGGGCACCGCACTCTCGGAGCGCGCGCAGGCGCGCGGCGTGCCGTGCCACCTGATCACCCGCGAGGCGGGGTGGAGCGCGGTCGATCTGGCCGAGGGCGCGCCAATCCTCGTCACCACCCGCAACGACGACCTCGAGGGCGTGCTCGCGCGCGTGCCCGAGCCCCGTCGCACCGACCTCGTGTTCGTGCAGAACGGGATGCTCCGGCCGTGGCTACAGGCGCACGGGGTGCAGGAGGCCACCCGCGGGCTGTTGTTCTTCGCGGTGCCGCGCAAGGGCGCGGCGCTCGAGCCGGGGCCCCACCCGAGCCCGTTCTGTGGCCGCCACGCCGGCGCGGTGGTCGCGTGGCTCGGCGCGCTCGACGTGCCCGCCGCCGCCGTCGACTGGGCCCGTTTCTCGGCGGTCGAGGTCGAGAAGCTGGTGTGGAACAGCGCGTTCGGACTGCTGTGCGAGCACCTCGACGCCGACGTCGGCACGATCTGCACCCACGCCGTGCCGGAGCTGCGCTCGCTCGTCTCGGAGCTCTCCCGCGTCGCACGCGCGTCGCTCGGGGTCGACCTGCCGCTGCCGTGGCTCGTCGACCGGCTGTGCGCCTACTCGCGGTCGATCCCCACCTACCGCGGCGCGGTGAAGGAGTGGCGCTGGCGGAACGGTTGGTTCGTCGAGGAGGCCGAGCGGCGCGGTCTGGCGACGCCGCTGCACCTCGACCTGCTGCGCCTCACCGGACACATTTGATTTTTTCGAATCCACAATGCTGAAAAATCCATTTGTTCGATTTCATCGCGCCTCGTAGGTTCCGGGCATCCACCGAAGGAGGTCGGCGATGCGGATCGCGGTTGCGAAGGGTGACGGGATCGGGCCCGAGGTCATGGACGCCACGCTGGCCGTGTTCGAAGCGGCGGGGGTCCCGCTGGAGTACGTCGAGGTCGAGATGGGCGAGGCGGTGTGGGGGCGCGGCGTGTCTGCCGGCATCACGGACGAGGCCCGCCGCACCATCGAGGACTGCGGGATCCTGTTCAAGGGGCCGATGGCGACGCCGAAGGGCGCGGGCGTGAAGAGCGTCAACGTCACCGCGCGCAAGACGTGGAACACGTTCGCGAACAAGCGCGTGTTCCAGACCATCCCGCAGCTCCACCTCCGGGGACCGGGGCGCCAGATCGACATCACGATGATCCGCGAGAACATCGAGGACACCTACGGCGGCATCGAGCACATGCAGACGCACGACGTCGCGCAGTGTCGACGGCTGATCACGCGCCCGGGCTCCGAGCAGGTGATCCGGTACGCGTTCCAGGTGGCGCAGCGCAAGGGCGCACGGCGGATCACCTGCGGCCACAAGGCCAACATCATGAAGCTCACCGACGGGCTGTTCCTCGACGTGTTCCGCGAGGTGGCGCGCGAGTTCCCGGATCTCGAGGCCGACGATCGGATCGTCGATGCGCTCGCGATGGAGCTGGTGATGAAGCCCGAGGCGTTCGACGTGATCGTGCTCCCGAACCTCCAGGGCGACATCCTCTCGGACCTGTGCGCCGGGCTGGTGGGCGGGCTCGCCTTTGCGCCGTCGGCGAACGTCGGCGAGCACATCTGCATCTTCGAGGCGGTGCACGGCACCGCGCCCGACATCGCCGGGCAGGGGGTCGCCAACCCCACCGCGCTCATCCTCTCGGGGTGCATCATGCTGCGCCACCTCGGGCTGGTGGCGTGGGCGGATCGGATCGAGGCCGCGGTTCGTGACGCGCTGTGCGAGGTGTCCCGCCCGCGCGATCTCGCTGCGCCGCCGTGGCCGTTCACCACCGAGCGGTTCACGCGCCTCGTCGTCGACGCGCTCGCGGCCCAGCCTCCGATCACGGCCACGCCGCTGCTGCGTCCGATCGCGACCGCGCGGCGCGAGACCCAGCGGATGCTCGTCTCGCCGCGCGACGCGTCCTCCGAGGTGACCGTCGGGGTGGATCTGTTCATCGACTCCGATCGCGCCCCCGCGGACGTCGCCGAGATCGTCAACGCGGCGTGCGATGCGGGGATGCGGGTCACGATGATCAGCAACCGCGGCACCCAGGTGTGGCCCACGGGTTCGGTGTTCACCGACTGCATCAATCACCACCGGGTGCGCGTCGAGAGCGAGGTGCCGATCGACCCCAGCGCGATCTTCCACCTGGCCGGGCGGGTGAGCCAGGTGGTGCGGGTGTGCTCACTGGAGGCGCTCATCCGACTGGGTGATCGGCAGGGGTTCAGCCTCGCCCAGGGACAGTGACGGCATGGCACGGGGCGAGCTGAACCTCAACCACCTGCGCTACTTCCACGTGGTCGCCCGCGAGGGCTCCATCCTCGCGGCCAGCCGGGTGCTCCACCTCGCGCCGTCCACCATCTCCGGGCAGATCAAGGCGCTGGAGGACGACCTCGGCCAGCGCCTGATCGTGCGCGCGGGGCGGGGCTTGGTGCTCACGCGGTTCGGGGAGCAGGTGCGGCGCTACGCCGACGGGATCTTCGAGCTCGAGGCGGAGCTCACCCGGGCGGCGTGGGAGGGCGAGGCGCGGCGCACCGTGCGCGTGGGGATCAGCAGCGTGCTGCCGAAGCTCCTCGCGCGCGAGGTGCTGGCACCGGCGATGCGCCCGGACGTGCAGCTACACGTCGATGAGGGCTCGTCCGAGGAGCTGCTGGCGCTGCTCGCCACCCGTCGCCTCGACGTGGTCATCTCGGATGCCGAGATGCCGACGTGGATGGCGGTGCGCGCCTACAGTCACCTGATCATCGAGACGGGTATCGCGCTGTTCGCGGCGGATCCGCTTGCCGAGCGCCTCGAGCACGATCCCGACGCGCTCGGAGAGGTGCCGTGGCTGGTGCCGCCGACTGGCACCAGCCTGCGGCAGGGCCTGGAAGCCTGGTGGGACGAGCTGGGCGTGCAGCCGGACATCGCCGCAGTGGTCCACGACTCGGCCGTGCTCAAGTCGCTCGGCGCCGCCGGGCATGGGGTGTTCGCGGCGCCCGAGCGCGTGGCGGAGGCGATCATCGCGACCTACCACGTGCGCTGCATCCACCGCACCGACCGCGTCATGGAACGCACGTGGGCGATCACCCGCGACGTCGTGCCCGAGGAGCCCGCGGTGCGGGTGATGTGCGGGTTGCCGCCGCAGGCGGCGTCGGCCTCACGCGCCTGAGAACTGCACGTCCTCGAACAGCAGGCTCGGGCTGATCAGCGAGGAATACGGCCACGGATCGTCGCCGACGGCGACGAGGCGGTGGAAGAGCGTGAGCAGGTTGCCGCTGACGTTCATCTCGGAGAGCGAGCGGGTGGGCACGCCGTGCTCGAGCAGCACCCCGCGGATGCCGAACGAGAAGTCGCCGGTGACCGCGTTGCTGTTGCCACCGAGGAAGCCGTTGACGAGGATCGCCTGCGGGAGCGCCTTCAGGCGGTCCGAGAGCGGGGTGTCGCTCGCGGGCACGATCCAGTTCGAGCGGCTGCCCGAGGTGGGCGGCATGCCGAGCTTCCGCCCGTAGTACACGCCGATGTAGTAGCTCTCGAGCACGCCCTCGCGAAACACCGCGCGCGGCGTCGCGATCAGCCCGTCTCCGTCCCACGGGCGGCTGCCGAGCCCGCGCGGCACCGTCGGATCGTCGAGCACGGTGAGCAGCGTCGAGCCGAGCGTCGCGCCGAGCTTGCCCTGCAGGCAGGAGCGCCCCTCGTGCAGCGCGGAACCGGCCAACGGGCCGCCGAACGCGCCGAGGATGCGCCCGACGGCGCGGTTCTCGAGCACCATCGGGTAGGTTCCGGACGCGATGGCGGCCGAGCCCAGGCGCTCCTTCGCGCGCTCGACCACCTCGTCGGCGATGCGTGCGATGGGCGGCAGCTCGGCGAGGTAGCGGGTGGCGTAGTACGACGACGCCTCGGGGCGGCGCCCGTCGCGGTCCGAGAGGGTGAGCTCGCCGCCGAGCTGGAACCAGCCCCCGCCGTGCTCGTCGGCGAACCCGTTCGACATCACGCGCGCCGAGCGCGACGCGCCGTCCGCGACATAGGTGGCCGCCGAGATGCGGCCCTCGGGCGACACCGCGTCCAGCGCCTCCTCCATCGCGAGGGCCTGGGTCGCGCGCTCTTCGGCGGTGCGGTCGCCGAACGCCGGATCGTTCTGGTCGAGCACCTCCTCGGACACGCCCCGCCCGCACAGCGCGCGATCGGGCTGCCGCCGGTCGGGATCGGGCTCGAGGTAGCGCGTCGCCTCGACCGCGCGGCGCAGGAACGCGCTCAGCGCGTCGGGGCGCAGGTCGGACGTGCTGTGGCTCGAGTAGCGGTCGTCATCGAGCAGCGACACGACGAGCCCGCGCGTGGTCGCCTGCGTCGCCTGCTCGACCTTGCCGGCGCGGCGCACGATCGAGGTGTGCGTGCCCTCGCTGACGGTGACCGACGCCTCGTCGGCGCCGAGCGCCAGGGACTGCGCGACGACGTCGGCGGCCAGATCCAGGAGCTCGCTCATCGGTTGCCTCCGCCCACGGACAGCTTGCTCACCTTCACCGTCGGCATCCCCTGGCTCACCGGCACCCCCTGTCCGTCCTTGCCGCACGTCCACCCGCCCTCGTCGATGATCTTGTCGTTGCCGACCATCTCGATCGTCGCGAGCACCTCGGGGCCGTTGCCGATCAGGTTCACGTCCTTGACCGGCCGCGTCAGCTTGCCGTGCTCGATCAGGTAGCCGTGGCGCACGAAGAACGCGAAGTCGCCAGCGCCGATCTGCACCTGCCCGTTGCTGAACGTCTCGCAGTAGATGCCGTGCTCGACCGACGCGATGATCTCGGCGGGGTCGTGCGGGCCGTCCTCCATGTAGGTCGCGCGCATCCGCGGCAGCACCGGGTGGCGAAACGACTCGCGCCGCCCCGACCCGGTCGACGGCACGCCGTAGTGGCGGGCGGAGATCCGGTCGTGCAGGTAGCTCTCGAGGATGCCGTCGCGCACCAGCACGGTGCGCTCGGTGTCGCTGCCCTCGTCGTCCACGTTGATCGCGCCGCGCGCGCCCGGCAGCGTGCCGTCGTCTACGATCGTCACGTTCTTCGGGGCGATCCGCTGGCCGATCTTGTCGGCGAAGATCGAGATCCCCTTGCGGTTGAAGTCCGCCTCGAGGCCGTGCCCGATCGCCTCGTGCAGCAGGATCGCGGACGAGCCGGCGGCCATGACCACCGGCATCTCGCCGGCGGGCGGCGAGCCGGCGTGCAGCGCGTCCATCGCCCGCTTCACCGACTCGGAGATCAGGCGCTGCTGGCGGCCCTCGTCGTAGTACTCGAGGCCAGCGCGCCCGGCGACGTTGTAGCTGCCCGTCTCACGCAGATCGCCCTCGACCACGGTGACGCCGACCCACGCGCGGGTCATCGGGCGGTAGTCGGCGGTGACCGAGCCGTCGGCGCGGACGATCAAGACGTGCTGGTCGGTGTCGGAGAGGTTGACCTGCACCTTCTCGACGCGACCGTCGGACGCGAACGTCTCGGCCTCCCACCGGCGCACCAACGGCACGCGCTCGCCGAGATCGACGTCGCTCCACGCGCGCGACACCGGGTAGTGGTCGGGCAGGAGGCGGCCGACCGCGCGCACCGGGGTGACGAGCCGCCCGCCGCGCGCGATCTGCGCGGCGATGCGCGCCGCCTCGATCATCGCGTGCAGCGACAGGTCCTCGGTGTACGCGAAGCCCACCTGGTCGCCGACCACGACGCGCACGCCGACGCCGAGATCGACGCTGGTGTGCGCCCGGTTCACGGCGCGATCCGACAGGCCGACCGAGGTGGCCGTGCTGTGCTCGAAGTACAGGTCGGCGTCGTCCGCGCCGTAGAGCGTGGCGGCCTCCAGCACCTTGTGCGCGGTGGCGAGATCGATCCCGAACTGGTCGAACCAGGTGTCTGGGGTTGCCGCGGCGGCCTGCATCAGGGCCTCCATGGATGCCGGTTGCTCTCGGAGCCTAATCACCCGACCTGGACGCGCCACGTTTGCGCGGTTCTCGACGCCGGGCCATGGGGGCCAGGGAGGCTGTCGTGCGGCGCGCGCTCGTGTTCATCGTCCCGTTCACCGCGGTCCTGCTGCTCGGGCTCACCGCCCTGGGGGCCTCGCAGGGGTGGATGCAGGAGGAGGTGCGGGGCGAGGCGACCTATATCGCCTTCGACGCGCTCGGCGACGCGCCCGACGTGGTGCGGGTCTCCGGCATGGCCCACTACACCAGCGTCGTCACGCAGCAGGTGCCGGGCGGGCTGCTGCGCGAGCCCCAGACCTGGTACCTGTTCGGCCTGTTCGCGCCGTACGACACCGAGGGCCGGAACATCCGCCTGCTCGTGCGCACGCAGCGCCCGCCCGAGCACCTCGTCAGCTTCGAGCTGATGACGATCGAGGGGCGCCTGCAGCGCCCGACCTTGCACAACGTGCCGTTCGACACCGAGATCCTGCTCGGGAAGGGCAGCAGCGGCTACTTCTTCGCCGACGACATGCTGCTCGTCGAGCCGTGGCACATCGAGAGCGGGCTCGACCCGCGCGCGCGCCCCGCCGAGGACTAGGACCGCTCGGGGCTGTACCAGCCGCCCAGCGCGTTCCGCTTCTTCGTGAGGTTCGCGAGCAGCCCGTCGAACGCGACGGCGAACGACTTCACGCCCGCCTGCTGGAGCTGCTCGGTGATGTCGTGCAGGTCGATGCCCAGACGCGCGAGCTCGGCGAGCTGACCGGCAGCGACCGACAGGCCCTGCTCGATGAGCGGCTTGACGCGCCCGTGGTCGCGGAACGCGGCGAGCGTGGCGGGCGGCAGCGTGTTCACCGTCTCGGGCCCGATCAGCTCCTCGACGTAGAGCACGTCGGGGTAGGCGGGGTTCTTCGTGCTCGTCGAGCCCCACAGCACGCGCTGTACGCGGGCGCCGCGGCGGCGTAGCGGCGCGAACGCGTCGCCGTGGAACAGGTCCTTGAAGCGCTGGTAGACCATCTTGCAGTTCGCGATGGCGATGGTGCCGCGCAAGGCCAGCGCGTCGGGTGTGCCGATGCGCTCGAGCATCGGATCGATCGTGTTGTCGACGCGGCTCACGAACACGGACGCGACCGAGTCGACCTCGGCGAGGCGCTCGGGGTGCGCGACCGCGAGCCGCTCGAGCCCACGCTGGTAGGCGCGCGCGACCTGGTCGTAGTGCGACACGCTGAAGATCAGCGTGACGTTGACGTTGATGCCCTCGGCGATCAGCGCCTCGATCGCCGGGATGCCCTCGGGCGTCGCGGGCACCTTGATCATCAGGTTCGGGCGCGCGACGCTGCCCCACAGGCGGCGGGCCTCCTCGATCGTGCCCTCGGTGTCGTCGGCGAGCGACGGGGCGACCTCGAGGCTGACGAAGCCGTCGTCGCGCCCGGTGGCGTCGTAGACCGGCATCAGGATGTCGCACGCGCGCTGGATCTCGGCGATCGCGAGCTGCTCGTAGATCATCTTGTCGGTCGCCTCGGGATCCTCGCGGAACAGCACGGACATCCGCGCGTCGTAGTCGTCGGTGTCACCGATGGCGGCGGCGAAGATCGACGGGTTGCTGGTGACGCCGCGCAGCCCGTCCGCCTCGATCATCCGTGCGAGCTTGCCGCTGTCGAGCAGGTCGCGGTCGATGTAGTCGAGCCACGGGGACTGACCGTGCTCGGTGAGCTTGCGCAGGGGGTTCATGGCCGCCTCGAGGTGGGGGAACGGGGGTCTTATTCCCGGCGCAGGACGACGCGCCAGTCTCCGAAGCCGAGCCCGCGCCAGAACGCTACCGCACGTTCATCGGCGGTGAGCGTGCCCACCTCGAGGGCGGGGTGGCCGGCGCTCGCCGCGGCGCGCGCGAACGTCTCGACGAGCGTGCGCCCGACGCCCTGGCGCCGCGCGGACGGGTCGACGTACAGGTTCGCGATCAGCGCGGTGCGTGGCTGCTCGAGCACGGGCGAGGTGTGCAGCGGCTGGCCCTCGAGGAAGCCGACGAGCTCGCCGTCGCGCTCGGCCACCCACCCCTGCGGGAAGGGCTCGCGCAGCAGCCAGATCTCGGGCGCCCAGCGCAACATCAGCGCGTCGGCGCCGGGCGCCATCCGCCACCGGGCGTCGGCGTCCGCGCCGTTCTCGTTCAGCGCGGTCCACAGCGCGAGCACCCGCGCGATGTCCGCGCGGGCGACGGGCCGGACCGTGACGCTCATCGGCGGGCGCGGATCGTCTCGGACCCCGCGAAGTGCGCCGCGTTGCCGAGCGCCTCTTCGATGCGCAGGAGCTGGTTGTACTTCGCGACCCGCTCCGAGCGCGCCGGCGCGCCGGTCTTGATCTGCCCGCTGTCGAGCGCGACCGCGAGGTCGGCGATGATCGTGTCCTCGGTCTCGCCGGAGCGATGCGAGATCACGGTGCTGTAGCCTGCGCGATGCGCCATCTGCACGGTCTGGATCGTCTCGGTGAGCGTGCCGATCTGGTTGACCTTGACGAGGATGCTGTTCGCGAT
>CAYQSE010000109.1:0-17461 GCA_964419905.1 uncultured Enterobacteriaceae bacterium
CGGCCGGCCGGGACGGCCGGCCCACGGATCCGCTGACCGACAGCGTTCGACGCGAGCAGGAGCCGGCGCGCGGCGCGGGCGCTCCGGACGGCAGGCCACTTCGAGGCCGGGGGCCCCGGGCTCGCGCAGCGAGACCAGGGGTACGCCGAGGTGGCCGGCCGGGAGGAGCGCTCGCGACGCGATCAGCCGGCGGAGGCGAAGCAGCCCCATACGCTCGCAGGGGCACGCGTCCGAGCCGGCACAGCCTGCGTATGGCTGGAGCTGGGCGGCCGGCCGGGACGGCCGGCCCACGGGTCGGCTGACCGACAGCGTTCGACGAGAGCTGGGGTTCAGGCGCCAGACGGGTAGTCCGGGTGCTCGCCGTGGAGCTGTCGATAGCGCTTGAGCCACGTGGCCGCATCATGGATGCGTCCCGCCGCCTGGAACGCGTTCACGAGGAACCGACACGCCTGCGCGTGCGCCGCCGGATCCGGCTGCACCGCGCGCAGGAACGCCCGCGCCGCCCCCTCGTGGTCGCCGAGGTTGTAGCGCGCGAGCCCGAGGTTCTCGTACAGCGGCCGCGCGAGATCGTCCTGCTCGGGGCTCAGCGATCGGATGCACCGCTCGTAGCCGTCGATCGCCTCGTACAGCCGGCCCGCGAAGAAGTCCGCGGACGCCGCCTCGTTCACCGCGAGCACGTCCGCCCGCACCAGCGGCGGCGCGATCGGCGCGCCCTCCCAGGGTCGCTCCCCCAGCCGTTGCGCGGACTCGAGATCCCACGTGGCGATCGCGTCGTCACCGCGCAGCACGCGGCCCGACCACCGCCAGTTCGGGTCGTCGAGCGGCGGCTCGAGGCGCAACCGCACCTCGATGCGGTCGCCGCGCGCGACCCGCACCCGCGGCACCGGGAACAAGTACTGCCCCCAGTGCGTCTGCACGCCCGGCGCGGTCGAGAGCTGCACACCGTCGGCCAGATCCGCCACGAAGAAGCCCGCAAAGCCCGTGAACAGGTCGTCGGCGAGCGCCTCGAACACCAGCGTGCGGTCGAACGGCGGCGGCGGACGCGGCGGCGCCATGACGTGGTAGGACTGCGGCTGGGCCAGCACCGACGGCGGCCCGAGCAGCGCCGCGTAGCAGGTGTTCTGGGTGTACGGCAGCGCCGGCCGCAGGTCGAGCCCGAGCACGTCGCTCGAGAACACCTCGACGGCGGGCACCGTCATCCGGATCGGGACGAGGAAGAGCTCGATGCGTCGCGGGCTGAAGCGGGCCGCCGGCTTCATCCAGGCACGCGCCGCCTCGACCGCGCCGAGCATCCCGTCATCGACGAGGAACCGCCCCATGAAGTCGCCGATCACGAGGTCGACCGGCTCGGCGACGTCCAGGTCGCGCACGTCGCCGCGGTGCACCGTGACCCGGTGATCGAGGCGGTTGTGGCGCACCAGCTCCTCGGCGAGGGCCGCCACCGGGCCCGACTCCACCGCGTGCACCCGCGCCCCCCGCCGCGCCGCGAGCATCGCGAGGATGCCCGTGCCCGCGCCGAGGTCGAGCACGACGTCGCCGGGCCGGACCAGCACGCGGATCGCCCGCTCGTAGGCGACCACGCGATGCGGGTCGCCGATCAGCGTGCCGTGGTACTCGAGGGGGGTCGCGTGCACGCCGAGGTGGTACTTCGCGCCGTCAGCCACCCACGCCCTCCACCGCTTCGCGGATCAACGGCATCGTCATGCACCGCGCACCGCCTCGCGCCCGCGACAGCTCGTTGCCGCGGAAGGTGTAGACGACCCGGGGCAGCGTGAGGCTGTCACGCAGCGTCGCCGAGCGCCGGGCCGGATCGTGGTCGGCGTCGACGTCGACGCGGACGAAGCCGAACCGCTCGCACAGCACCGCCACGGTGTGCACGTTGCGGCTGTACAGCACGATGTGCCCCGGCGCGAGGCAGACCGCGTTCGCGCCGTCGGTCCACTGCTCGCGATCCTGATGCAGCGGATCGTAGCCACCACACGGCACCACGCGCACACTGGGCCCCAGCTCGCCGCGCAGCGCCTCGAGGATCCCGCCCGGCACGATCGTCGGCGGCGCACCCCGCTCGAGCACCGCGACCTCGAGCGCGGGATGTCCGGGCCTCCCCTGCACCATCGGTGTGTGCCCGAGGAAGAGCTCGGCGTCGATCTGCGTGAGGATGGTGTCGAGGTGCATCACGGAGCGCGCCGGCGGCATCAGCACGGCGTACACGCGCTCGAGCGCGGGGAACGTCGGGAACAGGGCCTCTTCCGCGAGCCGCTCGACCGTCTCGGGGGAGGTGCGCTCCGAGCAGCCGATCAGCAGGCACTTCGGCGAGATCACCAGCACGTCGCCGCCCTCGAGCGAGCGCAGCGCCGGGTGCAGCGCGCGGTCGTCGCCGTCGAAGAGCATCTCGGCCCGCCACGGCCCGTGCTGCAGCGCGAACCGCGCGAGCAGCGGCTCCCGCGACCGCGCGTCGGTCGCCATGCGCGCCAGCACGACGCGATCGTAGATCGGGATGCACGGATCGCGCATGAACAACAGGTTCGGGACCGGGCGCAGCGCGAGGTGCTCCTCGTGTCGCACGCGGTGGCGCAGGCGCGCGAGCGTCATCGGCGCGCCGCTCAGATCCTCCCAACGGAGCCCCTCGATCAGCGCCGCCGCGAGCCGGTCGGGCGGCATCGCCGCGAGGAACGGCCGCAGCCGCGGCTCGCCCCCGAGCGCGCAGACCTGCGACAGCAGCGCGTCGACCGCCGCCTCGGGCGCCTTGTCCAGCGCCTCGCGGAGGAGATCGCGGACGTCGCCGACCTCGGCCCCGTGCGTGCGCAGGATCTCGTCGAACGCGTCGTGCTCGGTGCCCGCGACGTCCAGCGCGAGGATGTCGTCGAAGAGGAGACGCTCCATCTCGGCGTGCGTCATCCGCAGCACCTCGGGGCCCGGGCGGTGCACGACGACGCGGCGGAGGCGTCCAATCTCGCTGTTCACTGAAGTCATGCGCGGAGACTACCGCATCCGAGGGGCGCCGCCGAGCCTGAACCGCGCTCCACGTCACGCGGCCACGGTCGGCGTTATAGGCCCTACGTCACATCAGGAGTTCCCTATGGCCAAGACACGCCCCAGCGTCCAAAAGCGAGCGAAGGAAGCCGCTCGTCTCGAGAAAAAGCAAGTCAAGGCCGCGCGCCAGGCGCGCCGTCAGGCCGAGAAGGAAGAGACCGACGTCGATCTGCCCGAGGGTGTCGACCCGCAGATCGCCGGCATCGTGCCGGGCCCGCAGCCCATCCCGACCTGGGAAGGCTAGCGCGCCACCGGCAGCGCGTGCGCACGCGGTAGTCCCCCCGAGAGGCGGACCGCGAGCGCCCCCGCCGGTACGATCAGCAGCAGACCGAGGGTCAGGGCGAGCAGCCGTGACCCGGCTGCCGCGCCGTCTGCGGCGAGCGCGTCGGTGGCGAGCGTGAGCAACGAGAGCGCGGTGAGCGTGCGGAGCATGGCGAACCTCGAGCGGCGGTCTGCGTTCTGTATGTCCCACGCTGTGTACGCTCGGGATGTCAGGTTGTTTCACCTCGTGTCGTGCGAGATCGCGATCGGCGCCTCGGCGCCCGCCAGCGCGACGCGCTCGGCGTCTGCGCGACGCGACGCGACGGCGCCGCGCTCGGCATCGCCCGCCTCGCGCGCCGCCTCGGCGGCGATCGCGAGCAGCCACGGGATGTCGGGATCGCGCGCGCCGACGTGATCGAGCAGCTCGGTCGAGGACGTGAGGTGTCGATCCCAGGCCTCCCAGTCCCCTTCACGCGCGCAGCCACGCAGCAGCGCGAGCCGCGCCACCGCGACGAGCGCCCGCCACCCCTGCCGATGGAGCTCGACGATGCAGTGACGCAGCGGCTCCTTCGCCTCGGAGTCCCGTCCCGCCGCGATCAGCGCGAGCGCGAGGTTCAGCCGGGCCAGCGTCGCCTGAGTGGGATCGTCGCGCTCTACCCGCGCGAGCGCCTCCTCGGCCAGCGCGATCGCCCGCGCGACCTCGCCCTGGTGCCGCGCGACGTCCGAGAGGTTCGTGAGCGCGCTGGCCACGCCCCGTGCGTCGCCCTGCTCTTCGTAGAGCGCGCGGGCCCGCACGACCCGCGCGCGCGCACCGTCGAGGTCCCCCCCGATCCGCGCGATCGCGGCCAGCCCGATGAGACACCGCGCCGCCCCGCTGCCCTTCCCCCGATACAGCCCCAGCGCGCGCTGATACGCGGCGATCGCCTCGGGCAGCCGCCCGCCCACCCGCAGCACCTCGGCCAGCCGAGACAGCGACTCCGAGAGCGCATCGTCGTCCGCGACGCCCTCTGCGAGCGCGACCGCCTGTCGCCCGAAGTCGAGCGCCTCCTCCGGGTGCCCGAGGACGTGAAACGACCACGCGAGCTGTGCGTTCGCCCGGCTCCGCAGGCCGCCCCACTCGAACTGGGTGGCCACCGCGTCCGCGATCCGCGCCCAGCGGGTGGCCTGCGTGTGCGCGCCGCGCGCCGTCTCGACGCGGGAGCGCGCGAGCCACGTCTCGGCCCGCCGCGGATCGGTCACCGGCAGCGCCGCGGCCGCGATCGCGCGCTCCACCTCGCCGAGGAGCCGGTCGGCCGTCGTCCCATCGGCGCGCGCGATGGCGCCGCTCGCCGCCGTCAACAACAGCGTGACCGCAGCGTCGGCGCGCCCTGCCGCGAGCAGGTGACGCCCCAGACGCTCGTGGATCACGCGTCCCCCCCGACGCTCGAGCACCTTCACGCACGCGCGATGCTGCCCGCGCGCGCGGCGCCCGTCCCGCGCGCCCCGCTCCAGCGTCTCCCGCAGCATCCCGTGCGCAAACGCCCAGCGGTCGCCAGCGGTCGCGCGCTGCCCGAGGTGGTGGTCGATCAGCAGCTCCACCAGGTCGTCGGGCGCCGGGATCCGCAGCACGCTGCACACCTCACGCCACTCGGCGAGGTCCACCTCGACCCCGAGGGCCGCGGCGACCTCGAGCGCGGTTCGCTCCTTCGGATCGCGCCCCTCCAGCAGCCGATCGAGGCGCTCGACCCACATCTGGTGCAGATCGTCGGGCAGCCTGCGCTCGAAGCCGTCGGCGAGGCGATACCCGCTTGCTCCGGCCACGAGCGCGCCGCGATCGACCCAGTCCGTGACGAGCTGAACCGCGAACAGCGGCATCCCCTCGCAGCGCTGGACGACTTCCGCGGCGAGCGACGGCTCGAGGCCCGCCAGTCCGTCCACGAGTCGCAGCGTCTCGGTCTCGGAGAGCGGCCCCACCGGGAGGTCCACTGCGCGCGGATCCCGCCGGATCGTCTCGATGAGCGCCGCGCTCTCCTCGAGCCCGACGAAGTCGTCGCGCCAGGTCAGCACGAACAGCACCGGCGGCGCGCGCACGCCGTCCGCCAGCAGCTCGCGGACGAACTCCAGCGGCTCCACCCCCCACTGCACATCCTCGAGCACCACCACCGCCGGGCGCTCCCGCGCGAGGCGCTCCAGGAACCGTCGCAGCACGGCACGCCGTCGCGCGCTGCCCGGCTCGCGCGGTGTCCCCCCCTCGGCGGCATCGCCGACCATCGCCGCGGTGTACGCCTCGACCTCGCTCTGGATCGGCTCGCCCCACGCCGAGAGCGCGACCCGAACGCGGTAGCGCGCCTCCTCCTCGGGGAGCCCCACCGACTTGAACCAGCGCGCCATCATGCGCTCGATGCCCGCCCAGCCGGGCGTGCTCGGACCGTGCGTCGCGCGCAGCGGCGTCGCCACCCCGAGCTCGGCCACGCGCTGCTCGACCCAGCGTGCCAGCCGTGACTTGCCGCAGCCCGGCTGACCGCGCAGCAGCACGACGCCGGGTCGTCCGTCCTCCCACACGCGCCGCAGCGCGCGCCACAGCGCGTCCCGCTCGGCCTCGCGCCCGACGAACGGCACGGCACGCATGCCGAACAGCCCGAGGCCCGTCCCCGAGAGCACCAGCCCGGGCGGCTCGTCGACCGCCGCCTCCCGCCAGTCGAGCGGAAGGGGAAGGCCGCCGCCTCGCACGGGTGACACCATCGGCGTCTCCCACCCCAAGGTGACGATCCGCGCGGCGACCGGGAGCCATCGCGCCGGACGGTCACGGCGCAGCTTCGCCGGCTCGCTCTCGACCGCGGGCAGGCCGCGCAGCGACCACGCCGCCTCGGCCGCCGACTGGGGCCTGTACTTCAGATCCTTCTCCAGGAGCGCGCGCAGCCAGCCCTCGAAGCCCTCCGGCACGGTCATCTTCGGATCGAGCGCCCGCGGCGCGTCGCCGAGGTGGGCGTCCATCGCGTCGTCGCGCCCGCTCGACTGAAACGGCGGGTGCCCGCACGCGAGCGACCATGCGACACAGCCGAGCGCGTAGAGATCCGTCCACGGGCCGAAGTCTCGCCACTCGCCGACGAACTGCTCCGGCGCCATGTACGCGGGGGTGCCCGCGGTGCTCGACGCCTGCCACGGGAACGTCCGATCGACGGCGTGCGCCAGCCCGAAGTCCGTCAGCTTGATCGCCGGGCGGGTGCGCCCGAGGAGGATGTTGCCCGGCTTCAGGTCGCGGTGGATCACGCCCCGCGCGTGCGCGTGCGCCAGCGCGTCGAGCATCGCGAGCAACACCGCGCGAAGCTCGGCCCACGACAGGCGCCCTCGACGCGGTGCGAGGGACCCGCCCGAGGCCATCTCCATCACCAGGTAGGACATGCCCGCGACGAGCCCCGGCGCCTGCCGCGCCTCTGCTGCGTCGACCTCGCCGTGCTCGAACACCTTCACGATGTGCGGATGGCGCAGCGCGGAGACGGCGCGCACCTCGTTGCGGAACGCCGAACGGTAGACCACGTCCCGAAGGCCCTCCGCCGACAGGATCTTCACCGCGACCGGCTCCCCGCCGCGCGCGTGCGTCGCAGCCCAGACCTCGCCCATGCCACCCTGGCCGATGCGCTCACGGAGGTGGAAGGGTCCGAGCTGGATCATGGTCTCGCGTGGATAGGTGCCCACCGCACTGTACCGAACAGAGCCGTCGCGCGATCTGACTCGGGGCTGTCCAACCCACGAGCCGCGATGGCGCGCTACCCTCCCGGCGAGGAGAAGATCGGTGACGGAGCGAAGCAAGGGATCGCTGGCGGGACTTCGCGTGATCGAGACCGGCACCCACCCGGCCGGCCCGCTACTCGGGCTGCTGCTGGCCGACCAGGGCGCCGACGTCGTTCGGATCGCGCGCCCGGGCACGCCCGACCACCCGGTCTGGCGACGGGGCAAGGCCCTCCTACCGCTCGATCTGGACGCGCCGGACGATCACGCCATCGCGCGCGCGCTGGCCGAGCGCGCCGACGTGTGGATCGACGGCAACCGCCCCCGCGCGATGGCGCGCCGCGGGCTCGACGCCGCGACCCTCCGCGCGCTCAACCCAGGCCTGATCACCGTCAGCCTGCCGGGCTTCGCGGCCGACGATCCCCGCGCGAACCTGCCGGCGTGGGAGGGCGCGGTCAGCGCGCTGTCCGGGCTCTACGAGCGCCCGTGGCGCGGCCGCCCCGGCTTCACCGCGCTGCCCCTCGCCTCCTTCGTCGCTGCGCTCTATGCGGCGGTCGGGGTGGCCGCGGCGCTGCTCACCCGAGAGCGGGACGATCAGGGGCAGCACGTCGAGGTCCCGATCTACGACGCGACGTTCTCGCTGCACGCGCTGACCGCGGCGCGCGGCGTGCGCCCCCCCCGCGCGTGGACCGTCGCGCGCTGGGACGCCACGCCATTCAGCGGCGCGTGGCGCTGCGCGGACGGAGCGTGGCTGTTCGTCGACGCACGCGACGCGTCCGCCCTCGCCGCGCTCTGTGCGGGACTCCGCGCCTGGGATCGCGGTTCCGTGGCCGACGCGATCGACGCGGCGACCAGCGCCGCGACGCGCGCCGATCCATCGAGCCCCTCCAGGGTCCGCGAGGCCGAGCGGGTCCGACGGATCCTCGCGCGCGCGTTCCGCGCCGCACCCGCCGCGGCCTGGGCCGAGCGCCTCGGCGAGGCGGGCGTGGCCGCAGCCGAGGTGTCCTCCCCGGAGGCGTGGCTGTCCGGCGAGCACGCGCGCGCCGCCGGCCTCGTGGTGCGCGTCGCCGACGCGGCGCTCGGTGCGCTCACCGAGCCCAGCCCGGCGGTGCACCTGCGGGGCGCGACACCCCGCGTCGCGCCCCCCCCGCCCCACCCCACCCCGTGCCGTCCCACCACGTGTGCCCGCTCGTCGCGCCACGCCCGCACGACCCACTGACGGCGCAGGAGGCCCGCGGGCGCTGGGCTGCGATCACGGCCCGACTCCCCCTCACCCGCGGCGCGCCGAGCGCACCGCTGCACGGTCTGCGCGTGCTGGAGCTCGGCCCGCTCGATCGCGCCGCCGCCACGGGTCGAACGCTCGCGGAGCTCGGCGCCGAGGTCCTCCGTCTCGAGTCGCCCGACGCGCCGCCTGCGGCCGAGGCGCCGCTGCACGTCGCACTGAACGCGGGAAAGCGCAGCGTCACGCTCGATCCGCGCACCGAGGAAGGCCGGGCCGCGATCCTCGAGGTGATCGATCAGCTCTCGCCCGACGTCGTGATCGACGGCGCGGGCGCGGGCGGGCTCGAGGCGATCGGCCTGGGTGAAGCCGCGCTGCGCGCCCGCCTGCCCGCCGTGACCTGGGTACGGGTCAGCGCGTGGGGCGAGGGCGGGCCGCTGTCGGATCGACCGGGCGGCGAGGCGATCGTACAGGCCGCGACCGGCATCGCCGCCGACCTCGGCGGCGCGGGTCCGCCCGAGACGCTCCCGCTGCCCGTCCTCACGCTCGGCGCCGGGTTGCTCGCGAGCTACGGCGCGCTCCTCGCGCTCCGCGCGCGACGCCGCACCGGCCGCGCGCCGACGACGTCCACCAGCCTGGCCGCAGCCGCCACGCTGCTGCAGTCCGAGTGGCTCTACGCCCATCCCGGGCGAGCCCTCCCGCCGCGCCCCGACGCCCGCGCGCTCGGCTCGGGCCCGCTGCACCGGTACTACGAGGCGCGCGACGGCTGGCTGTTCCTCGCGGCGCCGAGCGACGCCACGCCGCGGCTCGCCGAGGTGCCCGGCCTCGAGGCGCTCGCGGGCGCCCCCCCGGAGGCGTGGGGCGATGTGCTGGCGCACGCGCTGTCGGGTGCGGCCGTCACCGTGTGGCAGGCGCGCATCGCACATGCGGGGCTCGACGACGCCGTGGCCATCGTGCCGCGCACGCGGCCGCGGCGCGCGATGGGCGATCCCCGCGCGCTCCGGCGAGACCTCGTGCGCTTCCGCACCCACCCGGGTATCGGCCGGGTCACCGAGACCGGTCCCCCGCTCACGCTGTCGCGCACTCCGACGGTCCACCTCGGCGCCGCCTCGCCGCGCGGCGCGGACACCCGCCCGACGCTCGAGGCGCTCGGCCTTCACGCGCCCCCGAACGCCCCACCCGCCGAGTCCGAGATCCCCGACCCCGCGCGCGACTGGTCCGCAGAGGTCGCATGGGTGCGCAGTCAGGCGCGATGGCGGCTGTTCGAGGCGTGGTCGCAGCTGTGGCGTCGTCGGGCCTGAAGCTCACGCCACGGGTGTGCGCATCGTGACCAGCTCTTCCGCTGCCGTCGGGTGGATGCCGATCGTCGCGTCGAGGTCAGACTTGCGAGCGCCCAGCTTGACCGCGACCGCGAAGCCCTGGAGCATCTCGCCGGCGTCCGCGCACACGAGGTGCACGCCGACGACCTGCTGGGTCGCACGCGCGACGACGAGCTTCATCATCGCCTTCTCGCCGGTGCCGGTCAGCGTGTGCCGGAGCGGGGTGAACACCGAGCGGTAGATGTCGACGTCCCCGCACGTCTGCCGTGCCACCTCCTCGGAGAGCCCGACCGTGCCGACCTCGGGGCTGCTGAACACCGCGGTGGGGATGGAACCGTAGTCGAGGTAGGCGTCGGGCTCGCCGCCGAACAGCCGCTTCGCGAGGACCGTGCCCTCCGCGAGCGCGACCGGGGTGAGCTGGGCGCCGCCGGTCACGTCCCCGAGCGCGTAGATGGACGGCACGCTCGTGCGATAGCCCGCGTCCACGAGCACCGCCCCGTGAGGGTCCCGCGCGACCCCGACCGCGCCGAGCCCGATGCCGTGACTGTTGGGCACCCGCCCCGTCGCGAACAGCACGAGGTCCGCCGTGATCCGCTCGCCGCCCGACAGCTCGGCGGTGACGGCGCCGCGCGTGCCTTCCCGCAGCGCCTCCACGGTGACGCCGAGGCGCACGTCGATCCCCTTGCGGATCAGCTCCTGGCCCAGATGCTCACCGAGATCCCGATCGAAGTGGTTCAGCAGGCGATCGTGGTTGTGCAGCAGCGCCACCTCGGCGCCGAGCCCGTGAAAGATGCCCGCGAACTCCACCCCGATGTACCCGCCACCGACCACGAGCACGCGCTGCGGCAGGCGATCGAGGAAGAACACCTCGTTCGAGGTACACCCGAGCTCCCGGCCCGGGATCGCCGGCACGCGCGGGCGCCCCCCGGTGGCGACCACGATGTGGTCTGCCTCGTGGCGCTCGCCGGCCACCTCGACGGTGTGGGGCCCGAGCACGGTCGCGCGGCCGGCGATCCGGTGCACCCCGGTGCTGTCGAGCAGCCGTGCATACACGCCGTTCAGGCGCTCGATCTCGGTGTTCTTCCGCGCGATGAGCGTGCGCCAGTCGAGGCTCCCCGCGAGGGTCCACCCGAAGCCCGCCGCCTCGCGGAGCCCCTCGCCGTAGTGCGCCGCGTAGACCAGCAACTTCTTCGGCACACAGCCGACGTTCACGCAGGTACCGCCGAGGTGCAGCACCTCGGCCAGCGCGACCCTGGCGCCCATCGCCGCCGCGGTGCGCGCGACGCGCACGCCGCCCGATCCGCCGCCGATCACGAACAGATCCCACCGCCCCATGTCGCCTCCCCGCTGTCCGGCTGCGACCGACCCCGAATAGGATGCGATCGAGACGCGTCCGGTAACGCTCTTCGGCGCTGCCGGTGTCCAACCGAGCGCAACCCCTCCGGAGACCGCCTGCTCTTGGGCCGCACCTGCCGAACCGCACCCGCATGGACGCGCCTGCTCGCGGCGTGCGCCCTGCTCGTGGGGGCGGCGACCCCAGCGCACGCGCTGGAGGGCCCGCGACGCTTCGGACTGTTCGTCGGCGCGAACGACGGCGGCCAGTACCGCGTCACCCTCCGCTACGCGCACGACGACGCCCGGCAGATCGCCGGTGTCCTCGCCGACCTCGGCGGCATCGCGCCGACGGACCGTCGGTTGCTGCTCGATCCGTCCGTAGCCCGGCTCAGCGTCGCCCTCGACGACCTCGCCGCGCAGCTCGCCACCGTCGAGAGCGGTCCCACCGAGGTCGTGTTCTACTACTCGGGCCACGCCGACGAGCGCGGGCTGCTGCTCGGCGCGGAGCGGTTCGCCTACGAGACGCTCCGCGAGCGGCTCGAGGCGCTCCCGGCCACGGTGCGCATCGGCATCCTCGACGCGTGCGCGTCGGGCTCGATGGTGCGCGGCAAGGGGGGCCGCCCGGTGTCGCCGTTCCTCGTCGACACCGCGCGGCGGGTCGAGGGCACCGCGTTCATCACCTCGTCGTCCGCCGACGAGGTGAGCCAGGAGGCCGATCGCATCGGGGGCTCGTACTTCACGCACTACCTGGTCTCCGGGCTGCGGGGCGCCGCGGACACCACGCAGGACGGCCAGGTCACGCTGCACGAGGCCTACAACCACGCGTTCACCGAGACGCTGACCCGAACCAGCCAGAGCCAGCACGGTCCACAGCACGCCAACTACGACTTCCAGCTCGCGGGGACCGGCGATCTCGTGCTCACGGACCTGAACCGCACCACCGCGGAGCTGGTCCTCGACGACGACGTGGAGGGCAACCTGCTGGTGCGCGCCGCGAGCGGTCGGATCGTCGTCGAGGTGAACAAGCGCGCGAACACGCCGCTTCGGCTCGGGCTCGCGCCGGGCCGCTACACGCTGACGTTCTCGCGCGACGGCCAGTACGCCGAGGTGCCCGTCGCCCTCGAGGCGCACGCCACCGCGCGCGTCGCCGCGTCCGACCTCGGGTGGTCCGACGGCGAGGTCGCGGTCGCGCGCGGCGGCGGCGAGATCTTCGTGTGGAACGACGTGCGCGTCCGCGTGCAGGTGCTCCCGACCGCCGACGACCGTGACGTCGCCGACCAGTTCACCCTCGGGCTGGTCGCGAATCGGTCCGGGCGGCTGCACGGCGCAGCGATCGCGCTCGGCGCGAACTTCGTGGACCAGGACGCGACCGGCGCGATGGTCGCGCTCGGGTTCAACACCACCGGCGGCGACCTGCGCGGCGTCCAAGGCGCGCTGCTGTTCAACCACCTCGGCGGCGACGGCGGCTATCAGTTCGCCACCGGCGCGAACGTAGCCGAGGGCACGATCCGCGGGGCACAGCTCGCGGTGGGGATGAACCTCGGCGGGGGCGCCGTCAACGGCGTGCAGGGTGCGGTGGGGCTCAACATCTCGACGCAGCGCCTCGTCGGCCTGCAGCTCGCGGCGGGCGGGAACATCGCGCGGCGGAGCCTGTACGGGGTGCAGATCGCCGCGGGCTTCAACGCCGGTGACGGCGTCCGTGGCGTGCAGATCGGCCTGGTGAACATCGGCGGCGACGTCCGCGGCGCGCAGTTCGGGCTGGTGAACATCGGCGGCACCGTGCGCGGGATGCAGATCGGGCTGGTGAACATCGCCGACGAGGTGAAGGGCCTGCCGATCGGGCTGGTGTCCGTATCCAAGGAGGGTCGGGTCGATCCGATGGTGTACGGCGACGAGTCGACGCCGGTGAACCTCGACCTGAAGCTCGGAAATCGGTGGTTCTACACCTGGTTCGGCGGCGGAGGCAGCCCGGGCCGACATGGCTGGGGGGGCGGCGGCGTCGGCACCCAGCTCGTGCACCGCCCGCTGCTCCTCGACTTCGATCTGGGCGCGCAGGTCATCCTCCCGTGGCCGGCCACGGTCGGCGAGAGCCCCGACACGTTCGTCGGCCGCGCGCGCCTCACCCTCGGGGTGCCGCTGGGCGAGCACTTCGCGATCGTCGCCGGGCTGAACGTGAAGCTGAGGTGGTGGGCCAACGCCGAGCCTGTCGCGGTCGCGCCGCTATGGATCGACGGCGAGAACCGACTGCTCTTCTGGCCCGGGTTCCACGCCGGCCTGCAGTTCTGACGGCCCGGCACCTGGCACACGGGCTCGGTCAGGACGGCACTTCGCCAGATCAGGCCCCGCAGGCGAGCGCGAGGAGGGTCTTTGTGAGCGAACCCCGTCGAGGGAGGACGCAGTCCGACCGGAGTGGGGTGAGACGAGCAGAGAGCCCGACGACCCGAGCGAGCCGAAGGGGCCGTGCGGACCGGCACACCGGACCGCCGAGGCGACAGAAGCAGGTTCGGCAGGAGGCATCGCGCCACGGGTGGTCGGACGGTGCTAGGATGCGGCCCATGCTGCACCGCCCCCACCTCACCGTCCTCGCGCTCGGCGCCCTCGCTTCCCTCTCCGCCTGCCGCTCGGAGGGTTGCCTGAGCGGCGACCCCGAGTGTGTCATGCCCTCGCCGTGCGAGGACCTCGCGTTCACCTGCGAGGGCGGGTTCACCGAGTCCTACCGGGTCGACGCCACCTCGCCGTTGCCCCAAGGGTTCGCCGCGCTCGGCGCCACCGGCGACTTCGTGCTCGCGAACGACCAGGTCATGGTCGTGCTCGACGCGCTCGACCACCCCCACTACATCGCGCCCACCGGCGGCGGCATCATCGACATGGTGCCGCGCGACGCCGAGGTGGACGGCCTGCGCCACGTGTTCCAGGCGGCGGGGCTGCTCCCCGGCGAGGGGTTCGCGTACACCTCGGTGCGCACCTTCGAGGACGGCGACGTGAAGGCGGTCCAGTTCATGGGCACGCTGGACGGTCGCCCCGACCAGATCGTCGCGACCCGCTACGAGATCCGCCCGTGCGAGCCCGGCGTCCGCGTGCGCACCGAGATCCTCAACGGCGAGCCCGACGCCGCGTCGTGGCTGGTGTCCGACGGGTGGTACTCGGGCGGCCGCGAGGCGCTGCCGTTCGTGCCAGCGCCCGGCATGGGGTTCAAGTACCCGTCGTTCGGGCTGTCGACCGTCCCCGCCGCGCTGCGCGACGTCCCCTACCTCGTGCACGGCGTCCACCCCGGCCCGGCGCCCACCTACACCGCCGTCGCGTGCAACGCGCCCCACCTCACCGGCTTCATCAGCGAAGAGGTCAGCGCGATGGGCATCGGGCCCGAGGTCGTGCAGCACCGCGACTGGCGGGTGTTCGAGCGGTTCATCGCCGCGTCCGCGACCTCGTCGGTGTCCGGCGGCGCCGACCTCGCGCTCGAGGTGCGCCGTCAGCTCTTCGGCGAGGACTGGGTGACGATCGAGGGCGTCGTCGACGCGCCCGTCGGGCCGAGCATGGTCACCACCGGGCTGCGCGCCGCGGTGCAGATCAGCGAGGGCACCACGGCGACGTCGCTCGACGCGCGCGTCCCGGTCACGCACGTGCTGCCCGAGGCGGATGGCTCGTTCGCGGTGCGCGTGCCCGCCGGGCGCGACTACGTGATCGAGGTCGAGGCGTATGGGCAGACCGTGCTCGAGGTCGA
Source organism: uncultured Enterobacteriaceae bacterium (assembly GCA_964419905.1). GTDB lineage: Bacteria > Myxococcota_A > UBA796 > UBA796 > JAFDJI01. The sequence goes on from CAYQSE010000109.1 coordinate 14,597, forward strand.
TGTCGACGTGTCCGACGGCGCGGTCGACGTCGGCACGCTGTCGCTGCCGGGCGTGGGCGAGGTCACGCTGAACGCGACGATCGACGGGGTGGAGGACCACGTGCTCGTGTTCTTCGTGCCCGCCGATGCGCAGACGCGCGAGGACACCACCGGCCGCATGTTCGGGCGCTTCGAGGTGTGCGCGCCGCTGCTCGGTCACCCGCACTCCGACTCGCCCGCTTGCAACCGGGTGCTCGTCTCGGGCCTCACCACCGTCACCGTCCCGCCCGGCACCTACGATCTGTTCGCGGCCACGGGCCCGTTCTCGTCGCTCGCGCGCGTCGCCGACCTCGTCGTGGCGGCGGGCGAGGGCCAGTCCGTGTCGCTCGACATCGAGCGCCTGCCGCTCCAGCCCGAGGGCACGCTCTCCGGCGACTTCCACGTGCACGGCGGCCCGTCGTTCGACGCCGCGATCAACGACTACGACCGCGTGCGCGCGTTCCTGGCGTCCGACCTGCAGGTCATCGCGTCCACCGAGCACGACGTGGTGTGGGACTACGCCGAGGCCCTCGCGGAGCTCGACGCGGCGGGTCGGCTCGAGCTCCTCGTCGGCACCGAGTCCACCGGGCACATCCTGTTCAACTACATCCCCACCGACACGAACCCGGCGGTCGTCGGCCACTGGAACTTCTGGCCGCTCGACTTCGACCCGCGCGGCCCCTACCGCGGGGCTGCCTGGGACGAGAAGGCCGAGCCGGGCCTGCTGATGCAGCGGATGCGCGATCAGGCCGGCTGGGATCCGGCGACGGGCGTGGCGCAGCTCAACCACCCGATCAGCGGGCTGCAGCTCGGGCGCGCGTTCGGCTGGGCCGACTCGCTCAACCTCGACGGCAACCTGCCGCTGAGCGAAGAGGACGACGGCACTGGCCAGGCGATCTTCCTGCACACGCCGCCCGATGACGACGGCGGGCGCGCGGCGTTCTCGAACGCCGACTACCACGTGCAGGAGATCATGAACGGCACGAACAACCACGACTTCCTGAAGTATCGGGCGTTCTGGTTCTACCTGCTCGATCAGGGCATCTTCCGCGGCGGCACCGGCAACAGCGACAGCCACTCGCTCACCGAGAACGTGCTCGGCACCCCGCGCACCATCGTGTACACCACGACCACGCTCGACGACTTCCACCCGACGACGTTCAACGCCGACGTTCGCGCCGGGCGCGCGTTCGCGACGAACGGGCCGGTCGTCGAGATCTCGATGGTGGACATCGCGGGCGCCACGCGTACGCCCTCCCTCGACGTGTTCGCGCCGAGCGCAGGGCGCGGCTTGAACGTGAAGGTCAGCGCCGCGCCGTGGGTGCGCGTCGAGGAGGTGCGGATCTACGCGAACCAGGAGCTCATCGAGGTGATCTCGGTAGAGGATCCCGACGATCCCACCAGCACGGACCCCGAGGACTTCGTGCGGCTCGACACCACCGTGTCGCTCGCCGGGCTGCTCCCGAGCAGCGGCGACGCGTGGGTGGTCGTCGAGGCGGGCCCTGCGCACCTCGAGGTCGCCGATCTCGACTGCAACGGCTTCCCCGACACGACCGACAACAACGGCGACGGCGCGATCGACTGGCGCGACGTCGAGGCGCTCACCGAAGACCCGGGCGTCGACTGCCTGCCCGAGACCGGCCCGCTGCGCGACAAGGCCCCGCCCGACGATCGCGACGACCCGCTGTACTGGTTCGCCCAGGTCTTCCCTGGCGGCTACCCGCTCGCCATCACCAACCCGCTGATCCTCGACCTCGACGGCGGCGGCTTCACCCCGGTGCTCCGATGATCCGACTCTCGCTCGCCGCCCTCGCGCTGGCGTGGTCCGGCGCAGCGCTCGCCGATCCCTGCGCCGAGCTGGACGGGATGGCCGAAGGGCCCGTCGCCGTGGGCATCCGCCCCGGCGAGCTCGGGCGCGCGCACCGCGTGTGCGGGCGCTCGGAGCTGGCCCTCGGTGGCAGCGCCTACCTGCTCGCCGACGCCCCGAACTTCTACGGGCACATCGTCGGCACGGTCGACCTCGACGGCAGCTACCACCTCGAGAGCAGCCGCACCGAGGTGTTCGCGCGCGCCGAGATCGTCCGCTACGACAGCGTGATCGGGCCGCTCCCCGACGCGTGGTTCGGGCCGGGGTGGTTCTCGGCGGGCGTCGCCCAGCGCATCGCCACCTCCGAGAAGGGCGCGCTCGGCATCAACGCGAAGATCCTGCTCCCGAGCCACTACCGCAACGCCTACCCGATCGGCGTCGACCTCGGGCTCGCCGCGCAGTACGCGCCGAACACCTGGCTGCGGGTGCACGGCCAGCTCTCCGCCGCGTTCGAGGCCAACGCCGGCAAGGGGCCCGCCGACCCCGCGTTCGGCGTCGCGCCCACCGTCGGCGTCGCGCTGCGCCCCGGGCGCGCGTTCGCGTTCGCGCTCGACGTCGCCGGCAGCTTCGGGCTCACCGCGCCCGTCGACCACCTCGCGGTGCTGCCCGCGTTCCGGTTCAGCGACGGCAAGCGGTTCGGCTTCGAGCTCGGACTCGCCGCGCCGCTGCTCGGCCGCGAGCGCGCCCTCGTGCTCGCCGACCTCCGGTTCAGCGTCCTGCTGTAGTCGGCAGCGACCGATCGTCCCGCGAGACACCGCGGGACAGCGAGCCCGCCGCGAGCACACGCGACGGCCAAGCCCAGCGCCCGCCTCAACAGTCCGTGGCGCTGGCGCAGACGAGGGTGGCGCCGACGAGGCCCGACTGGCCGGTGGCGCCCGCCGAGCGGGACTGGGAGCCAGGGCCCCGGTCGCCGCCGGCGCCGCCGGCGCCGCCCGCGCCGCCGTTGTAGCTGATGCCGGACAGGCTCCACGCGCCACCCT
>CAYQSE010000110.1:0-17262 GCA_964419905.1 uncultured Enterobacteriaceae bacterium
AGACGCTGTGCATCGTCGAGGCGATGAAGCTGATGAACGAGATCGAGTCCGACGTCGCCGGCACCGTCGCCGAGATCTTGATGAAGAACGGCGAGCCGGTCCAGTTCGGTCAGACCCTGTTCACCATCCGCCGCGGATAGCTCTGGAGCCCGCTTGTTCGAGCGCATCCTCATCGCCAACCGCGGCGAGATCGCGCTGCGCGTGATCCGCGCGTGCCGCGAGATGGGAATCGAGACGGTCGCCGTCTACTCCCAGGCCGACAAGAACGCACTGCACGTCCGCTTCGCGGACCAGGCGGTGTGCATCGGCCCGCCGCCTGCCACGGCGTCCTACCTCAACCAGCACGCCGTGCTCACCGCCGCCGAGATCTGTGACGCCGACGCGGTGCACCCCGGCTACGGCTTTCTCGCCGAGAACAGCCAGTTCGCCTCGGCGGTGCGCGCGATGGGCAAGACGTTCATCGGCCCGTCCGTCGAGCACCTGCGCATGTTCGGCGACAAGCTCGAGGCCAAGGCGGCCGCCGAACGTGCCGGGCTGCCGCTGGTCCCGGGCAGCGTGGGCGCCATCACGTCGCTCGAGGAGGCGGTCGAGACGGCGCAGCACACCGGCTACCCGGTGATCCTCAAGGCCGCTGCGGGTGGCGGCGGCAAGGGCATGCGCGTCGTCGAAGACGTGGAGCAGCTCCGCAAGGTCTACGGCGTGGCCAAGGCCGAGGCGCAGGCCGCGTTCGGCAGCGGTGACGTGTTCATCGAGCGCTTCCTGCGTCGGCCGCGCCACGTCGAGGTCCAGGTCGCCGGCGACGGGCAGGGGGGGGCGATCCACCTGTGGACGCGCGACTGTTCGCTTCAGCGGCGCCACCAGAAGGTGATCGAGGAGGCGCCCGCGCCGTTCCTCTCCGAGTCGTTGCACCACCGCATCGCCGAGTCCGCGGCCCAGCTCGTGCGCACGGTCGGCTACCAGACGGTCGGCACGGTCGAGTTCCTGGTCGAGGGCGAGGAGTTCTTCTTCCTCGAGGTCAACCCGCGCATCCAGGTCGAGCACCCGGTCACCGAGCAGATCACCGGCATCGATCTCATCCAGGAGCAGATCCGGCTCGCGGCGGGCCTCGGGCTCTCGGTGCGTCAGGAGGACGTGCAGATCCGCGGTCACGCGATCGAGATCCGCGTCAACGCCGAGGATCCCGAGCGTTTCCTGCCATCGCCCGGTCGCATCACCGGCTACCACGAGCCGGGCGGGCCCGGCATCCGGGTCGACAGCGCGGTGCACGAGCAGGCGATGGTGCAGCCCTACTACGACTCGCTGTGCGCGAAGCTGATCGTGCACGGCAGGGATCGCGAGCACGCGATCGCGCGGATGCTGTGGGCGCTCGACGAGTACGTGGTCGAGGGCATCAAGACGCTGATCCCGCTGCAGCGCGAGCTGATCGCGAGCGACGCGTTCCGCGAGATGCGGATCCACACCCGGTACATCGACAACTGGCTCGCCGAGGGCAAGCCCTGAGCCCTCACGAGGGCGGCGGACTCATGCCGCCGCCCACCGCGAGCGCGGCCAGCACGACGGCCATCAGGTAGCTGCCGAGGCCGATCGTGACGCACACGCCGGCGTACGACAGCGCACGCGACTGCGTGTCGCGGCGGTGGAGCACCGCGAGCGTGGTCTGCTCGAGATCGTCCTCGAGGTCCTGGCTGACGAAGCGCAGCCGCGCGACCACGCGCAGGGTGACGGTGATCGCGAGCACCACGAACACGATGCCGACGATCATCGCGATGGTGGAAGGGAGCCCACCGCGCACCATGTTGTGCCCCGAGAACCCGGTGACGGTGACGACGAGGCCCGAGAGCCCCATCAGCACCTGCGCCTGGCCCTTGAGCACGCCGAGCTGACCGCTCAGGAACGCGACCAGCGCATCCGGTCGACCGGCGAACACCGCGACGAGCCGTCGCGCCTCGAGCTCTCGTGACTGTGGCATGCCGCTAGCTCTAGCCCATCTGGCCCCTTGGGGGATAGGGCGTCACGGTGAGTGGTACCCACCCGGTGGAGCCCGCGACCGACCCGCGGGGCGGGACGCTGATGATGCTCGCGGCGTGTGCGTTCTTCGCCGGGATGGCGGTGTGCGTCGCGGCGGCGAACCGCATGGATCCGTCGCTCTCCACCTGGGTGACCTCCTCGACCCGGGCGTGGGTGAACCTGCTCGTGCTGCTCGTGCTCGTGCGCGGCGACCTGCGGGCGCTCGTCGGCGATGCGCGCCCGGCGCTGTGGGCGCGCGGGTTCGGCGGGGCGTTCGCGCTGCTGTGCTACTTCGAGGCGCTCGCCCGCACAGGCGTCGGCGAGGCTGCGTTCCTGAACCAGACCAACGCGCTGTGGGTCGCGCTCGCCGCGCCACTGCTGCTCGGCGAGCGAACGACCCGCCTCGCGTGGGTGGCGATCGGTGGCTCGCTGATCGGGATGGCGCTGCTCGGCGCGCCGCGGGCGGTCGCACCCGACACCGTGGGCCGCCTGTTCGGGCTCGCCAGCGGGGTGTTCGCGGCGTCCGCGTACGTCGCGGTGCGCAAGGCGGGCGGCTCGAACAGCTCGATCACGATCGTGTTCTGGTTCACGATCATCGCCACGGTGGTCGCGACCGGGATCGCCCTGGTGCTGCGCGCGCCGTGGCCGCGCGATCCGCTGGTGTGGCTCGCGCTCGTCGGTGCGGGGGTGTCGGCGACGTTCGGCCAGCTGCTGATGACCGGCGCCTACCGGCGTGCGCCGGCGGCGCTCGTCGCGGCGACCGGTGCCGCGGGGCCGCTGTTCGCGTCGGTCGCGGGCTGGGTGCTGCTCGGTGACCGAACGGACGCCGCGGGGCTCGCCGGCATGGTGTTGCTGCTCTGCTCGGCGGTGCTGCTGCCGCTCGCGGCGCGGAGCCCGAGCCCTCCAGGCGGCGCACCGGGCGCGCTGCCCGAGCTGGTCGCGCCCTCAAAGGCTGCCGAGTGAGAGGTGGAAGCGGACGGTGGGCTCGGCCCACTGTTCTCGCAGCAGCTGCTTGACCTCGCCGCGCGCCGCGAGCGCCGCCGGGTTGGCGGCCAGGTCGATCTGCAGCGGGCCGACCGGGGTGCCCACCCGCAACCCGACGCCCAGCCCGTAGCGCACCGCGGGGTGGTGCAGCGTGCGATACGGCTCCTGATCGCTCGTCGCGACGCCGCGCGCGCTCGTGTTGAGCAGCCACACGTTGCCGACGTCCCCGAACAGCGCGAGCGCGTACCCGTCCCACGCGCGCAGCCCGAGCACCGGCAGCGGCAGCAACAGCTCGGCGACGGCGAGCACGCGGGTGTCGCCGCCGGTGGCGACCCAGCGCGTGTCGTTCTCGCGGGTCGCGTAGCCGATCGCCGGACCCAGGGCCTCGGGCCAGTCCATCGTGTACTGCGCGACCTGGTTCGTCGGCCCCACCGAGTCGCGGCGGAAGCCGCGCAGCGAGCCGGTGCCGCCCAGGCGATAGCGGTCCTCGAGGGGGAGGATCCCGCCATCGAGCGACGCTCCGTAGGTCGCCTCCGCCGACAGGTTGAGGATCGGACCGCCGATGGGGATGTAGCCGCTCACGCGCACGTCGCTCTTCAGCCACGACGCCGTCACGGTGTTCTGGAGGGTCTTGAACGTCGGCGCCCACTCACCCAGCACCGAGAGGAACACGCCGCGGGTGGGCGCCATCGGGCTGTCGCGGAGGTCGACGAGCCACAGCGCGTAGACGCTGCCCTGCCAGCGGTCTGGGCTCGGGAGCTCGGGATACTTGGGGTCGACGAGCTCGGTCCACACCTCGCCGGGCAGCAGCGCCCCGGTGTCCACGCGGATCAGCCGGCGGCTCTCGACGCGGATACCCGTACGCAGGCTCATCTTCGGCGTGAACGCGGTGTCGATCGCGATACCGGCGCCGCTGCGGCTCATCTGCCAGTAGCGCTCCTGCATGCGCTCGCGGAGTAGCAGGTCGATCACCGCGGTCGACGACTTCCACGGGAAGCGCGGCGCGGTGTAGGACACGGCGGCGCGCCACTCCGGGGCGAGGAAGTCCGGGCGCCAGTCGGTGACGGAGTTGCCGATCCAGTCGAAGCCGGCGAGCGCGTACAGGTCGAGGCGGTGCGCGAGGCCCCACAGGTTGCGCCGGGTGACGCGCCCGAAGCCGCGGATGCCCTGGTCGGTCGCGACGCCGCCGCCCAGCTCGAACGCCCACAGGGGGCGCTCGTCGAGCCGCACCACGAGGTCGCGCGCGGCGCCGTCGCCGATCAGCTCGGGGCTGACGGTGCGGAAGACGTCGAGATCGTAGAGCGAGCGCCGCATGTCCTCGAGCGCCGTCGAGGTGATCGGCTCTCCGAGCACGAGCGGCACCTCGCGTCGGATCGTGGACTGGCGGGTGAGGCGGGTGCCGCGGAACACGAGCGACCGCATGCGCACCAGGATTCCGGGCTCCACCTCGATCTCGGCGGCGAGCGCCTGCTCGCCGGCGGGCGCCCGGTTGACCCGTGCGTCGGCCTCGAGGTAGCCCGCGCGGCGGTGCGCGAGCACGACCTCGCGGGCCAGCGCGGCGAGGGCCTGGGGCGAGTAGGGCCCGTCGACGAGCGCCTCGCGCTGCACCTCGATCGCTGCCAGATCGACGTCGGGTGCGGCGCCCTTCACCTCCAGCGCGACGAGGTGGGTGAGCGGCCCCTCCGACACCTCCACGCGCGGGATCAGGTAGCGCGTGCCGGGGCGCAGCGGACGGCTCAGCACGCGCCACAGCGGCGGGCGCCCGTCGGGCTCGAGGTCGTGCAGTCCCTCGGCGACGCGGATCTCGGCGAGGCGTGCCCGCACGTCGAGGTAGCCGCGGCTGCGGTACAGATCCTCGATGGAGCGCACACCACTCAGCAGGGCGGGCTCGGTCGCGCGGCCCAGTCGCAGCACCGTGTCGGATGCCTGGTCCATCACGGTGCGCAGCTCGGCGTCGTTGGTCTGCGTGTTCCCGTCGAACGCGACGCGGTGCACGAGGTAGCGGGGGCCCCGCTCGATGTCCACGTGAAGCACCTGCCACCGCCCGCGCGGGTCTTCGTCGAGGCGCACGTCGGTGTGGGTGGTGTAGAAGCCGCGCTCCATCAGCCAGGTGTCCATGCGCTCGGGCGCGGCCTCGAGGAAGCCGCGGGTCAGCCGGGCGCGCTCGTCGATTCCGATGGCCTCGCGTGCCTTCGCCCTCGGCCGCCAGGAGAGGCCACGGACCTTGAGCTCGAGCCGTGGGCCGGGCTCGATCGTGTAGGTGACCTGCGTGCCGCCCTCACCATCGCCGGTGATGGCTGGGGTCACCCGCGCCGAGACGTAGCCGCGCGAGGGCGTGAACCCACCGCCGAGGCTCGCGAGGCGGGTGCGCACCGCGACCTGCGCGTCGGTGACCGCGCTCGCCGCGAGCGGCTTGCCCTCCTTGACTCCGGCGCGGCCGATCCATCGGCGGATCCGGCGCTCGGGCACCGGGAAGCGCCCCGCCAGCTCCAGGCGGTCGACCAGCACCGGAGGGCCTTCCTCGACGTGGATGAGCACGTCGACCTGGTGGGTGCCAGGCAGCGGCTGCGCACCGACGACGGCGTGCCCCTCGGGGAAGCCGCGCGCCTCGAGCAGCGCGCGGATCCGCTCCTCCACGGGGGGTGCGTCGAGCTCCTCGTAGAACGACTCGCCCAGATCGATCCGCGCCGCGCGCTCGATGTCGAGGGCGCGCACCCAGTCGTGCCCGGTCACGCGCACCGAAGCGGCGATCGGCGCGGGGTGGACGATGTAGGTCAACAGCACGCCCGGCACCAGCGCGCCTTCGGCGTCGGTGACCACCCACGGCTCGATGTCCGCCTCGACCGCGCTGAACTCGCCGACCCGATACAGGGTCACCAGGTCGAGTCGCATCGCGGAGAGCGCGAGCGGCGCGCCCTCGACCACGCGCAGCAGCGGCTCGAGGCTCTCCTCGGGCAGCCCGCCGTCGGGCGAGGAGAGGCGGACGTCGGCGACGGGGAGGCCGGCGTACCACGGCGGGTCGTCGGCCGTCTGGGCGGTCGCCGTTGCGCTCCACACGAGCGCGAGCGCCAGCCCGAACCCCCTCACTCGAGCTCCCACCGCGCGCGCAGATCGACGCCGTAGGCGCCGCCGATCGACAGCACGCGCTCGCGCTGGCGGCGCGCGAACCACAGCGCGACACTCCAGTTGTCCGAGATCCGGAAGTCGGTCTTGGCCTGCCAGTCGTCCCAGCGCAGGGTGTTGATCTCGACGCGCGCGGTGGCGTCCGCTGCGCCCAGCCGCTTCTCGAGCACGATGCGCGGATCGGAGCTGTACTCGCCGCGGGTGTCCACGCCGGTCACGATCTCGACGCGGTCGACCAGCAACCCCAGCTCTTCGCGAACGCCGCCGCCGCGCGTGATGAACAGATCGGTGAGGATCATGTCCGCGACGCCCTGTGCGACGGCCTGCGGCAGCTCGCCCATGCCCTCGAGGTCGTCCGCGGTCACGCCGAACCACAGCAGCGCGTTGATGTCGGCCTGCGGCAAGGACGGCTCCGAGCGCGTCTCGGTGCGCCAGTCCGAGAGCAGGCCGCGGATCAGGTAGTGCACCCGGAAGCGGATGTCGCGGCGCAGGATGTCGGTGACCAGCTCGATGTCGAGGTCCGGATCCCAGGTCCACGGATCGCGATACGCGATCTGCGCGCGATCGACCTGAAACTTGCGGTCCTGCAGGTAGACGTCGGTGTCGGACAGGTTCACCCGCCCGAGCAGCCCGGGGCGGTTGGTGTCGCCGATCACCCGGAGGGCGGCCGACGCGGTGCCGTCCGCGACGTTGTTCCGCAGCCGGATCGTGCTGTCCGCGGTGATGTCGATGTCCATCGAGAACCACGGCGCCTCGTCGGTCGGCGTCGCGTCGACCACCGACCACGAGCGGTACGCGACGACCCAGTCCTCCCAGTCGATGCGCTCGGTGAACGCCATGTCGTTGATGCGCACCTGGCCGGACAGCAGCAGGGCGTCGACCGGGCCGTCGAAGCGCAGATCGGCGTCGCCGATCGCAGGCGGCAGCGCGTCGATCCATTGGAGCTGCGCGTCGCGGGCTCTCCCGCTGAGGTTCCACCGCACGGGGCGCCAGTCGCGCGCGTCGATCCGCCCACCGGCGACGAGCGTGCCGCCGCCGATGCCGGTGGTCACGTCGACCAGATCGAAGCCCTCGTCGGTCGCGCGGATCTGGCCGGTCACGTCCTCGAACGCGGCGGGGAAGCTCGCGTGGCGGATCAGCGCGGCGTGCAGATCGGCCTCGAGCGTGGTCTGTACGCGCCGGTCCTTGCCTGCCGCGGTCAGGGTCACGTCGGCGAAGCCCTCCGAGCGCATCAGGTCGGGCACGAACAGCCGCAGCAGGTCGAGGTCGATGCGGCCACCGCCGCGCAGATCGAGCCCGCTGGCGTCGCGCGTCGCGTGGTCGAGCGCGAGGCGCGTGGCGCCGCCCTCCACCGAGAACCCGGTCATCTCGATGTCGTCACCGCGCTGCACGTACCGCCACGGGGTCTGGTTGCGCAGCGTGTGGCGACCCCAGTGCAGCGCGAGCTTGTCGATGTCGACCGAGAGCGCGAGGGGGGAGGGGTTCTCGCCGAGCGTTCCGCCCACGTCGACCTTCCCCGAGAGCGCGCCGCTGACCGGGCGCCCGTCGGCGCCGCGGGGATAGAGCGCGTCCAGCGGGAAGTCCGCGAAGCTGGCGAACACCGAGTACGGCTGCTCGTTCCACAGCCCGAGCGTACCGACCAGGGCGACCGCGCCGCCGGCGAGCTTTCCCTGGAAGCGGGTGATCGCGTTCTCGGTGGTGAACCGCACCGCCGAGTCGTCGACCGCGATCCCGCTGTAGCGAACGTCTGCGAGGGTGAAGCGACCGTGCGGCGCGGGATCGTAGATCTTGTTGTCGATGCGGGCGACGACAGACGCCCGACCCGAGAGCGGCAGGTCGTAGTCGACCAGGTGGTCGAGCGTCTCGAGGCGAAAGCCATCGCCGATCAGCTCCATGTTCAGGTCGTAGTCCTTCTTCACGCTGCCGCGCAGCATCAGCCCGGCGGTGCCGTCCTCGCGGAGCAGTCTCAGGTCGTCGAGCGTGAAGACACCGCGATCCATGAACCCGTGCCCCTCGCCGCCGGGGAAGCGCTCACCGTACACGGCGACGTCGCGCAGCGTCATGTGGGCCTCGCCGTCCATGTCGAACAGCGGCCCGCGCAGCTTCAGGGTGCCCTCCATGTCGCCGGTGAGGCCGCGCACGTCGACGAACACGCGCACGAGGTCCTCGATGCGGCCGTGCTCGAACACCAGATCGGCCTCCATCGACAGCGGGTCCTGGAAGTCGATGGTGTAGGTGCCGCCGTACTGCGTCGTGCCGATCGTCGCGCGCGCGTCCGTCAGCTCGATCGTCTGCATCTTCGGGCTCGCGACGTCTGCGACGAGGCGATCGGCGAAGTGGATACCGACGACCTCGAAGTCCTCCAGATCGCCCTGGCCCGCGAGCTGGAGCGCGTTGAAGTCGCCCCACATGCGGCCGCGCACCCACCCCTTGCCCTCGAGCCCCGAGCCCCCCAGCGGACGGAAGTCGGCGAGGTCCGCCTGGGTCATGTCGAAGCGCAGGTCGAGCGGTCCGAACGGGCCAAACCCGATCACCACCTCGCACCGCCCCCGGTTTCGCGGCGTGACGATGCTCGGCGCGAAGATCTCGACCCGATCCTGGAACAGCACGAGCTGCCCCCTGGCCGCGGCGTAGGGCAGCGAGAGCACCTTGCTGACCTCTGGATCCGCGATCGGTCGATCGCCCACGTCCCAGTTCGCGACGACCAGCTCGAACGGCCCCTCCAGCCGCAGCGGGTTCAGCGTGCCCGTGAGCGTCGCCTCCAGATCGCCGTCGAAGTCCGTCCATGGCGTCGGCGCAGCGTCCGTCGCCATCAGGATCGAGCGCATGCTCAAGCCCTCGATGACGACGTGAGCGTCCTCCAGGCGGCCGTCCCGCGTGATGCGGCCCCACACCTCGGTCGAGCCGTCGCCGATGTCGAGGTGCACGCGATCGATCTCCGCGCCGTCCTTGGTGATCCGCGCGGCGACGGTCGCGCTGCCGAAGTCGTAGTGCAGCGTGGGCACGTTCACGCCCGGCAGCACCAGCTTCAGGTGGCTGATCAGCGCGGAGGTGGAGACCGCCCAGTCCTCGCCCTCGCCGCTGATCGTCGCGTCGACGTCGAGCTGACCGCTCGCCCGGCGGGGCTCTGCCAGCAGCACGTTGAACCCCTCGAGGTTGGCGCTCGCCTGGAGGTGGACGTCGAGTGGCCCGCTCAGCGGGATCTTCGCGCGGCCGAGCACCTGCACGCGCTCGGCGTCGAGCGAGAGCTCGGGGATCTCGATCGCGCGCGGCCCGAGCGAGGCGCCGCGCCACAGGAACGGGAACTCCTCGACGAGCGCGTCGAGCTCGACCCGGACCGTGCCGCCGACATCGGCGAGCGAGCCCTGCGTGGGGGTGGAGGCCAGGTCGGTGATCGACGCGTACCCGCGCGCGTGCTCGATCCGTACGCTGCCGTCCTTCACCTCGAGCGCGCCCCAGGGCAGCGCCTCGAGCGTCGCCGTGCCCTTCTTGAAGTCGCGGAACTCGCGCAGCCCGTCCTCATCGACGTGCAGCACGATCTGCGGGGCAAGGATCGACAGCTTGCCGAGCTTGGGCCCGCCCTCGCGGAGCACGAGGGGCGCGCGGATCTTGTCGACCGAGACGATGGTCTCTTGCGTGGGGACGTGCCAGAGGCGCAGCCCGGTCGCCTCCACGGCGGGCGGCCAGAATCGCACGTCGATGCGATCGATCGTCGCGCCCTCGCCGGTCTGCTGCTCGAGCAGGTGCTCGACCAGCGGCACGGCGCGCCGCTGGAAGTCGTCGGACTTCACCCACGACACGAAGCTCACCAGCGTCGAGAACACCACGAGCAGCAGCAGGAAACCGAGCCAGCGCGCGATGCGACCCAGCGCGCGCCGCCCTCGCTTCGGTGGCCTCGGCCTCGGCACCGGCAGCGGGGTGGGCTGCGGCTCGTGCGGTGCGAGCCGCAGGGTGTCGCGATCGTCGCTCACCCGGGCGCCTCGTCCGCTGACGACACGGCCCGACCCCGGTTGGGATCGGGCCGTTGGAGATGGAGCGGGCGACGGGATTCGAACCCGCGACCACGAGCTTGGGAAGCTCGTGCTCTACCAGCTGAGCTACACCCGCATTCAGCGCTCAAGTGTCTACTCCGACGGCCGGCGGTTGACAAGGGGACACACCGGGGACACCCGGCACCCCCTGCACCTTCACACGACCAGACACCGTGGACAGTCACGAGCAGTCCGTTCGCGGCCTTTCGCGTCACAGCGCGAGCAGGCCGAACCGCAGACCGCGGTCGCTGACCACCATCCCCGGCCGCCGCGCGCCCGCGAGGATCTGATCGAGCACGCAGGCGCCCGCGAGCAGGTAGTCGGCGCGCTCGGGCGAGGCCGGCACCTGCGCGCGCCGCCCCTCGGGGCTCGCCGGCAAGAGCTGGTCGATGATGCGCTGCAGGTCGACGCGGGTGAGCCGACTGCCGTGGACGCGCTCTGCGTCGTAGCTGGGCAGCCCGAGCACCATCGTCGTCAGCGAGGTGACCGTTCCGGCGACGCCGATCACCGTGCGCGGCGCGGGCTGGAACTCGAAGCGACCCACGGTGACCTCGATCCAGGTGCGAAGGCGGGTCAGCGCGGCGGGATCGACCATTCCAGTGCCGAGGTACTCCTCGGTGAGCCGGACGCTTCCGATCTCGAGCGAGGCGTTGCGCGTCACCACGCCGTTGTCGCCGACCACCACTTCGGTGGACCCGCCGCCGAGGTCGATCACCAACCGGGGCCCGTCGGGCAGCTCGAGGTCGCGCTGAGCGCCGAGCCACGCGAGCCGGGCCTCCTCCTCGCCGGAGATGATGCGGATGCGCAGCCCGAGCGTGCGCTGCACCCGCCCCACCCACGTCTCGGCGTTCATCGCGCGGCGGCAGCCCGACGTGCCCGCGGCGCGGATCTGCCACGGCTCGATGCCGTACTGTCGCGCGGTGGTCACGAACGAGGCCAGCACCTCCTCGGCGGCCTTCATGCGATCGGGGCGGAACAGCCCGCGGTCGCCCAGCCCGCGTCCGAGGCCGACGACCTGCGCCTCGTCGTGCAGGATCGCCCCATCGTCGCCGACCACGGTCAGCAGCAGGCTGTTGCTGCCGACGTCGATGGCGGCGCGCGACATCACCGTACCGGCGACCACGAGGGCTGCGTCCACCCGCCGTGCCCGTCGGTGACCGGCACCTGGTGGCGCCCGTCGAGCGTGGACAGCCAGATCTCCTTGCGGCCGCGGCGGTCGCTCGCGAACACGAGGTAGCGCCCGTCGGGCGACCACGACGGGTCCTCGTTGGCGCCCTGGTCCTGCGTGACGCGCTGGAAGCTCTTGCCTTCCTTGTCGACGATGAAGATGTTGAACCCGTCGGCGCGGCCGACGAACGCGATCTTCTCGCCGTCGGGCGACCACACGGGGTCGAAGTTGAAGTCGCCCACGAAGGTGAGGCGGTTCGTCGCGCCGCTGGACAGGTCGCTGACGAAGATCTGGCTGCCGCCGCTGCGCTCCGACGAGAACACGAGCCTGTTTCCATCGGGCGAGAAGTCGGGCGCGACGTCGATGCCGCCGCCGCGGGTGACCTGCATCAGGTCGGAGCCGGTGGTCGCGTCGATGATGTAGACGTCGGTGTCGCCGCCGGTGGAGCGGGCGAGCGCGATGCGCCGTCCGTCCTTGCTGTACGCGGCGCCGGAGTTGATGCCGGGGCGGTTCGAGAGCACGCGGGTGCGCCCGGTGCCGAGATCCTTCGCGTACAGGTCGGGGTTGCCGCGCTTGTAGCTGGTCCACGCGATGGTCCGGCCGTCGGGGGACCACGCCGGCGAGAGGTTGATCGAGCCGTTGCGGGTGACCGCCGCCTTCCCCTTGCCGTCGATGTCGAGGAGGTAGATCTCCTTCGTGCCGGTCTGTGCGCCGACCGCGGTGATGCGCGCGCCGAAGAACCCGGGCTCGCCCGTGAGCGCGATCAGGATCTCGTCCGCGATCTTGTGGCCGAGGTAGCGCAGGTCGCTCTCGGCGCCGACGAACCGCTTCGCGCTGACCTTGTCGCCCGCGCCGACGTCGTAGACGTAGACGTCCGCGGTGAGTCCGGCGTCGGTGCGCGCCACGCGGGTCTTCGCGAGCGCGACCGCGCGGATCTTGCGCCACGGGTCGAACGGGAACGCGCCGGGCTCGATCCCGGTGGAGGTGTCGAGGTAGGCGTTCGGGTCGATGATCTGGAAGTAGCCGGTCATCTCGAGGTCGCGGCGCACCACGTCCCACAGCTCGCGCACCTGGGCGTCCTCGAGCCGGCGATCGGAGACGGGCAGCGGGAGCGCGATCGGGTAGTCCCGCGCGCCGGGCCGCACGGTCAGCCGAAAGCCCGGCTCCTGCGCCGGCGCCTGTCCGACGGAGAGCACGCCCGCGACGAGCAGCGCCATCACCGCGAGCAGGGTGACGAGGAAGCGAGCACCAGGGAACCGACGCATGGGCGACCTTTCGGGGGAGGGGTCAGCGGGGGACGAAGTTGATCGTGAAGCGGGAGCCGACGATGTCTCGGTACTTCGCGGGGGGGAGGGGGACGTTCGCGATCGCCTGGATCGCGCGCTCGACCGCGGCATCATACGACGCGTTGCCGCTTCGCTTGTAGGGGCTGAAGCCGAGAATGCGTCCGGTGTCGGGGTCGAAGTCGACGTGGTAGTCCGCCGAGATGCCGGGGTTGGCGTCGACGATGGGCTTGAGCGGCTTGAAGTGGTCGTTGAACAGCGTCTCGACCGTCATCATGTAGCGCGCCAGCTCGGGCTCGGCGCGCATCGTGCCCGTACCCGCGCGGATCGTCTCGGTGGCGGTGCTGTTCGGATCGGTGGCCTCGCGGTCGCGCGTGCCCTCGAGGGCGGCCTCGAGCGCGCGCTTTCGATCGAGCTCGCGCATCAGCGCCTCGCGCTCGGCCGAGCGATCCGGCGCGCCCTTCGGCTGCGGCGCCTCGGGCGTCTTGAACGCCAGATCCGACTCCTTGACCGCAGGCTTCGGCGGCTCCTTCGCTTCGACCTTGCCGGTGGGCACGGGGGCGACCGTCTCGCGGGTCGGGAGCTGCGTCGACCCCTTGATCTGCACGAGCGAGACCTCGATGTTCTCGCGCGGGTCGATCATCGGTCGCTTCGGCGGGGCGAAGCTGAGCATCCCGGCGAGCACGACGGTGCCTCCCACGCAGCCGTGCAGCATCAACGCGAACAGCAGCGGCAGCCACAAGGGCTGCGGCGGGGGGGCCAATACTGAGGCTCGCGCGCTCACGCGCTCATTCCTCCTCGGTGCCGAACTGGAACACCAGCCCGACGCGCGGGAATCCCGCGTTCTTCGCTGCGGCGAGCAGCGTCGCGACCTCGCCGTACCGGACCTCGGCGTCGGCCCGGAGGAACACCGGCTGGTCCGGGTTCGCCTTCGCGATCGCCGCGAGCTTGATCGGGATCTCCTCCTTCGGGAACACCGTGCCGTCGATCGCGTACTGGAGCTCCTTGTCGATCGACAAGATGAGCTGGGACTCCTCGTCCATCACCAGCGGCGGGGTGTCGGCCTTGGGCAGGTCGATGTCGACGCCCGCGTTCATCAGCGGGGCGGTGATCATGAAGATGATCAGCAGCACGAGCATGACGTCGACCAGGGGCGTGACGTTGATCTCCGCCATCGACCCCTTGGTGCTGCCGCCGGTGCTCATGCCCATCGGGCGTCCCTCTCGTCGGGTTGGACCGCGTCGCTCACTTCAGGTGCCGCTTCACGATGTTGAGGAAGTCGGACGAGAAGTTGTCCATCTCGGTCTCGATGACCCGGATGCTCGCGTTGAAGTAGTTGTAGGCCATGACCGCCGGGATCGCGGCCATCAGCCCGGCCGCGGTGGCGACGAGCGCGTGGCTGATGTCGGGGCCCACGACCTGGATGGAGGCCACCTCGGCGGTGCCGAGCTTCTGGAACGCGCGCAGGATGCCCCACACGGTGCCGAACAGGCCGATGAACGGCGCGGTGGCCCCGGTGGTGGCGAGGAAGGTCACGTAGCGCTCGAGCGAGGTGGCCTCGACCGACGCGGCGCGGCGCAGCGCGCGCTCGAGGTTGGGTGAGGCGTCGTCGCCCTTGCCGCCACCGGCCGTGATCTTCGCGAGCTCGGTGTAGGCGGCCTTGAACACCGCAGCAACCGGGCTCTTCGCGTACAACCCGGTCTTCTCGTACACGGCGTCGAGGCGCTTGGACTTCCAGAACAGGTCGAGGAAGCGCGCCGACTGCCGCGACGCGCGAAACACCTGGACGTACTTCTTGAAGATGATCGCCCAGCACACGATGCTCATGAACACGAGCAGGTAGAGCGTGCTCTGCACGATGATGTCGGCGCCGAAGATCAGCTCCGAGATGGACAGGTCGGTGCCCGACGCCTGAATCGACGCCAGGTAGACCTCCATGACACTATCCAAAGGGGACCTCCAACGAGACACCGGACGGGCGGCGGGATGATAACCTCGCGCGCGGAGTTGGGCAGCGCGGCCCGCAACAGGGAGGAGTGATGCCGTACGAGCCGACCCCTCGGGTGCGTGGCCTGTTGGAGCGCATCCGGGCGTTCCTGGAGGAGGTGTCGCCGTCGCTCGAGGCGCGCCTGCTCGCGGGCGTCCCGTTCGCCGAGCTGCTGCCCGAGGTGGGGCGCGCGCGTGCCGAGGCGCGCCGACGGGGGCTGTGGAACCCGCACGTCCCCGAGAAGTGGGGCGGGCTCGGGCTGACGCTCACCGAGTTCGTGCACGTCGCCGAGGCGGTCGGGGGCTCGCTGGTCGGCAACTACCTGATGAACTTCCAGGCCCCCGACGTCGGCAACCAGGAGCTGCTGATGCACTTCGGGACGCCGCACCAGCACGAGCGCTTCCTGCGCCCGCTGCTCGCGGGCGACGTCCGCTCTTGCTTCACGATGACCGAGCCGGCGGCGGCGGGGTCGAACCCGGTGTGGCTGAACACGACGGCGGTGCGCGACGGCGATGACTACGTGATCAACGGGCGGAAGTGGTTCGCCACCGGCGCCGAGGGCGCGGCGTTCGCGATCGTGATGGCGGTCACCAACCCGGGCGCGCCGCCGCACCAGCGCGCCTCGATGCTGCTCGTCCCGCTCGACAACCCTGGCTATCGCTTCGTGCGCAACCTGCCGGTCATGGGGGATCGCGGCTCGGACTGGATGAGCCACGCCGAGGTCGTGTACACGGACTGCCGCGTGCCGGTCGAGAACCTGCTCGGGCCCGAAGGCGGCGGGTTCGCGCTCGCGCAGCAGCGCCTCGGGCCGGGGCGCATCCACCACTGCATGCGATGGATCGGTGTCTGCGAGCGCGCGTTCGGGATGATGGTCCACCACCTCGCGTCGCGGCAGTTCGCACCCGGCGAGCCGCTCGGCACCAAGCAGATCCTCCAGGGCTACCTCGCCGAGTGCCGGGCCGAGATCGACGCGGCGCGGCTCTACGTGCTCGACACCGCGCACCGCATCGACACCGTCGGTGCGAAGGAGGCGCGGGTGCAGATCAGCGCGATCAAGTTCTTCGTCGCGGGCGTGCTCGATCGGGTGCTCGACAAGGCGGTCCAGGTGCACGGCGGGCTCGGCATGCTCGACGACACCCCGCTGGCGTTCTGGTATCGGCACGAGCGGGCCGCGCGCATCTACGACGGCGCCGACGAGGTGCACAAGGCCAGCGTCGCGAAGCAGATCTTCAAGCAGTACGCCGCGAGGATGAAGTGAGCGACGCGCTCGACCGGTCCACGCCGCTGCGCGACGACGACGCCGGGCTCGATCTCGAGAAGCTGACGTCCTGGATGGGGGCCACGCTCGGCGCCGGCGCGCTGCCGCTCCACGCGGAGCGCTTCGGACGCGGCTTCAGCAACCTCACCTATCGGATCGTCGCGGGCGACCGCGATCTGGTGCTGCGCCGTCCCCCGGTCGGGGTGCGCATCGCGACCGCGCACGACATGTCACGCGAGTACCGGCTGGTCGAGGCGGTCGGGCGGGTGTGGGAGAAGGTGCCCCGCACGGTCGCGCTGTGCGAGGACGCGGACGTGCTCGGCGCGCCGTTCTACCTGATGGAGCGCGTGCCGGGGATCATCTTGCGCAAGTCCGTGCCCGACGGCCTCGCGCTCGGGCCGGAGGCGTTCGCGGCGCTGGCGAACGAGGCCGTCGACGTGCTGGCGCAGATCCACGCGCTCGACACCGACGCGGCGGGCATCGCGCTCGGGCACCCCGAGGGCTACGTCGCGCGGCAGGTGGCGGGGTGGACGGGGCGCTACGTGAAGGCCCGCACCGACGACCTCGCCGACGTCGAGGCGCTCGCGCGATGGCTCGACGACAACCGGCCCGCGGAGTCCGGCGCCTCGCTGATCCACAACGACTTCAAGTACGACAACCTCGTGCTCGATCCAGCCGCGCCCACGCGGGTGCAGGCCGTGCTCGACTGGGAGCTCGCCACGCGCGGCGACCCGCTGCTCGATCTCGGCAGCAGCCTCGCGTACTGGGTGCAGGCCGACGACCCGTTCATCCTGCACGCGGCGCGGAGCGTGCCCACCCACCTGCCAGGCAACCTCACGCGCGAGGGCGTGGTCGCGCGCTACCTCGAGGTCACCGGGCGTCCGGCGTTCGATCCCGTCTGGTACTACGCCTACGGGCTGTTCAAGCTGCTGGTCATCGCGCAGCAGCTCCACCTCCGCTACGTGCGCGGGCTGACCACCGAGCCGCGCTACGCCGGGATGCTCGAGGGCGTCAAGGCGCTCGCCGCGGTCGCGCTGCGCGCGATCGCCCGCCGCCGCATCTCCGAGCTCGCGTGAGCGACGGCACCGCAGCGCACGCGCACGGCGTCTCGTTCGGCGAGGCGGCGCGGGTGTGGGTGCGCGTCGCCGCGAACAGCTTCGGCGGGCCGGCGGGCCAGATCGCGGTGATGCACAAGATCGTCGTCGAAGAGAAGCGGTGGGTGAGCGAGCACCGCTTCCTCCACGCGCTGAACTACTGCATGCTGCTGCCCGGTCCCGAGGCCCAGCAGCTCGCGACCTACCTCGGCTGGCTGCTGCACGGCGTGCGCGGCGGCCTCGCCGCTGGCCTGCTCTTCATCCTGCCCGGCGTCGTGTCGATCCTCGCCCTGAGCGTCGTCTACGCCCTCTACCGCGACGCCCGAG
>CAYQSE010000111.1:0-17251 GCA_964419905.1 uncultured Enterobacteriaceae bacterium
GGCGCCCCGATGCCGGTCGGCGCCCGCCTCATCCTGATCGACGCGCCCGTGTCCACCGAGGCCGAGGCGCGGCTGGTCGCCGCCCTGGCCGCGCGCGCGCCGTCCGTGCGCGCGACCTGTCCCACCGGCGACGCGCGCACCATCGCGCTCCTCGAGCGCGCGCTCGACGTCGCCGCGGGGCGCCCGCAGTCCACCGGCGACGACCCGCTGCGCCGACTCCAGGCGGGGCTGTTCTCGGCCGACGCCCCCTCGGGCGGCACGCTGGGCGACGCGGTGACGCTCGTGTCCGCGCCCGGCGAGAGCCGGGAGTGCGTCGAGATCGCCCGTCGCATCCTGGGCGAGGCCGATCGGGGTGTGCCCTTCGATCGCATGGCGGTGCTGCTCCACCAGCCCGCAGCCTATCGCCCCCACATCGTCGAGGCGCTGCGGCGCGCGGGCATCCCCGCCTGGTTCGCGCAGGGTGCGCGGGCGCCCGATCCGTCGGGCCGGGCGCTGCTCGCGCTCCTCGCTTGTCGCGCCGAGGGCCTGTCCGCGCGCCGGTTCGCCGAGTACCTGTCGCTCGGCGAGCTACCGCGGATCGGCCCCGACGGCGCCCCTCCCCCGGCGCGCGCGCTCGAGGCGCTGTACGCGCCGCCCGATCCCGAGCTCGCGCCCGAGGCGCTCGACGCGGCACGCGACGACGACCCGTCCGAGCCGCGCGACGACGCGGAGGACGACGCCGAGGCCGCGCGCGCCCCGCGGGCCTGGGAGCAGCTCCTCGTCGACGCCGCGGTGATCGGCCGCCTCGATCGCTGGGCGCGCCGCCTCGCCGGCCTGGCGCGGCAGCTCCGCGGCGAGGCTGCCCACCTCGACGCGGACGACCCACGCCGCGCCGTGCTCACGCGCCGCGTCACGTGGATCGGACACCTGAGCAAGTTCGCGTTGCCCCTCCTCGCCGAGCTCGACGCGCTCCCCGACGCCGCCCTGTGGGGGGTTTGGCTCGACGCCCTGGCCCGGCTCGCGAGCCGCGCGCTGAGGCGACCCGAGCGCACCTTGGCACTCCTCGCCGAGCTCCGACCCATGTCCGAGGTGGGCCCGGTCGGGCTCGCCGAGGTCGTCGCGGTGCTCCGGCCCCGCCTCTCCGAGCTGCTCGAGCCCAGCGTCGCGCGACGTCACGGCCGCGTGTTCGTCGGGTCCGTCGACGCCGCGCGCGGCCTCGCGTTCGACACCGTGTTCGTCCCAGGGCTCGCGGAGCGCCTGTTCCCCGCGAAGGTCATCGAGGATCCGATGCTCCTCGACGCGGCCCGCGCGCCGTTCGCGGGCCTCGCGCGGCAAGAGGACCGCGTCGCGGAGCAGCGCCTCGCGCTGCGGATCGCGGTGGGCGCAGCCACCGAGCGCGTCGTGCTGTCGTGGCCGCGCGTCGACGTCGACCAGGGCCGGCCGCGTGTCCCGTCGTTCTACGGCCTCGAGGTGCTCCGCGCCGCCGAGGGCCGACTTCCCGGCTTCGAGGACCTGACGCGGCGGGCCGAGCAGTCCGCGGCGGCCCGGCTCGGCTGGCCTGCGCCGGCAGACCCCGCCGCCGCGATCGACGACGCCGAGCACGACCTCGCGCTGCTGCACCAGGCGCTGCGCGATGGGGGGCGGCCGGGCGCCGCGCGCTACCTGCTCTCGGCCAACCCGCACCTCGCGCGGGCGCTGCGCGCGCGGCAGCGTCGCTGGCGCATCCCACGGTTCACCGAGGCCGACGGGCTCGTTGCGCCGCGCCCCGAGGGCCTCGCCGCCCTCGCGCCCCACCAGACCAGCGCGCGCAGCTTCTCCCCCACCGCGCTGCAGCACCTCGCCGCCTGCCCCTACCGGTTCCTGCTCCAGGCCATCCACCGCCTGCAGCCCCGCGAAGAGCCCGCCGCGGTCGAGCAGGTCGACCCGCTGTCGCGCGGCTCGCTGATCCACGAGGTGCAGTACACGCTGCTCACCGCGCTGCGCGCGGAGGGCGCGCTGCCGGTGCGCCCTGCTGGCCTCGCGCAGGCGCTGGAGCGCCTCGACGCGATCCTCGCCGAGATCGCCGCGCGCTACCACGACGACCTCGCGCCCGCGATCCCCCGCGTGTGGGAGGACGGCATCGAACGGATCCGCGCCGACCTCCGCGAGTGGCTTCGCCGCGAGACCGAAGAGCCGCGCTGGCTGCCTTGGCGCTTCGAGCTCTCGTTCGGCCTCGGCCCGCAGGACGGCCGCGATCCACACAGTCAGGACGAGCCGGTCACGCTCGACGAGGGCCTCCAGCTCCGCGGATCGATCGACCTGGTCGAGCGCGACGCGCGAGGCGCGGTGCGGGTCACCGACTACAAGACCGGCAAGGCCAGCGTGGAGCCCGGCGCCGTGATCGCCGGCGGCAGTGCGCTGCAGCCGGTGCTCTACGCACTCGCCGCCGAGCGGCTGGTCCCCGATGCACAGATCGTAGGCGGAAGGCTGTACTACAGCACGCAGCGCGGTGGCTACGCCGACCGCGAGGTGCCGCTCGACGACGAGGCCCGGCGCCTCGCCCGCGCCGTCGCGCGCACCGTCGGCGCGCGCCTCGCCAAGGGGGACTTCCCAGCGGCGCCCGCCAAGGGTCAGTGCCGCTACTGCGACTACCGCGTCGTTTGCGGCCCGCGGGAAGAGGAGCGCCTCGGGCAGAAGGGGGCGCCCGTGCCCGACGACATCGCCTGGCTCAGGAGCCGGAGATGACCCGCACGCCCGCAGATCAGGCCGCCCGTGACCGCATCGCCACCGACCTGGACACCACGCTGGTGGTCGAGGCCGCGGCCGGCACCGGAAAGACCACCGCGCTGATCGGGCGGATCATCGCGGTGCTGCGCAGCGGGCGGGCGCGCCTCGAAGAGATCGTCGCGGTCACGTTCACCGAGAAGGCCGCGGGCGAGCTCAAGCTGCGGCTACGCGCCGCGCTCGAGGGCGCGCGCCGTGAGGCTGCGCCGGTCGAGCGCGCCCGGTTCGAGGCCGCCCTCGAAGAGCTCGAGGCCGCCCGCATGGGCACGATCCACGGCCTGTGTGCCGACCTGCTCCGCGAGCGGCCCGTGCAGGCGGGCATCGACCCCATGTTCCAGGTCGCTGACGCGGTCGGTACGCTGCGCCTGCTCGACCGCGCCTTCGACGCCTTCTTCGAGGACGTGCTGCAGCACCCCCCCGAGGGCATCCGGCGCGTGCTCCGGCGCGAGGCGTGGCGCGAGGAGGACCGCCCGCGTCACGCGCTGCACCGCGCCGCGCTCGAGCTGGTGCAGACGCGGGACTTCGACGCCCCGTGGCGCCGCGATCCCTTCGATCGCGACGCAGCGATCGACGCCTTCCTCGACGACCTCGTCCCGCTGGCCGACCTCGCTGGCGAGGCGCTGCACCCCACCGACCACCTCGCCCAGCAGCTCGCCCTGCTCGCCACCTGGGTCGAGGCGCTCCACCACACCGAGCGCCTGAATCCGCGCGACCACGACGGGCTCGAGGCGAGCCTGCGCGCGCTGCGCTCCACCCGCTACAAGTGGACGTGGACCGGCGCGCGCTACCGCGAGGCGTACTCGCACCACCTGTCGCGCGACGCGGTCCTGCGACGACGCGACGCCGTGAAGGCACGCCTCGACGCGCTGGTCGACGCGTGCGACGCCGACCTCGCGCCGTGCCTGCGCGAGGAGCTCCGGCCCGTGGTCGACCGCTATCAGGCGATCAAGCGCCAGGAAGGGCTGCTCGACTTCCACGACCTGCTGCAGTGCGCGCGCGATCTGCTGGTCCGCGACGCGGACGTGCGCGCCACGCTCCAGCGTCGGTTCCGCTACTTGCTCGTCGACGAGTTCCAGGACACCGATCCGCTGCAGGCCGAGATCGTGCTGTTGCTCGCGAGCGACGATCCCGCGTGCGAAGACCCGTCCGCGGTGTCGGTGGCACCGGGCAAGCTGTTCGTCGTCGGCGACCCCAAGCAGTCCATCTACCGGTTCCGACGCGCCGACGTCGCGTTCTACGCCCGGGTCAAGGCGCAGCTGATCGCGCACGGCGCGGTCGTGCTGCCGCTGTCGACCAGCTTCCGCAGCGACCCGCGCATCCAGCAGGCGATCAACGCCGCCCTCGCGCCCCGGATGCAGGGCGGCACCCAGGCCGACTACGTCCCGCTCGATCCGTGGCGCGACGAGACCGCCGGGCGACCCGCCGTGGTCGCGCTGCCTGCGCCGCGCATCCACGGGCGCTGGGGGACGGTGTGGGAGGGCGAGATCGCCGCGTCCGAGCCCGAGGCCGTCGCGGCATGGGTGCGCTGGCTGCTGCACGAGAGCGGCTGGACCATCGACGACCCGGCCTCGGGCGAAGCGCCGGTGCCCGTCGCTGCACGACACGTCTGCCTGCTGTTCAAGCGCTTCCAGGCGAGCGGACAGCCCATCACCACCCCCTACACCCAGGCGCTCGAGAAGCGCGACGTGCCACACGTGCTGGTCGGCGGCCGCGCGCTGCACCACCGCGAGGAGGTCCTCGCGCTGCGCGCCGCGCTCGAGGCGATCGAGCGTCCCGACGACGAGCTCTCGGTGTTCGCGACCCTGCGCGGGCCGCTGTTCGCGGTCGGCGACGACGCGCTGCTCGCGTGGCGGGCGGCGCGCGGGCGCCTCGATCCGCTCCGCGCCGGCGAGGTCGGGGGCCTCACCGAAGTGCTCGCCGAGGTGCACGGCGCGCTCGACGTGCTCGCCACGCTGCACCGCGCGCGCAACCGACGCCCGATCGCCGACACCGTCCACGCGCTGCTCGAGGCCACCCGCGCGCACGCCGGGCTGGCGAACTGGGTCGCGGGCGAGCAGGCGCTCGCCAACGTGCTCCGGGTCGCCGAGCTCGCGCGGCGCTTCGAGGCCGGTGGCGCCACCTCGTTCCGCGCGTTCCTCGAGCACCTCACGCAGGAGGCGCGCCGCGGCGAGGCCGCCGAGGCGCCAGTCGTCGAGGAGGGCACCGAGGGAGTACGGATCATGACGGTGCACGGCGCGAAGGGGCTGGAGTTCCCTGTCGTCGTGTTGTGCGACATCACCTGCCCGCCCAGCTGGGAGCGACCGTCCCGGTGGGTCGATCCGGCGGCCCGGATCTGGGCGACGCCGCTGGCCGGGTGCCTGCCGGCGGTGCTGCGCGATCACGCCGCGGACGTCCTGCGGCAGGACGCCGAGGAGGCCGATCGGCTGCTCTACGTCGCCGCAACCCGGGCGCGCGACGTGCTGGTGGTGCCGGTGGTCGGCGAGGGCCCGCTCGAGCGAAGCTGGGTCGCACCGCTCGCCCCTGCGCTCTACCCACCGTCCGCGCGATGGCGAGCCGCCGAGCCCGCCGAGGGCTGCCCCCGGTTCGGGGACGACAGCGTCGCGGAGCGCCACGAGCAAGCGACGGCCGACTCGGTCCGACCGGGTCGCCTTCGCCCTGCGGCGGGGGGCCACGACGTCGTGTGGTGGGATCCGGGCGTGCTCGACCTCCGCGTACGCCGCGCCACCGGACTGCGCAGCCAGGATCTGCTCGTCGACGATCCGGACGGACGCGGCGACCGGAGTCTCGCCGAGCACGCGGCGTGGCGCGAGGGGCGCGCCGAGCGGCTCGCGCGGGCCAGTCGCCTCGGCATGGCGGTGAGCACCCCGTCCACCCTCTCGGACGATCTCGTCGCACCGCCCCCGCGCGCCGTGCGCGTCGAGTCCACCGAGGCCGCAACCGGGGTACGTCCCGGCGGACGTCGGTTCGGCACGCTGGTGCACGCCGTCCTCGCGGACGTTCCCCTCGACGCGACCCACGCCAGCATCGCTGCCTCCGCGCGGCTGAACGGGCGCATGGTCGGCGCGCCGCCGGGCGAGGTCGACGCTGCCGCCCACGCCGCCGAGGCCGCGCTCCAGCACCCTGTCCTCCAATCCGCCGCAGCGAGCATGGACTGCCGCAGAGAGGTGGCGCTCACGGTGCGCATCGCGGACGACGCGCTGATCGAGGGCGTCGCCGACCTCGCGTTCCTCGCCCCTGCGCGCGATCGATGGGTCGTCGTCGACTTCAAGTCCGATCGCGCGCTCGACGCACACCTGGAGCACTATGAGCGCCAGATCCGCTGGTATGCCGAGGCGCTGGCGCGCGCGACGGGTCTGCCCGTCGATGCGGTGCTCCTTCGCGTGTGACCGCGCCGCTGCCTTCCCCCGAGCGACCCGGTCCACGCCTCGCCTATACTCCCGAAGTTCCCACCCTGAGGACTGTCGATGCGCACCCCGCGAATGTTTCCGCTCCTCCTCTGCGCGCTCGCGCTGGCCTGTGACGAGGCCGACACCGACACCCAGGACACCTCGGGCGGCGACACCGCGACGGACACGGACACGGTGGACACCGAGGACACCGCGCTGCGCGCAGACGACATCGAGGTGACCACCGACGAGAACACCGCCATCGTCATCGACGTCAGCGCCCACAACGCGTCACCGGTCGGTCTGCCGTTGCGCGCCGCTGCGGTCGCCGCGGACGACGCGCTCGGCACCGTGGTCCTGCAGTCCAACGGGCAGATCGCGTGGGCGCCAGGCGGCGCGTTCGACCACCTCAAGCCCGACGAGGAGGACGAGGACACCTTCGACTACACCCTCACCGACGGCGAGCAGAGCGGCACCGCATCGGTCGTGGTCGTGATCACCGGCGTGAACGACCCGCCGGTGCTGCGCCCGATCTCGGACCAGCAGAGCGAAGAGGGCGATCTCGTCGACCTCGGGCTGACCGCGACCGATCCCGACGACGAGACGCTGTCGTGGTCCGCGAGCGGTGTGCCGCCCGGACTCTCGCTCGGCAACAACGGGCGGATCACCGGCGCCCTCCCCTACACCGCGCACGACGCCAGCCCCTACACCGTCACCGTCACCGTCTCGGACGGGCTCGAGAGCCACGAGCGCACGTTCACCTGGGTGGTCGACCAGGGCGACCAGCCGCCGCAGGTGATCAACCCAGGCAACCGGACGAACGCCGAGAGCGCCGTGATCTCGCTGACGGTCTCGGGATCCGACCCCGAGGGGGATCCAATCTCGTGGAGCGCTACCGGGCTCCCGCCCAACCTGGCGATGAACGCGACCACGGGCGAGATCACGGGGACGCTCTCGTATACGGCGAACCAGGGGAGCCCCTACACGGTCACCGTGACCGCGAGCGACGGCAGCAAGTCGACCGACGCGACGTTCCTGTGGACGGTCACGAACACGAACCGCCCGCCGACAGCGACCCCGATCGCGGACCGCACCGACGCCGAGGGCGCCACGATCGATCTCGCGCTCGAGGTCACCGATCCCGACACCGACGACGACCACGTCTGGACCGTGTCGCCGCTGCCGAACTTCATCTCGGTCAGCGGGCAGCGCCTCGTCGGGACGCTGACGTACGCGTCGGCTGGCATCTACACGGTGACCGCGACGGTGAGCGACGGCACCGCGACGCACGCCACCTCCTTCACGTGGACGGTCACGAACACGAATCGTCCGCCCGAGGCGTGGACGATCTCCGATCAGTCCGGCACCGAGGGCCAGCCCATCACCGCGGTGAACGCGTCGACCGGCGATCCCGATGGCGACACGCTGTCCTACACCGCGAACAACCTCCCGCCGGGCCTCGCGATCCACCCGACCTCGGGCCAGATCACCGGCACGCCCACCTTCGACGCGTCCGGCATCTGGTCGGTCGCCGTGAACGCGTTCGACGGGACGGCGACGACGAGCAGCACGTTCACGTTCACGATCGCGAACGTGAACCGCCCCCCGACGCTGACCGTCCCCGCGCCGGGCCCGACGGCCGAGGACACGGCGGTCCACCTCCAGGTCGTCGCCTCGGACCCGGACGGCCAGGCGCTGACCTACAGCGCGACCGGGCTGCCGCCGGACCTGTCGATCCATGCGTCCACCGGAGTGATCTCCGGCACCGTGAGCTACGACGCGTTCACGGGAACCCCCTACCCTGTGCAGCTCACCGTCTCCGACGGCGCGGCCGAGGCCAGCGAGGGGTTCGCGTGGACGATCGTGAACACCAACCGCCCACCCGTCCTGACCCCGCCCAACGACCGGATCCACGACGAGGGTGACGTCGTGTCCTTCACGGTCTCCGCCACCGATCCCGACCTCGACGCGCTCACCTACTCCGCGGGCAATGCAGCGACCTGGCCGCCCGGGGTGGGCTTCAACACCACCACGGGCAGGTTCGCGGGCACCCTCCCCTACGACGCGGCGGGGGTGTACACGATCACGGTCACCGCAACCGATGCGCACGGCGCGACCGACCAGGACGCGTTCCAGTGGACCGTGCTCGAGGCGGCCCCGCCACCGTGCCTGCCGACGCTGACGGACGTGACGAGCGACTGGTTCCCGACCGAGGACGCGCCCAAGGGCTGGGGCGTCGCGGCCCTCGAC
The DNA here is from genome assembly GCA_964419905.1 of uncultured Enterobacteriaceae bacterium. GTDB lineage: Bacteria > Myxococcota_A > UBA796 > UBA796 > JAFDJI01. The sequence continues at coordinate 8,379 of CAYQSE010000111.1, forward strand.
TACGACAACGACGGCTGGCAGGACCTGTTCGTCCGCGGCGCGGGCCTGTGGCGGAACGACAAGGGCGACAAGGCGCGGGCGTTCGTGAACGCGAGCGCGTTGATCCCGACCTCGGGCGACCTGCGCGACTTCGGCGCCGGCGACCACGGCATCGCGGTCGGCGATCTCCGACAGCTCGGGCAGCTGGCCATCTGGTTGCCCAACGACAGCCGCCTGCCGTCGAAGCTCGGCAACCGCCTCTACGACTGGAACGGGACCTCCTTCTTCGACGCGGCGCCCGACGCGGGCCTGACGACCCCCGAGACCGCGCCGTGGGCCGCCTCGATCATGCAGATCGACCTCGAGTCGACCCGCTACGCACAGGTGCTGCTGGGCGCGACGGTCGGCACGAGCGAGCTGTGGTTGGTCCCGAACCGCCCGACCTCCTGGCCCACGCGCAGTGATGTGTTCGATCCGAGGGACCTGAGCGGCGAGTCCGTCGCGTGGGCCGACTTCAACCGGGACGGCTTCGTCGATCTGTTCGTGGCTCGCCAGCAGGGCCACCGCCTGTTCGTCAACAGCTCGTCGCGCGGTAACTTCGACGACGAGGCCAGCGCCCGCGGGGTCGACGGCGCCGTGGTGGGCGAGCGCTACGGCGGCGCGACGTGGGCCGACATCGACGGCGACGGGCTGCTCGACCTGCACCTCGTCGTGCCCGGCGACGTCAGCGACGTCGTCTACCTCCAGCTCGTCGACGGCAAGTTCGAGGGCCAGAAGGCGACGGACTTCGGACTCGGCGACTCCCGATACACGACGGGCGCCGCGGTGTGGGGCGACTTCGACCTCGACGGTGACCTCGACGTGCTGATCCCCGACCGAGGCCTGTACGAGAACGACGGCAAGGGCGGCTACAAGGACATCAGCGCCGACGTCGGCTACACGCCCGGCGACGCCACGATCGGCGCCTGGGTCGACGTCGACCGCGACGGCGACCTCGACATCGTCGTGCTCGGCCCCGACCAGACGATGCGCGTGCTCCGCAACGACCTGATCGATCCGAACGCGGGCGAGTGCACCCCGCCTGGCTTTGCCGTGGTCCGGGTGAGCGGCGCGTCGAGCGCGGTGTGGGACGCGCTCGGTGCGACGATCGAGGTCGCGCTCGACGGGAGCTTCGACGGCCCGCTCGCGATCCACCTCGTCGGTCAGGCGCAGTCCGGGCGGTCGTCACAGAGCCAACTGTGGCCCGTGATCGGCATGGGCGACCGCAAGTCCGTCGACCTCCGCATCACCTGGCCGGATGGACGCCAGGAGATCGTCGAGGGACTCGCGCCGCAGGCGACCGGCCAGCCAGTCCTGCTGTTCCCGAGGTGACACCGTGTGCGCGTGACGCAGGTTGTCGCGTGGTGTCATGATGCGGACGACGCTGGGCGCCTCGCGCATATCTTCAACGTCGAACCCGAGGCCCCGCCCATGACCCTCCACCGCCCGCTCGCTCGCCTCGCGCTCCTGCTCACCCTCGCGGCCGCGCCCGCCGTCGCCAGCGAGCGCGTCGCGCCCGAGCCCTACCACCCCGCGCTCGCGGCGCTGGTCACCCAGATGCTGTCCTCGGAGCACTTCGCTGGGGTGGCGCTCGATGACACGCTGTCCGCGCGTTGGTTCGACACCTACCTCGAGTCGCTCGACTACGGCCGCATGTTCTTCCTGGCCTCGGACATCGCCGCGTTCGAGAAGTGGCGCCTCACGCTCGACGATGCGGCTCGGCGCGGCGAGCCCGATCTCGCCGCGGCGTTCCACATGCACGCCGTCTACCGCCAGCGCGTCTCCGAGCGGATCAACGCGGCGCTCGCCGGCCTCGACGCGCCGCTCGACTTCACCCTCGACGAGCGCTTCGCCCTCGATCGCTCCGAGGCCCCGTGGCCAGCCACCGCCGCCGAGGCCGACGAGCTGTGGCGGCTGCGCACCAAGGAGCAGATCCTGCGCGGGATCCTGCGCGGCGACACCGAAGAGAAGCAGAAGGAGATCCTCCGCAAGCGCTACAAGCGCATCGAGACCGACACCCTCGCGGCCGCGGCCCCCGACGTGGTCGAGACCTTCCTCGGCGCGCTCGCCAAGGCACACGACCCGCACTCCGACTACTTCAAGCCGGCCACCAACGACGACTTCGACATCCAGATGTCCAACTCGCTCGAAGGCATCGGCGCGACGCTACGCACCGACGGTGAGTACACGGTCGTCGTCTCGCTCGTCACCGGCGGCCCCGCCGAGCTGGGCGGCGAGCTGAAGGCCGGCGACCGCATCGTCGCGGTCGCGCAGGGCGATGGCGAGCCGGTCGACGTGATCGACACCCGAATCGATCGCGTCGTGAAGCTGATCCGCGGCGCGAAGGGCACCGAGGTCCGGCTCACGGTCATCCCGGCCGAGGCCCTCGATCCGTCGAAGACCAGCGAGATCCGCATCGTGCGCGACCAGGTGAAGCTGACCGCGAACGACGCGCAGTCCAAGGTGATCGAGGTCCCGGTCGACAAGGGCGACCCGCTGAAGCTCGGCGTGATCACCGTACCCAGCTTCTACCAGGACTTCGCCGCGAAGCGCCGCGGCGACCCCGACTACAAGAGCACGACGCGCGACGTCGCCGCGCTGTTGATCAAGCTCAAGCAGCAGCGTGTCGACGGCGTGATCCTCGACCTGCGCCGGAACGGCGGCGGCTCGCTCTCCGAGGCGGTCGACCTCACCGGACTGTTCATTCCGCAGGGGCCGGTCGTGCAGATCGGCGATCGCAAGGGGCGCTCCGAGCCGATGCACGACCCGGATCCCGGCATCGCGTGGGAAGGCCCGCTGGTGGTGTTGACGAGCCCGCTCTCTGCGTCGGCATCCGAGATCCTCGCGGGCGCGGTCCAGGACTACGGCCGCGGCCTCGTCGTGGGCAGCGCGCAGACGCACGGGAAGGGGACGGTCCAGAACGTGGTCGACCTCGATCCGGTGCTCCGCCACTTCTACCGCTACCCGGGCCGCGACGAGATCGCGGGCGCGCTCAAGGTCACCACGCACAAGTTCTACCGGGTCTCGGGCGCGTCGACCCAGCTCGAGGGCGTCAAGGCCGACGTGGTGATCCCGTCGCCGTGGGATGGGTTGGACCTGCTGGAGTCCGACCTGCCCAACCCGCTGCCGTGGGATCGCGTGCGCCCGCTCGAGTATCGCCGCTGGGGCGAGCTCGACACGACCGCGCAGAGCCTGCAGGCGCTGTCCCATGCGCGCGTCTCGCAGCACGCCGACTTCACGGAGCTCCTCGACGCGATCGAGAAGCGTCGAGACGACGACGGCCTGGTGAGCCTGAACCTCGAGACGCGCCGCGCGGAGCTCGCGCAGGGGGCCGAGGCGCCCGAGGTGCCCGAAGAGGGCGAGGCCGAGGAGGACGGTGGCGACGACATCGTGCTCGACGAGGCGACGCTCGTGATGCGCGACTGGCTCACCGGCGTGGTCAGCACGGCCTCGAAGAAGTAACGGCCCGCCTCGGCGGGCGCTGCCACTCCGATCCACCCAAGCGCGCACGCATTTGGCATCATGCCGTCATGCGAGACGAACCCCAGGATCCCCAGGCCGTCCAGCGCGCCCACGCCGTGCAGTGGTCGGCCGACATCGCGTTCGCGTCCTCCCGCCTCGAGGACGCCCAGGCGGGCTACCGACGCGCGCTGAACCTGATGCAGCAGGCGGCCTGGCTGCACGGCGAGGCGGTCGCCCGGGTGAGTCTCGCCTCGGTGCTGCACTGCCAGGGGCGACTCGACGAGGCCCGCGAGCACCTCGACGCCGCGCTCGCGACGCACCAGCAGCAGCGAGAGGCCCGCTCCGTCGCGATCGCGCGCGGCCGCCTCGGCGCCGTCGCGCTCGAGATCGGCGATCTCGACGAGGCCGAGCGCCAGCTCGGCCTCGCGCTGCAGCAGCACGAGCAAGACGCCGAGGCGCCGTTCGCGCGCTCCGCGCGGCTCGGCCTCGCCGCCGTGCTGCACGCCCGCGGTGATCTCGACGCGGCACGGGAGGCGCTGCAGGCGGTGGCCGACGACGCGGCCGTGCACGAGGATCCACGCACCGAGGGCGCCGCACGGGTCAGCCTCGCGACGCTCCTCCACGAGCAGGGCGACCTCGACGCCGCAACCACGACGCTCGAGCGTGCGCTGGTCGCGCTGCGCCAGTCCGGTGATCGCTACGGCGAGGCCGCCGCACTGCGCGCGCGCTCGCAGCTCCACTTCGAGCGCGTCGAGCCCGACCCGGCCCTGCGCGACGCCGAGCAGGCCACCCGACTGGCCCGCGCGACCGGCGACCGCCACGGCGAGGGCCTGGGCTTCGCGCTGATCGGCGTCGCACGGTGCCTTCGATACCAGGTCGAGGAAGCCGGTCACGCGTTCGCGTCCGCCGACGCGCTGCTCTCGGATCACCCGCTGCACGCGGTGGCGCTCGGCGTGCACCGGGGACACCTCGACGCGATCCAGGCGGCGCCCGAGGCCGCTGCGGCGACGCGCGCACGCCTCGACCACGCGGCGCGGCCCGAGTCGGGCGGAAGGTCCGTCGAGGTGCGACTCGCCGCCCGCCTGCTCGAGCGCGCGCTCGCAGCCCACCGCTGAAGGCCTGGCGCGTTAGGAACACCGAACACGACGAGCGGCGAGGTTGCCCGTGGATCAGGCCTGGGAACGGTTGAGCAGCGGTCTACACGCGGCGTTGATCGGCGAACACGCGCCGACGCCACCCTCGGGCTTTCCGCGCGCGGTACTGCGGATCGCGTGCCAGGGCCACGACCGGCCGCGCGGCCCGCTGCTCGAGGCCCAGGCCCGCATGGGGCGCCTCGCCGAGGGGGCGGGCCTGCTCGACGCGGCCACGCTTCGGCTGCGCCAGGGGCTCCGCCGAAAGATCCTCGGGGAGTGGTCCGCGGATCCCGACGAGGGGCTCGTCGAGGCGCTCAACCGCGCCGAGGCGCTGGTCGATCCGCCACGCGTCCTGGTGCTCGAGGGCGTCGAGCGTGCCGACGAGGCCACGGTGCGCTTCCTCCGCCGCGCGATCGCCAGCCCGACGTGGCTGCGGGTCCCCGTGCTGCTCGTGTTCCGGCACGTGCCGCTGGAGGGTCCAGCGGCAGCGCTCGCCGCCGACTTCGGGCTCGAACCCGGCGCGCCCCCTCCCTCGCAGGCGATCGAGACGAGCCACGACCTCTCGCCGCGCGCGGCGCTGGTGCTGCGCGCCGCCGCGACGATCGGCGCGCCGTTCACGCCCGAGCAGGTCGCCGCCCTCGTGGGGACGAGCCCGCTCGCGGTGCTCGTCGAGCTGCAGGAGGCGATGGACGCTGGCGTCCCGCTCACCGAGTCCAGCCCGGGACACCTCTCGATGCCCGACGATCTCGCCCGAGCGCTGCGGCGTGGTGTGCTCCCCTCGCTGCGCGCCGCGTGGGAGGAGGCCCTCTCCACCGCGCAACCGCAGCGCGCGCCCGCGCCACAGCCCGCGCGGGCCGAGGCTTCCGCGCCACCCCTCGCGGCGGCGCCCGAGCCCGAGGCGCCCCCAGACGAGGCCGACCTCGTCGCGATCCGGCTACTGCAGGAGGCCAGGCAGGCGTTCATGGAGGGTCGCGATCGCGCCGCGTCGAGCCTCGCCGCGCGCGCCATCTCGACGCTCGACGCGCTGCCGCCCAGCCGCGCGCGGCGCCTGCTCCGCGTCGAGATCCTCGCCGATCTGGGCCAATATCGCCGTGAGTCTCCCGGCAGCAACGGGGGCACGCGCCTCGCGGACGCGCTGCGGCTGGTCGACGAGGCGCGCGGCCTGCTCGAGCCGGGCGATCCGGTCGAGCTGGCCGCGGGTGTGCACGCGCTGCTCGGGAGCCTGTGCTACGACCTCGGCGACCCGTCCTCGCTCGAGAAGGGTCTGGATGCGTTCTCCACCGCGATCCGCCTGCTCGACGCGGCGGGTCAGCCCATCGCGGCCGCGCGCCTGCTGAACGATCAGGCCGCGGTGTGGGTGCGACTGGGCGACCCGGTGCGCGCCACGCACCTGCTGCGCACCTCGCGCGAGGTGTTCGAGCAGCGGGCCGAGTCCGACGACGACGCGCGAATCGAGCTCGCCGAGACCGACCACCTGCTCGCGCGCCTGCCGTTCCATGTCGCCGCGAAAGCAGGTCAGCAAGCGGTCGCCTATGCCGCCGCGATCGAGCACGCCGAGCGCGCGGGCGCGATCTACGAGGGCCTCGACCGCGTGCCGGAGCTCGCGCGCGTGTGGGAGACGCTCGGGCGCCTCGAGCTCAAGCGCGGCAACCTCGACCAGGCGGCAGAGCGCCTGCTCGAGGCCGTCGCGGTGCAGCAGCGCATCGGCGACCTGCTCGGGCTCGCGCGCAGCACCGCGGCGCTCTCCGAGGGCCTCGCGCTGGCCGATCGCATGCCCGAGGCGATGAGCCTGCTCGCCGACTCGATCGAGCTGAACCTCCGCCACGGCACACCACTGGGGCTCGCGCACAACCGGCGCGCACTGGATGCCATGGACACGCGCCTCGGCGACGACGCACGCTACGCCACCGCGATCGCGCGGATCCGAGGCCTGCTGGAGCGCGCGGAGTCGATCGCCGGCCGCGCGGAGCTACCGCCCGACTTCGTGTGAGCGGCTCACCCGGTGCCGCCGAGCGCGGCGTGCCGTGGGCAGCGCACGAGGTGATCGTTGACCATGCCCGTCGCCTGCATGAACGCGTACGTGATGGTCGGCCCGCAGAACTTGAAGCCGTGGGCCTTCAGCGCCTTGCTCATCGCCTCGCTCCGCGGGGTCGACGCGGGCAGCTCGCCGTGCTCCCGCCACGCGTTCTGGATCGGCTGACCGTCCACGAACCCCCACAGCAGGTCCGAGAACGAGCCCTGACGCTCCTGCACCGCGAGGAACGCCCGGGCGTTCGTCACGGACGCGTCGATCTTCGCGCGGTTGCGCACGATGCGCTCGTCCGCACGGAGCCGGGCGATGTCGTCGGGCCCGAAGCGCGCCATGCGCTCGGGATCGAAGCCGTGGAAGGCCGCGCGAAAGCCCTCGGTCTTCCTCAGGATGATCCACCACGACAGCCCGGCCTGAAACCCATCCAAGATCAGCTTCTCGAACAACGCGCGATCGCTGCGCTCCGGGACGCCCCACACCGCGTCGTGGTAGGCGACGTAGTCGGGGTGCGACAGACACCACGGGCAGCGGTCCGGCTCGTCCATCGTCGCAGCATACCCGTTGGCCGATCGGGCGTGCACGGGTGAAACGTCCTGACGCACCGGGAGATCGAATGAGCCGCAAGTGGACCGCAGCCGACATGCCGAACCAGGAGGGACGCCTCGCGGTGGTCACCGGCGCCAACAGCGGGATCGGCTTCGAGGCCGCCGTGGCGCTCGGGCGCGCCGGCGCGGGGGTGATCCTGGCCTGCCGCAGCCCCGAGCGCGGGGAAGCCGCGCTCGCGGCGGCACAAGAAGAGGTCCCCGAGGGGCGGTTCTCGCTGGCGCGCCTCGACCTGGGGAGCCTCGACAGCGTGCGCGCCTTCGCGGTGTCGATGCACCAGGAGCGCCAGCGCCTCGACCTGCTGATCAACAACGCCGGCCTGATGGCGCTGCCCTACGGCCGCACCGACGACGGCTTCGAGACGCAGATGGGGGTCAACCACTTCGGCCACTTCGCGCTCACCGGGCTGCTGCTCGACCTGCTGCTCGCGACGCCCGGCAGCCGCGTGGTCACCGTGAGCAGCGCAGCGCATCGGATGGGGGCGATCGACTTCGACGACCTCGATCACGCGCAGCGCTACGAGCGGTGGGCGGCGTACGGCCAGAGCAAGCTCGCGAACCTGCTGTTCGCGTTCGAGCTGCAGCGCCGACTCGCGGCGCACGACACCGCGACGATCTCGGTCGCGTGCCATCCCGGCTACGCGGCCACCGAGCTGCAGACCAAGGGGCCGAAGATGGAGAACGCGGGGCTCCGCACGCGGTTCATGCAGCTCGGGAACATGCTGTTCGGGCAGAGCGCGGCGATGGGCGCGCTGCCGACGCTGTACGCGGCCACCCACCCCGACCTGTCCGGCGCCGAGTTCGTCGGGCCGGGCTTCCTCAGCGTGCGCGGGTACCCGAAGCTCGAGGCGCCGCGAGCCACCGCGCTCGACGTCGACGTCGCGCGCCGCTTGTGGGATGTCTCGGTGGAGCGCACCGGCGTCGACTACGCCGCGCTCGCCGACTGAAGGGCTCGCGCCGCCCGGACGCGGCGTGTATCCTCGTCCGTGCATGGTCTCGGGGGTCGCGATGGGGATGGTCAGCCTGCAGAAGAAGTCCGAGGGGCCGGCGGTCGCCGCGACGCCCGCGCCGGCCGTCGCGCCCGCCGCCGACGAGCTGAAGGATGCGCTGAAGGATCCCCTGGCCGGCAACGCGCCGCACGAGAAGGTGAAGCCGAAGGAGGCGCCGCTCGGTGGCCAGAAGCTCGACAAGGAGGCGCCGACCGAGGCCGCGCTCGTGCCCGCTGCGGCACCCGGGGAGTCGCTCGTCGTCGTGAAGGCCGCGGAAGAGAAGGTCGTGGTCGCGGTCAAGCCCAGCGGCGCCGCGCAGATCGTCAGCGAGAGCCGCAAGGACGCGGTCGAGCCGGCGAAGGTCGAGCGCGCGGTCGAGGCCGCCGTCGCGCCCGAGGCGGGGCCCGCGGCCGCCGCCGCGAAGGACGAGACGAAGCCGAAGGATCCCGCCGTCGCGAAGCGGGTGAAGGTCTAGCCCCGAGGATCCGCCAAGACGGCCGGCCGGCACGGCCCGCCCACGGAGAGACGGCGCCCGCCGCCCCAACCGACCCGAGCCTCCGTCCGGTAGACGTGGAGCGACCGTCCCGGCTGTCGATTGATCACTTCTCCAAGAAGTCAGGATGAAGGCGGGTTCGCGAGG
>CAYQSE010000112.1:0-17123 GCA_964419905.1 uncultured Enterobacteriaceae bacterium
CGAGCACGGCGCCGATCTGCTGCCCGACGCGCGCCACGACTCCCATCACTGCAACACCGGCGAGCTGGCGACCGGCGGGTGGGGCACCGCGCTCGGGATCGTCCGCTCGCTCGCGCTGCGCCGCCCCTCGCTGCACGTCTGGGTCGGCGAGACGCGTCCCTACCTCCAGGGCGCCCGACTCACCGCCTGGGAGCTGCTGAAGGAGAAGATCCCGTGCTCGCTGGTCGTCGACGGCGTGGCCGGCGCGCTGATGGCCGCCGGCAAGGTCGACGCCGTGTTGGTCGGCTGCGATCGCGTCGCCGCGAACGGCGACGTCGCGAACAAGATCGGCACCTACGGGCTCGCCGTGCTCGCGCGACACCACGGCCTCCCGTTCTACGTCGCGATGCCGTCGTCGACCCTCGACCGCGCGTGCCCGACCGGTGCCGACATCCCGATCGAGGAGCGCGGTGCCGAGGAGGTGATGGGGCACGGCGGCGCACGGTGGGCAGCCCAGGTGCCGGTCTACAACCCGGCGTTCGACGTCACGCCGGCGGCGCTGGTCACCGGGTGGGTCACCGAGCACGGCGTGTGGCGCCCGCCCTTCCCCCCGGCGATGGCGGAGGCCGACCTCGCGAGATAGGTTCGCCCCGTCTACTCAGGAGTTCGCCATGCCGATCGTCGTCGCGATGTGGACGCCCAGCGTCTGGGAGCTCGGCATCGTCCTGCTCCTGGTCATGGTCCTGTTCGGTGCCGGCAAGCTGCCGCAGGTGTTCGGCCAGATGGGCCGCGCGGTCAAGAACTTCCGCGACGCCCAGAAGGAGCCCGACCCCACCGACGTCACGCCCGCCAAGCGCGAGCTGACCCAGGATCCGGTCGAGGACGCCCACGAGCTGCGCGAGAAGGCCTGATCAGCCCAGGCGGCCGTCCTTGACGAGGTAGACGACGTCGGGCGCGCCGAGGTGCTGCACGAGCGGTGCGGCCGCGAGCGGCTCTCCCGGACGCGGCCGCACCAGCACGAGATCGCCCACCCCACCCGGGCGTACCACGCCCAGATCGTGACGACCGAGCGCGCGCGCCGCGTTCACGGTGACGCCGCGCAGCGCCTCCTCGACCGTCAGCCCCATCGTGACGCACGCGAGGGTCGCGCACGCCCACAGGTCGGCGACCGGCGACGTCCCGGGGTTCAGATCGGTCGCGACCGCGAGCGGGACGCCGGCGGCGCGCAGCCGCTCGACGGGCGGCGGCGCGTCACGCAGGTAGAGCATCGCGCCGGGCAGCATCACCGCGACGGTGCCTGCCGCCGCGAGCGCCACGATGCCCGCGGCGTCGACGCGCTCCAGGTGATCCGCGCTCGTCGCGCCGACGCGCGCGGCGAGCGCGGCGGCACCGGTGAACGCGACCTGCTCCGCGTGGACCCGCGGGATCAGCCCATACCGCCGCCCCGCCTCGAGCACGCGCCGCCCCTCCTCCACGGTGAACGCGCCCTCGTCGACGTAGATGTCGACGTACTCGGCGAGCGGCGCGCACACGGGTAGCTGCGCCTCGATCACCGCGCGCACATAGCCCTCGCGGTCGCCGCGGTGCTCGACGGGGACGGCGTGCGCGCCGAGGAACGTCGTGACCACCCGTACGTCGGCGCGCTCGCCCGCCGCGAGCGCCGCGCGCAGGATCTTCGCCTCGTCGGCCGCGCTCAGCCCGTAGCCGCTCTTCACCTCGACGGTGGTGACGCCGCGAGCGCGCATCGCCCGGAGGCGCGCCGTCGCGTCCACGGTCAGCGCCTCCTCGCTCGCGGCCCGCGTGGCGCGAACGGTCGAGAGGATGCCGCCGCCCGCCGCCAGGATGTCGGTGTACCGCTCGCCGCGCAGCCGCCGCTCGAACTCGTCGGCCCGGCTGCCCGCCCACACCGCGTGGGTGTGGCAGTCCACGAGGCCCGGCAGCCCCACGCAGCCGCGACCGTCCACCGTCTGGCGCGCGGCCGGCGCCGCCTCGCTCGGTCCCACCCACACCGTCCGCCCGTCCTCGAACGCCACGGCTGCGTCAAGCCTTTGTCCAAGCGGTGCGGACCGATCGGACGACTCCATCGTCAGCAACAGATCAATGCCCCAGATCACCAGATCGACGGCCACGGGAATCTCCTTGCGGGTGCCTCAGGGCGTATGGTACACACCTCCGTTCCTCGGCACCCGCCTCTGACGGACAGGACGGGCCCGACGCTCTGGAGGCACCCGTGATGCGGACCCCGACCGCCCTCACCCTCGCGCTCGCGCTCGCCGCGTGCACCCCGCTCAACTACGGCGTCGACCCGATCGACACCTCGGACACGGGCGACACCTCGGACACGGGCGACACCGAAGACACCGAGCAGCCGATCCCCTCCTCCTCGTGTCACTTCGCCGACCCGATCGACCAGACCGGGTGGACGCGCACCTACCAGGTCAACTGGGCGGGCCATCAGGCCACCGAGACCGTCACCCCGCTGGGGCAGGGCTACACCAGCTCGGGCCAGCAGGCCTGGATCATCGAGACCCACCTCGTCGCGGGCGACGACTGGATGCGCACCAAGGACTACCGCGACTGCGGCACGGGCGGGTCCGCGGTCACCTACGAGTCGCAGATCGAGGGCACCGCGGGGCTGTCCAGCAGCTCCGACGTCTTCGAAGGCATGGACATCATGGAGATCTTCGCGCTGCTCATCGAGCTGTTCGGCTCCGGCGGCGGCAGCGGCGGCGATCTGGCGATCAACCTGCGCGAGATCCCCACGCCCAGCGTCCCCTACCTCTCCGACTACGCCACGCTGCACGGCGGCGGGTTGGTCAGCTACGACTACGAGCAGATGACCACCGGACAGAGCACCGACCTGTTCAACATCCCGAACTGCACCGCGCCGGGCTCCACCGAGCCCAACGCCACCTGCGTCGGCATCGAGGGCACGCTCACGTTCATGGGCCCCACGCAGGTCACCGTCCCGGCGGGCACGTTCACCGCCTACCGCGTGCTCGACAACCGCACCGAGAAGTGGTCCGAGGCCGGCGCGCTCGGCGATCTGGGCGACCTCGGCGACCTGTTCCCGATGCCCAGCTTCGGCAACAACCAGGACCAGGACCTGATCTCGGACCTCTACTACGTGCCGGGCATCGGGCTGGTCAAGGAGCAGACGAAGTACGCGACGGCGCCCGCCGGCGAGTGGCTCGTCGAGCGCACGCTGACCAACATGACCGGGCTGACCGCGGCGAACTGATCCCGGTTCAGGCCCCGCTGCACCCGGGCGGGCGGGACGCCCGCCCCACGTTCAGGGATTCTCGTGCGCCCTTGATGGCGCACATGACGTCCCGTCACTGGATCAGGCCCCGCAGGCGAGCGCGAGGAGGGTCTTTGTGAGCGAGCCCCATCGAAGGGAGGACCCTGTCCGACCGGAGCTGGGGTGAGACGAACAAAGAGCCCGACGACCCGAGCGAGTCGAAGGGGCCGTGCGGATCGGCTCCCCGTTACGACCGGTCGACGGACCGACGATTCGTCTCCGGCTCGGCGTCAGAGCACGGTGCCGGGCGGGATGACGGCGCTCTTCGCGACGCAGATGATGCCGTCGCGGACGAGCCAGTCGCCGTGGTCCTCGTCGGGCCGGTCCGGGCTGCCGTGGATGACGCAGCCCGCACCGATCCGCGCGTTCTTGTCGATGATCGCGCGCTTGATCGAGGCGCCCTCGCCGATGCCCACCGGCACCCCGCCCGCGGCGAGCACCCGGATGCGGTCGGCGTGGCTCTGGCCGTAGTCGGCGCCCATGATGATGCTGTCCTCGACGGTGCACCCGTGCCACAGACGGCTGCGCAGGCCGATGATCGAGTTCGAAACGCGTGCGCCATGGATCTCGCAGCCCTCGGCCACCATCGATCGGTTGACCTGCGCCTCGAGGAACCGCGACGCCGGGAGGAAGCGCGCGCGGGTGTACACCGGCGCGTGGTCGTCGCCGAACACGAACGGCGGATCCTCGCCGAGCAGCGCCAGGTTCGCCTGATAGAACGCGCCGATCGTCCCGATGTCCTCCCAGTAGCCCTTGAACAGGAACGCGGCGACCTTGCGGGTGCGCAGCGCGGTGGGGATGACGTGCTGCCCGAAGTCGATGTTCGTGGGATCGGCCAGCAGCTCGCAGAGCGCCTCCTTCTTGAACACGTACACGCCCATCGACGCGAGGTAGCCGCGATCGCCCATCTCCCACGCGTCGCGCAGCGCGGGCGGCGTCTCGAGGTGGGAGATGTCCGCGTCGTCGGCCGGCTTCTCTACGAAGTCGACGAGCATGCCGTCGGCGTCGGCCTTGAGCACCCCGAAGCCGCTGCACTTCGCGCGGTCCACCGGGATGCAGCTGACGGTGATGTCGGCGCCGGTGGCCTTGTGGCGCGCGAGGATCTCACCGTAGTCCATGCGGTAGAGGTGATCGCCGGACAGGATCAGCACGTCCTCGACCCAGTCCTTCGCGATCTGATGAAGCTGCTGGCGCACCGCGTCGGCCGTGCCCTGGTACCAGTCGCGCGAGCGATCGGTCTGCTCCGCGGCGAGCACCTCGACCCAGCCGTTCGAGAAGTAGTCGAAGCGATACGTCTTGGAGATGTGCGCGTTGAGCGAGGCCGAGTTGAACTGGGTGAGCACGAAGACGCGCCGGAGCCCCGAGTGGATCGCGTTGCTGATCGTGATGTCGATCAGTCGATACTTGCCGCCGAGCGGCACCGCGGGCTTGGCCCGCTTCAGGGTGAGCGGCATCAGGCGGGTGCCACGACCGCCTCCCAAGACTACGGTGAGCGTGTTGTTCATGAAGCCCTCCTCGTACCGATCCGTCGGGGTCGTCATCGCACCTAGCCTACTCGCCGCAGCGCTCGCGGTGGGAGGCTGCGATGCCGTGTGCCCCGACAATCGCCCCTCGTGTGACAGTCGGTACCCTGCGGCCCGCCTGGCCGTCCACGCGGGAGGCCGCTGGGGCGGCACCCGGGACGTATGGAACGACGCCGTGGGGCAGCTTCGCGGTGCCTCCGAGGACGGCACGTCTTGGTCCGTCGCGGTCCTCGAGGGGCGGGTCGTGATCGGGCAACCCGACGCCGGACTGGTGACGATCGCGCAGGTGTCCGAGGGACTGAGGTCGCTCGACGCGGCGCGCGAGGTCACGGTCTCCGACCCGGCGCTCGGCTTCGGTACGCGGGTGGCCACCTCCTTGCCGGGCACGCACACGCCACCGGAGCTGTGGGTGGCGGCGCCGGCCTCCGAGACGTACAGCGGTGAGGTGCTGCGCTTCGTCGATCCGCTGCACGACCCCGACGCCGCGCCGACGCTGCGCATTCGCGGCACGACGCCCGGCGACCGGCTCGGCGAGGCCGTGCTGGCCTGCCCGGACCTGACCGGCGACGGCCGCGCGGACTGGTTGATCGGCCTGCCGGGCTTCTCGGGCCTGCCCGACGCGGCCAGCCCCGGCGCCACCGAGCTCTCGGGCGCCATCGCGCTGATCGACAGCGCCCGGGTCGAGGAGGCCGGCGGCTCGGTGGACGTGCGCGAGGTCGGCGCGCTGTTGTGGGGCTCCCAGCTCGGCATGGGGCTGGGCACGGCGCTGGCGTGCGGCGACGATCTGACGGGTGACGGCGTGCCGGACGCCGTGCTCGGTGCGCCGTGGGCCGATGGCCGCGCAGGCCGGGTGTTCATCGTCTCGGGCGCAGCGCAGGCCACCCACGGTGCGATCGAGGGCGCGACCTGGCGTCAGATCCCCGGGCCCGAGTCCGCGGGTTGGTTCGGCGCCGCGCTGGCGATCGGCGACTTCAACGGAGACGGTCTCGCCGACCTCGCGGTGGGTGCGCCCGGCGCACAAGCCGGCCGCGGCACGGTGCTGATCTACGACGGGCGCGACCTGCGTGATCGCCTCTCGCCCCTCGAGCCGGTCACCACGGTGCTGCTGGGTCCAGACGAGCGCTTTCACCTCGGGAAGGCGCTGGCTGCCGGACAGTTCGGTCCCGACCCGATGCACGACCTGGTGATCGGCGCGCACGACTGGTCGACGTCGACCCAGGCGGACGTCGGCCGCGTGCTGATCTTCGAGGGCACGCCCGCGTTCACACCGCTGTGGGTGGCCGGAGAGGACGAAGGGCGCGTGATCCGGGGCACGCAGGCGTTCCAGCGGGTGGGCCGCAACCTGCTGCTCGCGGACCTCGAGGGCGACGGCGACCTCGAGCTGCTGCTGCCCACGCGCGACCGCGCGCCCTGACGCGGGGTCGCGCGGTGGGATACGCCCCCTCCCCCAAGGCAGGAGCTCCCGTGCAGCACGAGCTGGAAGTCGCCGTCGAGGCCGCGCGCAAGGCCGCGCTGGCGATCCGCGCGATCCATGACCAGGACGACTTCGCGGTCCAGATGAAGTCGGACGGGCGCGGACCCCTCACCGAGGCCGATCTGGCCGCGAACCGGATCCTGATCGCCACGCTCACCGCGGCGTTCCCCGAGGACGGCCTGCTCTCGGAGGAGAGCCGCGACGACGGCGCGCGGCTCGGCAAGCGCCGGGTGTGGATCATCGACCCGCTCGACGGCACCCGCGAGTTCACGCTGCGCGTGCCCGAGTTCGTCGTGTCGGTGGGGCTCGTCGTCGACGGCGCCCCGACGCTCGGCGTGCTGTGCAACCCGCTCACCGGCGAGCTGTTCACCGGGATCGTCGGCCAGGGCGCGTGGTACGACGGCGCGCCCGCCCACACGACCGACCGCGACAGCCTCGACGGCGCGCGCCTGCTCGTGAGCCGCTCCGAGCACGGAAAGGGATGGTTCGACGCGTATAAGGACCGCACCACGCTCGAGCCGATGGGGTCGGTCGCCTACAAGCTCGGGCTCGTGGGCGTGGGCCGCGCCGACGCCACGTTCACCCCGAAGCCGCGCAACGAGTGGGACCTCGCCGCGGGCGTCGCCATCGTGCTCGCCGGCGGTGGCCGCGCGACCGACGGCACGGGTCAGCCCTACCGGTTCAACCAGGCCGATCCGCTCCACGTCGGCGTGTGCGCGAGCAACGGCCCGATGCACGACACGGTGTTCGCGCTGATGCGCCGGTAGCCGCTCGTTCAGCCGTCGGCGAGGATCGGCAGCGGGCGCATCATCTCGCGGATGAACGGCATGTGCGGCTCGAGGCGCGCGCGCCCCCAGCGCATCGCGAGGAACACGTCGCGCACGGGCGGCACGAGGTTCATCGGCGACAGCGTGCGCGGGAAGTCGAGGTAGAGGTCCGAGTACGCCTTGTGCGTCTCGACGTTCGCGCTGCGCACGAGCTGCTGGAGCGGATACCACGCGAGGCTGCTCGCGCCGGGCGCGAAGCAGTCGAGCGCGAGGACGAACACGTTGCGGCGGCCGAACCGTCCGCCCACGAACGTCTCCCACGCCACGCGCGCCGGCACGTTCGCGACCATCCCACCCTCCCCGAGGCGCGTGATCCCGAACGAGGCGTAGAGCTGATCGAGCAGCCGGTGCATCCGCGGATCGGGCCGCACCACGTCGTAGTGGATCACGCCCGGGATCGCGGCGGAGAACCCGGCGGCGTCGAGCACGTCGAAGTCCTCGGTGCCGGGCGCGCGACCGAGCACGACCTCTTCGAGCGCGTCGGGTCGCGACAGGAACTCGCGCAGGATGCCGATCGTCTTCATCACGCCGCGCACCCCCATGCGCGCGCCGCCGACGTCGGGCTGCAAGAGCTGCTCGTAGTAGTCGAGGTCGTGCTTCAGCGCATCGACGGTGATCCCGGTGGTCATCACGAACAGCGGGATCTCGAGGTCGGAGAGCCGCAGCGGCTCGCCGTCGGGACGCTGGAACAGCTCGCCGAGGGCGCTGCGCAGGTAGAGCCGCAACGTAGCGGGCAGCCCGTAGCGGCTCTCGGCCTCGAGCACGCGGAACACGCGCGACCACGACAGGCTGCGCGCCGCGGCGACCATCGGCGCCGGATCGTAGCGCCGCCGGCGGGCCCGGAACATCGAGAGCAGCGCGCCGATGGAGGTGCCCACCATCAGATCGGGGATCAGACCGTGGCGCTCCAGCGTCTCGTAGGCCCCCGGGTACACATAGCCAGCACCGCCCCCACCGCCGCAGACCACCGCGAGCGAGCGGGTGGTGACCTCGGTCTCGAGCGACGCGCGGTCGATCGGCAACCGCTCGACCAGGCTGGCGCGCGCGCGGCGGGTCGCCTCGACCAGGTCGGGCATCCCGCGTGCGACCTCCCACAGATCGGTCGCGCCGTCGAGCATCGCCTTGACCGACTCCTGCACCCGCAGCGCGTGCAGGTGCTGGACGCCGAACACATCGACGTCCTCGCCGTCGCGGTTGCGCACGGCGGTGAGCCGCGCGAACGAGATCACGTAGCGGAGCGCGTCCGCGATCGGCAGCGCGTCGGCGTCACGGCTCTGCAGCACCATCCGCACGACGCGCGCCTCGAGCGCGTCCAGCGGGCGCCGCCGCGCGGCCCATCGCTCGGTGTCGACGCGCGACTCCCTCACGCCGGCTCCGCGAAGAACGCCGCGACCGCGCGCGCCGGATCGTCGGGGAGCTCGAGATCCCAGTCCTCGGGCAGCAGCGCGGCGGTGTCGCGCCACCGGAACCGCTGCCCGACCAGCACGATCACGCCGCGGTCGTCCGGGCGGCGGATCAGCCGCCCCGCGGCCTGCACCACCCGGGTCAGCCCGGGCACCAGCGAGGCGTACAGGAAGCCCTCGCCGTACCGTTCGTCGTAGCAGGCCTTCAGCAGATCTCGCTCCAGTCCGACGGGCGGGAGCGCGGGCCCAGCGACCAGGACCGCGCGCAGCGCACCCGGGGGCAAGTCGATCCCCTCCGCGAAGATACCTCCGAGCACGGCCGCGAGCACCACCGGGGCGCCGCCCGCCCCCATCCGGTCGAGCCAGGCGAGGCGATCGGCCTCGGACATCCCGCGGCGCTGCGCGAGCACCTCGCGCCCCTCCAGCGTCCACCGCCCCGTCAGGTCGGTGAGCATCTCGAACGACGGGAAATACACCGCCACGTTGCCGGGCACCGCCTCGATGCATTCCTGCAGGAGGGCCGCGGTGCGGGGCGCGTGCGCCACCCGATCCTTCCACGCGGTCGACACCCGCGGCGCGAGCAGGATCCGGCGGTTCTCGAGCGGGAACGGCGAGACGGCGCGCTCGATCCGCAGCCGGTCGGGGTCCAGCCCGAGCAGGTCGCGGTAGAACGCCATCGGCGACAGCGTGGCGCTGACCCCGACGAACGCCGCGAACGAGCGGATCCGCGGCCCGAGCCAGCCGGACGGATCGAGGCACAGCAGGCCGACGAACGCGCGGCCCGGCGCGCTGCCGACCAAGGCCACGGTCTCGTCGCCGGCGGACGCGAGCGCGCTGGCGAACCGGAGCACGGCGCGCCCGCAGTCCACCCACGGATCCGCGGCCCCCGGGCTCGCGTGCACGGCCTGCAGACGCGCGTAGTCCATCGCGAGCTCGTCGATGCGATCCGCGAGGTGTCGCCACGGCGTCGGCGACAGCTCGGCCACCGACTCGCCGTCCCGCGACGGCCCGGTCGCCAGCCCCGCAGCGTCGTCCACCGCGTCCGCGATCTCGCGCGCGAGCTCCATGAACGGCGTGAACGCACAGTCCTCGGGGTCGAGTCCGGCGGCCGTCGCGCGCGCGACGAGCGCCGCCTCGGCCGCCTCGGCGTCGGCGCGGAGCACGCGCGGCGAGGCATAGCCCCGCGCGCGGTCGACCAACTGGTGCGCCTCGTCGACGACCACGATCCAGCGGTCGGGCTCTTCCGCGAACGCCCGCCGCAGCGAACCGGACGGGTCGAACGCGTAGTTGTAGTCGCCGATCACGACGTCCGCCTGCTCGGTCGCGTCCACCGCGAGCTGCCACGGACAGACCGCGCCGCGGGCGGCGACCGCGACGACGGCCTCGGGCGCGCCGTCGGGCAGCGCGTGCACCTCGGGCACGAGGGCCAGGTCCCGCACCCGATCGAAGTGGCCCGCGGCGAACGCGCAGCGGTCGGGCCGGCACGCCACCACGTCGTTGAGGCACACCTTGTCGCGCGCCGAGAGCGTGACGACGCGCAGCGCGAGGCCGCGCGCGCGCAGCCGTGCGAGCGTGTCGAGCGCGACGCGCTGCTGGGTCGTGCGCGCGGTGGCCCAGAACACCTGCCGATCGTTCGCGAGCGCGAACCGCAGCACCCCGTGCAGCACCGCCGCGGTCTTGCCGAGCCCGGTCGGCGCCTCGACGAGCAGCGGCGCGCCGCGCTCCACCGCTGCCAGCGTCCCCTCGGCGAGCGCCTCCTGACCGGGGCGCCAGTCGGAGAACGGGGTCGGCACGCGCAGTGCGCGCCGCGCCGCGAGCCACGCCAGCCGCTCTTCGCGGCGCGCGACCAGGAACTCCAGCTTCTCGCGGATCGTCGCGTGCACCGCGCGCGCCGCGTAGGACACCCCGAGCACATGGCGGGCGCCGTCGAGCAGCGACACGAGCACGAGCCGGCCCACCGGGTCCATCCCGCGGGCCTCGGCGAGCATCCACAGGTAGACCTCGAGCTGAGCCACATACGTCGGCCAGTCGTGCCGCGACGTCGCGTGCAGGCGGGCCGCGTCGAGCGCGGTCGACTTCACCTCCTCGATCACCGGCACGCCGTCGATCTCGGACAGGCCGTCGACCCGACCGTGCACGATCACCGTCCACGCGCCGATCGCCACCTGCCGACGCAGCCGCACCTCCGAACGGTACGCCGCGTCGAGTGACACCTGCTCCGCCTGCCAGTCCGTGTGCACCTCGCGGCCCGCCGCCAGCCGCGCCTGCGAGGACTGCACGGTCTGGAGCAGCAGGTCGCCGCCGGGCGCGCCGGCAGCCACGAGGTCGTGCGCGTTGAGCTCCACGACCCGGTCGGCGTCGTCGTATCGGATGGCCACGCCCGGCCCTAACCTGCGCCCGACGAAAAACCCTTGTCCGGCCATCGGTCGAGGTGGCATGATGAGCAGCGAGGTCGGAAGCCGCGTCCATGCTGTTGGAACCAGACCGATTCCGTCACACCCCACCGCTGGCCCCCGAGCGCACCCACGGGCCGTCGCGTCCGTCCGCGTCCGCTCCCCGCTCCGAGCCCGCCCACGCCGCGGAGCGTGGTCCGCCGCGCCCCGAGAAGCAGGACGAACCCAAGGCCTGAGGGCGCCCCGGCTTGCAACGACGACGCCTGCTGCTGGCGCTGGCGGCCACGCTCGCGCACCCCGCGCTCGCGGCCCCGCTCCGACGCGCCGAACCGGCCCCCGGGCTACCGGAGGGGCGAATCACGCTCGGCTGGCGCTGGCTGCCCGGGGCGACGTGGACGTATCGCTTCGTGACCGAGCGCGAGGTCGGCGGGTCGCTCACGCAGCGCGCCGAGGCGTGGCGCTACCTGGTGCGCGAGGTCGACGGTGACGGCGTGGCCACGCTGGAGGGGCGTCTCGTCGGCTTCGGCGGCCTGGGATCCGAGGGCGGGTCCGGGGCGCGCCTGACGCGCGCGGAGCAGCGCGCGATCGACCGCCCGATCTGGCTGCAGATCGGCATGGACGGGCGCACGGTCGGGCTCGAGGACGTCTCGTTCGCCGACGCGCTGCCACATCGCCTGCTCGGGGTGGGCCTGCCCGCCACACCGGTCGACCGCAGCGACACCTGGCCACTGCCCGATCTGATCCGCGCGTTCCGCGTGCTCGTGCCGCTCGCGCTCGAGGTCGAGACGCGGTCTGCCGCCCGCCTGCTCGAGGTCTACGCGGAGGGCGCGCGCACCGTCACCGAGATCGAGACCACCGCGACCCTTCGCACCCGAGCGGGCCCCGGCGTGCACCTGAGCGGGACCGTCGCGTGGGATGCGAGCCGCGGCGGGCTGCTCCGCCGCACCCTCCAGGCGCGCTTCACCCCCGCTACGCCCGATCCGGCGCAGAACCCCGGCACGCTGCGCGTTCTGATCTCCCGCGTTTGAGCGCTGACGGGCGCGCCGTCCCGCGCTAATCCGCGGGGATGGATGCGACGCGCAACCCGCTGCTGGCGCTTGCCGACACCTCGGAGGACGAGGGGCGGCTGTGGCTGCGTTGGCTCGTCCGCCTGCGCTGGGTCGCGATCGCCGCGCAGATCATCACCGTGTCGGCGATGATGCGCGTGCTCGACGGCCCCGACGTGCTGTTGTGGGTGTTCGCGATCGAGACGGTGCTGGTGCTCGGCAACCTGCGCGCGCTGTACCGCCTCGCCAGGCCCGAGCCGGTCGCGCAGCGCACCCTGATCTGGCAGCTCGGGCTCGACAGCGCCGCGCTCACCGCGTTCTTCTTCCTCGCCGACGGGCCGGGCAACCCGTTCACCGTGCTCTACGTGATCCACGTGGCGATGGGCGCGGTGATGCTCAACCCGCGCGCCGCGTGGGGGATGGCCGCGTTCGCGATCGTCTGCTACGCCAGCTTGTACGTCGGACATCGCCCGCTACACCTCGAGCACCACACCCTCGGCGCGCCGCTGCTGCGCAACCTCGGGTTCGCGATGGCGTTCGCGATCACGACGATCTCGGTCAGCGGGTTCGTGATCGGCGTCGCGAGCACGCTGCGACAGCGCTCCCGGCAGCTCCTCGAGGCACGCGACCGCACCGCGCGCACCGATCGCCTTCGCTCCGTGGGCACGCTGGCCGCCGGCGCCGCGCACGAGCTGAACACGCCGCTCGGCACGGTCGGGCTGCGCCTGCGCCGCATCGGGCGACGACACGACGACCCCGAGACCCTCGCCGACATCCAGGCGATGCGCGGCCAGCTCGAGCGCTGCGAGGCGATCGTCCAGCAGCTCCTCGTGGGCGCCGGCGATCCGTCCGCGAGCGAGTTGGCGCGCTCCGAGCTCGGCGCGCTGGTCGCCGAGACGGTGTCGCGGTGGACGCGCGGCACCGGCTTCGAGGTCGCGCTCCGCGACGAGTCGGACGGCGTCGAGGTCGAGGTGCCCTCGATCGCGTTCACGCAAGCGCTGGTCAACCTGCTCGAGAACGCGCGCGAGGCGCAGCTCGAGCTGTCGTGCACCAAGCCGATCGAGGTCCGCGTCGCGCGCGAGCCCGGGCGTGGGCTGGTGGTCGTCCGCGACCGGGGCGTCGGGCTGCCCGGCGAGACCGATCGCGTGGGCGATCCGTTCTTCACCACCAAGCCCACCGGCACCGGGCTCGGCGTGTACGTCGCGCGCGCGGTCGCGGACGGCTCGGGCGGCGGACTGCGATATGTTCCTGCACGGGATCGGGGCACCGAGGCGCACTGGTGGTTCCCCGAAGCCGACCGGAGGTCCCCATGAGCGCCGAGAAGACCCTGCTCATCGTCGACGACGACGACGCGTTCCGTGAGGCGATGGAGCTCGAGTTCGGCGACCGCGGCTACAAGGTCGTCAGCGCGCCCGACCACCCCACCGCGCTCGGTCTCGCCGCGGTGCACCGCCCACAGTTCGCGGTGATCGATCTGCGGCTCGTCTCGGAGCGCGGGCTCGACGTGCTCAAGGACCTCGTCGAGCGGCTGCCGGGGCTGCGCGCGGTCGTGCTCACCGGCTACGGCAGCATCCCCACCGCGGTCGAGGCGATGAAGCTCGGCGCGCAGCACTACCTCACCAAGCCGGTCGATCCCGACGTGCTCGAGGACGCGCTGCACCGCGACAGCGGCGATCCGTCGGTGGCCGTGCCCGACGCCCCGCCCTCGCTGGCGCGGCACGAGCGCGAGTACATCGAGTACGTGCTCGCGGCGACCGGCGGGAACATCAGCGAGGCGGCGCGCCGCCTCGGGCTGCATCGCCAGAGCCTCCAGCGCAAGCTGCGCAAGTACCCACCTCGGAAGTGATCACCTTGTGGACGAGGCGCCGATCCCGGTAGGGTGTGGCCCACTCGTTGGAGCGATGCGCATGCGCGTACTGATCGGCCTCGGCGTGCTCCTGGCGACACCGGCGCTCGCCGCGGACCTCGACCTGTTCACCCCGTCGGGCAGCGTCGTGCACGACCTCGGCACGCTGCAGGGCGAGCTGCCCCGGCTGGGTGCCGAGGGCGTCTCGCTCGGCCTGATGGCGTGGGTCGCCGAGGATCTGGCGGTCGCCGACTACGCGAACGGGTCGAGCGTCCCGGTGCTCGGCACCGCGTTCGCGCTGCCGGTCTACGGCGCGTACACGATCGGCGACAAGGCCCGCGTCGAGGTGCTCCTCCCGCTCTACCTCTACGCCGACGCCCCGAAAGATGGGTTCCGCGGCGCCGCGCTCGGCGACGTCGAGCTGCGCGCGATGGTGCCGCTGTGGGAGCCCTCCGAGGCGTTCAGCCTCGGTGTGGTGCCCGCGCTGGCGTTCCCGACCGGCTCGGATCAGGCGTATGTCGGCCAGGGCTGGGAGGGCCGCCTGAAGCTCGCGGCCGGCGGCACCCCGATCCCGCAAGCCGGCTGGGTGGCAAACGTCGGGCTGAGCGGCTCGGGCGCGCAGCAGGTCGAGAACACGCTGATCGGGAGCCGGCTCGACGTGCTCGCCGGCGCGTGGTGGCGCGCGCAGCCCGGCTTCCGGCTCGGCGCCGACGCCAACTTCGCGTACGGCCTCGCCAAGCAGCCGGGCCTCGAGCGCCTGTCGACGCTCACGGGCCACGCGTTCGCGCAGATCGTCGCCGAAAACGGCCTGTCGCTGATCGTCGGCGGCGGCAGCGGGCTCGGCGTCGGCGCCCCGACCTATCGGGTGTTCGCCGGCCTCACGTGGACGCCCGGCGCGCGCGCGCCCAAGCAGCCCGCCGATCCGTGCGCCATCCCCGAGGGCGCGACCAGCCCACCCGCGGGCTGTCCCGGCGCCGACGGCGACGGTGACGGCGTGCTCGACGTCGACGACGTCTGCCCCGACGTGCCCGGCGATCCGGCGCATGGCGGCTGCCCCGACACCGACGGCGACGGCGTGTTCGACGACGTCGACGCGTGCGTCGACGCGCCGGGCCCCGAGGCCACGCAGGGCTGCCCCGACCGCGACGGCGACGGCGTGCCCGACCACCGCGACGCGTGCCCGGACGAGCCGATCCCGGCAGACGCCGATCCCGCCTACTCCAGCGGCTGCGTCGAAGCGGCGTTCGTGACGCCCGAGGGGCGCATCAAGATCACGCAGCGCATCAACTTCGAGCTCGGCAGCGCCGAGATCAGCGCAGACGGCCGACCGATCCTCGATCAGGTCGCGAAGATCCTGCTCGCCAACCCGCAGATCGTGCTCGTGGAAGTGGCCGGGCACACCGACAACCAGGGGCGCCCCGAGCGCAACCAGGAGCTGTCGACGCAGCGCGCCGAGGCGGTCGCGGTCTACCTCACCGACAAGGGCGTGCCGCCCAAGCGGCTGATGCCCAAGGGCTACGGGCAGGACGATCCGATCGACACGAACCGCACCACCGCCGGGCGCGCGAACAACCGACGCATCGAGTTCGTGATCCGCAGGATGGAAGGCGACGCCGTGCCCGAGACGGCGCCCGAGCCCACCGGCGAGCCGACCGAGATCGGACCCGCCGACGAGCCGATCTGGCGCTGAGTCGATCCTCGCGGCGCGTTAGGCCGACGCGCCGCCCCGGAGTCTCCCGCCATGCGCCAGCCCGTGATCGTCGACGCCGTCCGCACCCCGATCGGCCGCTTCCAGGGAGCGCTCGCCGCCGTCCGGCCCGACGATCTCGCGGCGCTCGTCATCGCCGAGGTGGTGCGCCGCGCCGGCGTCGACCCGGCGCAGATCGACGAGGTCTTCCTCGGGTGCGCGAACCAGGCGGGCGAAGACAACCGCAACGTCGCGCGCATGGCGCTGCTCCTCGCCGGGCTGCCGCAGCACGTCCCCGGCGTGACCGTGAACCGGCTGTGCGCCTCGGGGCTCGAGGCGGTGAACCAGGCGGCGCGGATGATCGCGGTCGGTGACGCGACGGTGTGCGTGGCCGGCGGCGTCGAGTCGATGAGCCGCGCGCCCTACTCGATGCCGCGCGGCCCCCAGCTCCCGAAGGCGGGCAACGCGACGATCTGGGACACCAGCCTGGGCTGGCGCTACCCGAACCCGGCGATGGAGGCGCTGTTCCCGCTCGAGGCGATGGGTGGGACGGCCGAGAACATCCTCGAGCGGCTCCCGATCTCGCGCGCGGACCAGGACGCGTTCGCGCTCCGCAGCCACCGCCGCGCCGTCGACGCGCAGCGCGCCGGCGCGTTCGACGCCGAGCTCGTGCCGGTCCGGATCCCCGGACGCCGCGGCGACACGATCGTCGCCGTCGACGAGGGGCCACGCGACGACACCACGCTCGACGCGCTCGCGAAGCTTCGCCCGGCGTTCCGCGACGGCGGCTCGGTCACCGCGGGCAACAGCAGCACGCTCAACGACGGCGCCGCCGCGCTCGTACTGGCCGACGAGGACGTCGCGCGCGCCGAGGGCTGGCGCGTCCGCGCCCGCGTCCGCGCGATGGCGTCCGCGGGGGTCGATCCGCGGGTGATGGGCCTCGGCCCGGTGCCCGCCACCCAGAAGGCCCTCGCCCGCGCCGGGCTCACGGTGGCCGACATCGACGTGTGGGAGCTCAACGAGGCGTTCGCCGCGCAGGCCCTCGCGGTGATCCGCACCCTCGGGCTCCCCGAAGAGCGCGTGAACCGCCACGGCGGCGCGATCGCGCTCGGCCACCCGCTCGGCTGCTCGGGCGCGCGCATCCTCACCACGCTCCTCGGCGTGATGGACCGCGAGGGCGCCACGCTGGGCGCGGCGACGCTATGCGTCGGCGTCGGCCAGGGCGTCACCACGATCGTCGAGCGCGTGTAGCGCCACGCCGGGCGGCTAGGTCACCGCGAGGTCGTCTACGAAGCCCACCACGGGGCGATCCGGAGGGTGCATTGCGGCCCCCGGAGCTCCGAAGCCCATGGGATCGATGCCCATGTGGCGCAGGTCGGCCGGGACGGCCGACCCACTTCCCTGGCCCGGCCGTCTCCGACGCCCAACCGCCGAGACCGTGGGCCGGCCGTCTCGGCCGGCCGCCCAGCATCCAAGCCATCACCGTGGGCCGGCCGTCTCCGCCGCCCAACCGCCAGGATCGTGGGCCGGCCGTCTCGGCCGGCCATTGAGCTGGATTCATCTCGCGAGCCTCGGCGCCGTGCCACAGCGCGCCCTGCCCGCGGACTACCCTGTTCTACCAACTCGTTTGCCACGATCTATCCT
>CAYQSE010000113.1:0-16988 GCA_964419905.1 uncultured Enterobacteriaceae bacterium
CGGGCCGCAGCCAAGATGTGTAGGATCGACAGGCGTCCCGCCCGCCCGTGAAGAACTGCGCTGCTCGTTTCGCCAACTACGCTGGTCTGATGGGCATTCCGGGCTTCCCGTCTGGACGGGCGGGCGGGACGCCCGCCCCACGTGATCTCGGGCCCCCGTCTGGATGTGTGGGATCATGAGCCGTCTCGGCCGGCCCACAGAGGGGGCCTGGGACGGTCGGGTGACAGGTGGCCTTGTGGCGGGATCGGCAGGGGGTCGGTAGGCTGAATGGCGGAAACTCGGGGGTCTGGGCATGGACGTTTCGCTCTACCTGCCGGCGCTGGCTGGGGGCGCGCTGATCGGTGTGGCCGCGTCGCTGCTGCTGGTGTTCAACGGGCGCATCGCTGGAATCAGCGGGGTCGTGGGCGAGCTGCTGGTGCCCGGGTCGCCGCGCAAGGCGTGGCGCGTCGCGTTCCTCGCCGGGCTGCTGGTGGGCGCGGCGGGGCTGTGGGCGTTCCTGCCCGGTAGCGTGGCGCCGCACCCGGATCGCTCGATGGCGGCGGTGGTCGTGGCGGGGGTGTTGGTCGGCTACGGCACGCGCCTCGGGAATGGGTGCACCAGCGGGCATGGCGTGTGCGGCATCCCACGCGGCTCGGTGCGCTCGATCGCGGCTACGGTGACGTTCATGGGCACCGGCGCGCTGACCGTCGCGGTGATCGGGCTGCTGGGGGGAGCCCTTTGAGTCGCCTGGTGGTCAGCTTCGCCGCGGGGCTGCTGTTCGCGGTCGGGCTCGGCGTCTCCGGGATGACGGATCCGGCGAAGGTCACGGCGTTCCTCGACGTGTTCGGCGCGTGGGATCCGAGCCTGGCGTTCGTGATGGCGGGCGCGATTGGCGTCCACCTGCTCCCGAATCGGCTGATCTTCGCGCGCGGTCGGCCGCTGTTGGACGGTGCGTTCCATCTCCCGACGTTCACCCAGATCGACGGTCGCCTGTTGGCGGGCTCGGCGATCTTCGGGGTGGGTTGGGGGCTCGCGGGCTACTGCCCCGGGCCTGCAGTGGTGGCCTCTGGGGCCGGGGTGGGGCAGGCGCTGGTGTTCCTCGCCGCGATGCTCGGCGGCATGGGGTTGTTTCAGCTCATCGGCGCAGCGCAGCCCGCGCGGGTGCCGGCCAAGGTGGTTACCGAGGCGGTCTGACCGCACTGGAGCCTGGCGTTGGCGACGATGACGGTGAACGTGCTGCAGGTGATCGGTGGGATCGCGCTGCTCGCGGGTGGAGGTGAGGCGCTGGTACGCGGCGCGTCCGACCTCGCCGCGCGACTCGGCGTGCGGCCCGCGGTGATCGGACTCACGGTGGTGGCGGTGGGCACCTCGATGCCCGAGCTGGTGGTCAGCTTGATGGCCGCGCTGCAGGGGCGCGCGGATCTCGCGGTCGCGAACGTGGTCGGCTCGAACCTGTTCAACGTCGGCGTGATCCTGGCGATTGCCGCGCTGTTCCAGCCGCTGGCGGTGCACCTCTCGGCGCTGCGGTCCGAGGGGCCGATGCTGCTCGGCGTGACCGCGTTCACGCTGGTGGTCGGCCGCGACGGGGAGATCGATCGGGTGGAGGGCGGGCTGCTGGTGCTGGCGCTCACGCTGTTCACCGCGTGGCTGGTCCGGGCGGCGCTCGAGGACGGATCGAACCCGGAGGACGCCTCCGCGGGCGCGAAGCCGCCGACCTCGCTCGTGATCTCGACGCTGTGGATCGGGCTCGGGCTCGCGCTGCTCGCAGGCGGCGCGCACATCCTGGTCGAGGGGGCCGTCGAGCTGGCGCGTAGCTTCGGCTGGACCGAGCGCGTCATCGGGCTGACCATCGTCGCCGCGGGCACGAGCATGCCAGAGCTCGCCGCGACCGTGTCGGCCGCGCGGAAGGGCGCGGTCGACATGGCGCTCGCCAACGTGCTCGGCTCGAACATCTTCAACCTCGCCGGCATCCTCGGCCTCGTCGCGGTGATCGTGCCGCAGCGCGTCGCGCCCGAGGTCATCGGGTTCGACGGGTGGTGGCTGATCGCGTTCACGCTCGCGCTGTTCCCGATCATGCTCAGTCACGGCACGATCTCGCGCCTCGAGGGTGCGCTGCTCCTGGTCGCCTACGCGATCTACCTCACGCTGCTGCTGATCTGATCGCAGCCGCGATCGCGTCGATCTCCTCGAGCGCGTTCGGCCAGTGCGGTGAGAACCGGACGAGCCCGTCGGGGCAGGCCACCGACACACCCTGCTTCGCGAGCGCGTCGGCGATCGCGGCGTGCGAGCGACCCTTCGGCGGCGCGACGGAGAGGATCGCGCTGCGTGCTGCGGGATCGGTCGCGCGCAGCGAGCGGAACCCGGCGTGGACGAGCACGGGCTCGAGGCGGTCGTGGTAGCGCTGGACGTGCGCGGCGATCGTCTCGACGCCGAGCGCCGCGATCAGCGCGGTGGACGCGTCGAGCGCGGCGAGCGCGGTGGTGCCCGCGACGCCGGACTCGACGAGGTCTGCGCGGCGGCGCAGCGGGCGGTCGTAGGTCAGCGCGCCCGGACCCTCGAACAAGAAGCGGAGCGGATCCTCGTGCGACAGCCAGCCGGCGACGCGCGGCTCGAGGCGGGCGGCACAGCCGGGCGCGACGTAGAGCAGGCCGGCGCCCATCAGCCCCATCAGCCATTTGTGCGCGCCCGCCGCGAGGTAGTCGACGTCGAGCGCGCTCACGTCGAGCGGCAGGCTGCCGACCGCCTGGATCGCGTCGACGAACACCTCGGCGCCGTGGGCGTGCGCGAGCCGTGTGATCTCGGCGAGCGGCATCGCGAGGCCGCTCTGGAACTGCACCGCGCTCACCGCGACGAGGCGCGCGCCGCCGCGTAGCGCGGTCTCCAGCCGCGCCAGGCCGTCGCCCGTGCCGTCGCCGAAGCCGTCGAGCGACAGCATCGTGAGGTCGAGATCGAACAGGCGCGCCGCCTGCTGCCATGGGGTGACGTTGGTGGGGAACTCGCCGTCGAACACGATCACGCGATCGCGCGGTCGCCACGGCAGGCACAGCGCGATGGACACGACGCCGGCGGTGGTGTTCGCCACGAACGCGACGTCTTCGGGGCGCGCGCCGATGAGCTGGGCCAGCCGCGCCCGCAGCGCGTCCTGGCGCGGGGCCCACTCCGGGAACGCGCCGAGCCCGCGCTCGGCGAACGCGGCGACGTGGGTCTGCACGGCCGCCTGCACCGGCGCGCTCGCGGGGCTCACCGACGCGTGGTTGCAGTACACCGACCACGAAAGCGTCGGGAACAGGCTGCGATCGCCGAGGCGGGGGGAGGTGTGGGCGGACATGCGGCGCTCCGAGGTGTCGCGCGCGGGGACGGGCGTTAGGCCCCCGCACTCGGGAGGTCACATGACAGGCGAGGCGCTCGCGGGCAAGGCGGTGGCGGTGACGGGGGCCACGGGGTTCGTGGGCGGGGCGCTCACGCGGCGGCTGCTCGCGATCGGGGCGAAGGTACGCGTGGTCGGGCGCGGCCTGGAGCGGGCACAGGCACTGATCGACGCGGGCGCCACCGCGGTCGTGTCGGATCTCGACGCGTTCGACACGTTCCCGGACGCCGTGGAAGGCCAGGAGGTCGTGTTTCATGTCGCCGCGTGGCTGTTCGGTGACGAGGCGCGGGCGCATCGGCTGAACGTGGACGCGACGCGCGCGCTCGCCGAGGCGTGCGCGGCGGCGGGCGTGCGGCGGCTGGTGCTCGTGAGCAGCGTCGCGGTCTACGGCCTGCCGGGCGAGGACCACGTCACCGAGGAGGCGCCGCTGTCGCTCGACCAGCGGAACACCTACGGGCGCACCAAGGCGCTCGGCGACGTCGCGGCGCAAGAGGTTGGCGAGGCCACCGGCCTCGAGGTCGTCGTGATCCGCCCGGGCATGGTCTACGGGCCGGGCTCGCGCGGGTGGACGGTCGGGATGGCGAAGCTGGTGAAGTCCGGGGCGCCGTGCGTGTTCGGCGCCGGCGACGGGCTCGCGTTCCCCGTGTTCATCGACAACCTCGTCGACGCGCTGCTGCTCGCCGCCGTGGCGCCCGACGCGGCGGGCGAGGCGTTCCACATCGCCGACACCTCGCTCACCTGGAAACAGTTCATGCAGTGTTACGGCGACATGCTCGGCAAGCGGCCACGGAGCGCGCCGCTCTGGGTCGTGAAGGCCCTCGTGATGGTCGCCCCGGCACTGCGGATCAGCCTGCCGCTAGACCGCGAGCGCCTCGCGTTGGTCCAGCGCAAGCTCGTGTTCGACACCGACAAGGCGCGGCGGCTGCTCGGGTGGGCGCCCGCGATCCCGCTCACGGAGGGCATGAAGCGCTCCGAGGCATGGCTGCGGGAGACGGGCCGGATCTAGGGCAGCGTGACGAGGAAGATGTCCGAGACACCGTTGGTGTCGTCCGGGACGAGGTTGCTCGAATCCGAGGAGAACACGAGCGACCCGCCGTCGGTGGCGATCCACGGATTCAGGCTGTGTCCATTGGTCGTGCTGCCGTCCCAGCCGACGCTCATCCGCACGGTCTCACCGGTGTCGCGGTACCGGACGTAGACGTTCTGTTCGTTGAAGGATGCGCCATGATGCGACAGGTTGCTGCCCCGGGAGAGGAAGGCGACCCGTCGCCCGTCGCCGGACACGGACGAGAGGCCGCTGTCTCCCGTCGCGGCCTCACCGCTCGTGCTCACGCTGACCAGCTCGGTGGTGCCCGCCGTGAGGTCGCGGAGGAAGATCGCGTAGTTCCCGGTTGCTCCTGGCGCGAGCAGCGAGTTGGAGCGGAACGTGACGACGGTGCCGTCCGCGGACACCGCTGGCTCGACGCACTGGCTGCTCGCCTGCCCGCCGCCGTTGGCGAGGCTCGCGCGGATCGTCGTTCCCAGGGTCAGGTCGCGAATGAACACGTCGATCGCTCCGTTGGTGTCGCCCGGGACGAGGTTCGTCGCGTTCGAGTCGAACGCGACGTAGCGCCCGTCCGGGGTGATCATCGGGCGCGTCCGGAACCCGGCGTTGCCCTGGGTTCCGTTGTCGTCGACGTTGACGAGGATCAGATCGCCGGTCTGGCGGTCGTGCACGAAGACGTCGTGGGAGCCGCCGTTCGCGTCCGACACGAGGAAGTTCGTGGCGGCCGAGACGAAGGCGACGAAGCGCCCGTCGGCGCTGATCGTCGGCCGGAAGCTCTCGCCGTTGCCCTGCGCGCCGTCCGGGCTCACGCTCACCCGCTCGGTGGTGCCCGCGACCAGGTCCCGCACGAAGATGTCCGAGCCGAAGATCGGTGATCCATCGTTGGTGTCGTCGGGGACGAGGTTGGTAGCGACGGACTCGAACGCCACGTAGCGCCCGTCGGCCGAGATCGCGGGGAACGCGCTCGTCAGGTTGGCGATGCCCCCGGTGGAGGTCACGGAGACGAGGGTGGTGGTGCCGGCCAGCAGGTCGCGCACGTAGATGTCGCCGAAGCCGTTCGTGTCTTCGGGCACGATCGCGGCGTGGGTGGCGAACGCGACGAAGCGCCCGTCCGCCGAGATGACAGGTTGGTTGCCGCCTCCGACGACGGCGCCGGAGGCGTCCACGTTCACGCGCAGCGGGAGGCACGCGCCGCACACCGCGCCGCCGCAGTCCGGCGCCGTCTCGTCGCCGTTCAGGACCCCGTCGTCGCAGCGCGGCGCCGGCGGGAGCGGCGCCGTGGCGGCCAGGGACGCGCCGTCGACGACGTCACCCACGGGGGTCTGGTACCAGTCCTCGTCCACGCAGTCGACGCCTCGGGTACAGGGATCGAGGTCGGTCTGATCGGCGAGCCACGACAGGAACGGCGCGCCATAGGCGTCCTCGATCGCGACGCGCTCGCGGGGCGGTGCCCACGGCACGAGGGCCGAGGGCGGGCAGGTGTCGCCCGCGGGGCAGAAGTAGGGGAAGTTCCCCACCAACGGCTGTCCGTTCCCGGCGAGCACGGTCGTCGCGTCGATCGGCGCGGCGAGGTCGGGTCGGTCCACCGCGAGATCGGGCGGCGGGCAGCGCAGCGCCCCGAGCGCGTCGGTGGGTGCCGCGACGCCCGGCGCGTAGTCGACCTCGACGAGGTTGACCACGCCGGCGAACAGCGGACCGTCGCTGGTGTTCACGAAGCCCGAGCCCCGCGGGCTGAACGCGTCGCGGAAGTCGTCGTACAGCACGAGCTCGGGGCCGCAGTCACCCTCGCAGACGAGGGTGGGGGCGTCGTCCCCGATCGTCCGGGTGACGCGCTGCGGGGTCGCCTCGAAGCGCAGCAGCAGCCGATTGGTCTTCGTCGCGCCCGCGACGCGCGCGACGAAGCGCACGTCTTCGGACACCAGCGTCTCGGTGTCGTCGTCGACCAGGCACCGCTTGTTGTAGTCGAGTCCGACATCGTTCTGGTCGCGGTCGGAGGACGTCGCGAGGTCCTCGGCGACCCAGGTGGCGTCGAGCGCGTAGATCGCCGAGGTCTGGGCGAAGGCGACCTCGGAGACGAACGCGAGCGCGAACACGAGGCTGTTGCGGGTCATCGGCGAGCCCCCGGCAGCGTATAGGTCGCCCGCGCCTCGGTGATCGCTATGGAGACCTGCTCGAGCAGGGCGCCGTCGCGGTGGACGGTGAGGTCGAGCGCACGGGTGGTCTCGGGCAACGCGAAGCTGAGCCCGCGTCGGGCGGCGAGCGCGGCGCCCCCGTCGTAGAGCATCCGACCGTCGGGTGTGCGCACCGCGAGTCGAGCGCCCGCGTCGGTTCCGTCGGGCGCGTCGACGCGCAAGGAGACCAGCGCGGTCGCGTCGAGACGGAAGTCGTCGGCGAACTGAAGGTCAGCCATCGATTCGGGTGCTTGCGGCGCGCATCCGACGGACGCGAGCGCGCAGCAACCCCAGAGCAGAACACGCATGGACCAAGCCCCCTCGAGCTCCCGTGATGGTAGGGGAGCGCGAGGAACACGCACAGTCCGGTCGTTGCGGGGGCGGCGGAAGCGCCTGGAAGAGGCTGGATATGCGCCAGCACGGGAGTCGCGCGTCGCGGGGGCGGCGGCATGGCGCGCGGGCGCACGAGGGGTTGCGCGCTGTGCCTCAGCGGGCGGGGACAGCCACCTTGTACGTCGCGAGCTGTACCGGGCGGCCGCCGTCCAGCGGCGCCTGCCACACCTCGGCGGTGCCGCGGAAGCCGGGGCCGGACGGCACGGGGAGCTGGCTGTGCAGGAAGGTGCGGCGGTCGGCCGTGCTGTCGCCCCAGGTCAGCTCGCGCGTGCCGGCGGCGACGGCGGGCTCCTCCCACGCGCGGCCGGCGGCGTCGAGCAGGCGCACCCAGGTCCAGCCAGGCGTCACGGTCTGCACGCGGGCGCTGATCTCGAGCAGGCCGGGGCCGGCGGCGCGCACGTCGAGGCGCTGCGCGTCCGCCTTGCCCGGATCCCACACCGCCGTCGCGATGCTCGCGTCGTGCAGTCGATCGAGCAGCATCGGCAGGGTCGACAGGGCCTCGGAGGTGCGTGGGCGCGTGCGGTCGGAGGTGGCCTCGAACAGGTCCATCGCGACGGTGGGGCCGCTCACGGTGAGCGCGGTGGCCTCGAGGCCGGCGGCAGGGCCGCGCAGGAGCGAGAAGGCGCGGAGCGCGAGCCTGCGCGTCGCCGAGTCCGTGCGGGTGAGCGCCTCGTGCCCGTTCCACTCCGAGGCGACCGCCCACGCCGAGAACCGAACGCCGGTGCGCCACACGCCGCCGTCGTCGTCGTGGAACCCGTGGCGCGGCACGGTCCAGCCCTGCTCGGTCTTCGAGCGCTGGAACGCGACCACCGCGCCGTCCCACACGCCGACCCGCCAGCGGGGATCGGCCGCCAGCGCGAGCTGGACCTGGCGCGCCTCGGCGCGGTCGAGGTTCGTGAGCGACGAGAGATCGACGTCGACGTGGTAGACCGTGTACTTCTGCGCGAGCGCCTCGAGATCGAGGTCCGGCGCGCGCAGCGACAGGCGCGGCAGGTCGAGCGCGGCGTCGTACGGCGAAGCGGCCACGCCGGGGTCGGCGGGCAGCGCCGCGAGCGGTCCACCCGTCGCGGTGCCGGGCGCCTGCACGGGCGCGCTGTGACAACCGACCATCAGGACCAGCGAAGCGAGCGTGACCCGCATGGGGAACCTCCGAACCACCTGCTCGGAGGATAACGAAAAAACTTTACCCAGGTGTTGAATTTTTTTCGGGCTGTAAGGGTCGCGACAGACGGGAGGCGTCGCCGTTCAGGCTCACCGGGCAGGGCTTCAGGCCCCAGATCTCGTCCGCGTACTGTCGGATCGTCCGGTCGGACGAGAACTTGCCGGACCTGGCGATGTTGCGTGCGACCTTCGGCAGCCACTCCTCGGGGCGCGTCCACGCGTCCGCTGCCCGGATCTGCTCGAGCCGGTAGCTCTCGAAGTCGGCGCACACGAGGTAGGGATCGCTCTCGCGCAGGTAGGTGGCGACCGTCTGGTGCAGATCGGGCTCGTCGGGGTTGAAGTAGCCGCACTCGACGAGCTCGAGCGCCTCGATGAGCGCCTCGCTGCGCTCGATCCATGGGGTCGGGTCGTAGCCTGCTTCCTGGATCTGGCTCACCTCGGCGGCGTCGTGCCCGAACAGGAAGAAGTTCTCGGCGCCGACCTCTTCGCGGATCTCGATGTTCGCGCCGTCGAGCGTACCGATGGTGAGCGCGCCGTTCATCTGGAATTTCATGTTCCCGGTGCCCGACGCTTCCTTGCCGGCGAGCGAGATCTGCTCCGAGAGGTCGGCGGCGGGGATCACGCGCTCGGCCATCGACACGTTGTAGTTGGGCAGGAACACGAGCCGGAGCTTGCCGCGCGAGACCGGATCCTCGGCGACGACGCGCGCCACGTCGTTGATCAGCTTGATGTGGAGCTTCGCGCGCGCGTAGCCGGGCGCGGCCTTGCCACCGATCAGCACGGTGCGCGGCACGATGTCCTGCCGGTGGAACTTCAGCTTCGCGTACAGGTGGACGACGTGCAGGCACGCCATGACCTGGCGCTTGTACTCGTGGATCCGCTTGACGTGGACATCGAACAGGGTCCGGTCGTCGATCTGGATCCCGTGGCGCTGCAGGAGCCAGCCGGCGAGATCGACCTTGTTCTGCTGCTTGATCGCGGCGAGCGCTTCGTGCAGCTCCGGATCGTCGGCGCTCGGGAGCAGACCCTCGAGGCGAGCGAGGTCGGTCACCCACTCGGGGCCGAGTCGGGTGGTGAGCAGGGACGCGAGCCGCGGGTTGCACTGACGCAGCCAGCGGCGCGGCGTGACGCCGTTGGTCTTGTTCGTGAACCGCGTCGGGAACATCTCGGCGAAGTCCTTGAGCACGCGGGTGCGCAGCAGCTCCGAGTGGAGCTCGGCGACGCCGTTGACCGTGTGCGAGCCGACCACCGAGAGGTGGGCCATCCGCACCTGGCGGACGCGGCCCTCCTCGATGATCGACATCCGGCGCTTCCGATCGACGTCGTGCGGCGCGAACAGGTGCACCTCGCGCAGGAAGCGGTGGTTGATCTCGTAGATCAGCTCGAGGTGCCGCGGCAGCAGGCGCTCGAACAGCGGCAGCGGCCACTTCTCGAGCGCCTCGGGCAGCAGCGTGTGGTTCGTGTACGCGAACGTGCGCTGCGTGATCGACCACGCCTCGTCCCAGTCGAGCAGGTGGTCGTCGAGCAGCACCCGCATCAGCTCGGCGATGGCGATCGCCGGGTGCGTGTCGTTGAGCTGGATCGCCACCTTCTCCGGGAACTTCTCGAAGTCGCCGTGGCTGCGCAGGTAGCGGCGGACGATGTCGTGGATCGAGCAGCACACGAAGAAGTACTGCTGCTTGAGGCGAAGCTCCTTGCCCTCGATCGAGTCGTCCTTGGGGTAGAGCACCTTGCTGATCGACTCGGACAGCGCCTTGCGCTCGACCGCGCGCCGATAGTCGCCGTCGTTGAACACCTCCAGGTCGAACTGCTCGGACGCGCGCGCCGACCACAGCCGGAGGTTGTTCACCGTGTCGTTGCGGAAGCCCGCGACCGGGGTGTCGTGCGGGACGCCGTACACACCGTCGTCTTCGACCCAGCGAACGCGGTGCTGCCCGTGGACGTCGGCGTAGTGCTCGGTGCGGCCGCCGAACCGCACGAACACCGCGTACTCGGGGCGCGCGATCTCCCACGGGTTGCCGCGGCGCAGCCACTCGTCGGGGCGCTCCACCTGCCAGCCGTTCTCGATCTCCTGCTTGAAGATGCCGAACTCGTAGCGGATGCCGTACCCGGTGGCCGGCAGCTCGAGGGTGGCGAGGGAGTCCATGAAGCACGCGGCGAGCCGCCCGAGCCCCCCGTTGCCGAGCCCCGGATCGAGCTCTCGTCCGAGGACCTCGTCGAGATCGACCCCGCGCGCGCGCAGCCCCTCGCGTGCCAGCCCCGTGAGCCCGAGGTTGAGCAGGTTCGCGCCGAGCTGGCGGCCGAGCAGGTACTCGGCGGAGAGGTAGTAGACCCGCTTGACGTCTTGCTCGGCGTACGCGCGCTGCGTGCGGATCCATCGGTAGACCAGCCGGTCGCGCACGGCGTGCGACAGGGCATGGTAGAGGTCGATCGCGGTCGCCGAGTCGATGTCCTTGGCGCGCGTCAGCATCAGGTGATCGAGCACCGCGCGACGCAGCGTGTCGGGGTGCATGCCCGTGCGGTCGTCCTCGGGTACTGCGGTCGGCTCGGTCGACATGAATCCTCCGGGACGGTCATCCTATGCCACAGCGGGGTATCCTCCCGCGGTGGAGGACGCGCGCATGGAGCCGAGCCGTCGACGCTTCATCCAGGTCGGGATCGCCGGCGCGGCGCTGCTCGCGGTGGGTGGCGTGGGCCTGTCGCTACAGGGGACGGTGCTCCGGGCCCCGGCGCGCCCGCTGCGGGCGCTCGACGCGCGGTCGTTCAGCGTGCTCGCGGCGCTCGCGGATCGCGTCTGCCCGGGCGGCGACGGCCTGCCCGGTGCCTCCGAGGTGCAGGTCGCCGAGCGGCTGGACGATCTGCTGTTCGCGGCGGCCCCCGCGATGGCCGAGGAGGTGTCTCAGGCGCTGGCGCTGCTCGAGAACGCGCTCGCCGGGGCGATCTTCGATCAGCGGTTCACACCCTTCACGGCGGCGTCCCCCGCCGCGCAGGATCGCGTGCTCGAGCGGTGGCGCACCAGCCGCCTGTCCGTCCGCCGCGCCGCGTTCAAGGCGCTCGTGGGCCTGTGCAACCTCACGTATTGGGGCGCGCCGGAGACCTGGCCGTCACTCGGCTATCCGGGCCCGCCCGACTTCCGCGCCGTGTTGGAGGCGTCCCCATGAGCGGTGAGATCCTGGGCAGCGCCCAGCTGAAGGCGGATCGCGAGATCGACTGTGACGTCTGCGTCGTCGGCAGCGGTGCGGGCGGCGCGGTGCTCGCCGCGGGCCTCGTCGAGAAGGGCCTGAACGTGGTGATGCTGGAGGAGGGGCCCCACTACACGCGCGCAGACTGGATCGCGCTGCACGAGGCGTGGTCCTACCGCAACCTCTACCAGGACCGCGGCACCCGCACGACGGCCGATCAGGCGATCACCGTGCTGCAGGGGCGCTCGGTGGGCGGCTCCACCACGGTCAACTGGACCACCTGCTTCCGAACGCCCGAGCGGATCCTCGCCTACTGGGCCGAGCACTTCGGCGTCGCGCTGACCGCGGACGCTCTCCGTCCGCACTGGGAGGCGGTCGAGGCCCGGCTGAACATCAACCCGTGGCCCGAAGACGCGGTCAACGCGAACAACGACGTGATCCGCCGTGGTTGCGCCGCGCTCGGCTGGCAGCACGACCTGCTGCGGCGCAACGTGAACGGCTGCGTGAGCAGCGGCTACTGCGGCCTCGGCTGCCCGGTGAACGCGAAGCAGGCGATGCACCTGACCTACCTCCCGGACGCGGTCGCCGGGGGCCTGCGCCTGTTCGCGGACACGCGCGCCGATCGGGTCGAGGTGGACGGCGCGCGCGTGGTCGCGGTGCGCGCGTCGGTGATGACGCGCGAGCGCGACGTGCCGACCGGCATCCAGATCACGGTGCGGCCGAAGGTGCTCGCGCTGTGCGGTGGCGCGATCAACACGCCGGCGCTGCTGCTGCGCTCCGGGCTCGACCGCAACGGCGGCACCGGCGCGCGCACGTTCCTGCACCCGGTCGTCGCGCTGACCGGCCGCTACGCCCAGCCCATCCGCGGGTGGAGCGGGGCGCCGCAGAGCGTGTCGTCGCACCAGTTCATCGACCGCGGCGCCGACAAGGTCGGATACTTCTTCGAGGTGGGACCGCTGCAGCCGGTCGCGGCGAGCCTGACCGGCGTGGACTTCGGCACGCGGATGGCGGCGACGATGTCCGAGCTCGAGCACCTCTCGGGCGTGCTCTCGCTGCAGGTCGACGGGCTGGTGCCGGGCGACGTCGGCGGCGTGGTCACGCTGCGGCCCGACGGGCGCCCGCAGCTGCACTACCCGGTGAACACGCACCTGGTCGAGGCGTTCCGCGACGCCCACGTGAACATGGCCCGCCTTCACCTCGCGGCGGGCGCCGAGTGGGTGCGCTCGACGCACGCGCACCCGGTGGTGGTGCGCTCCGAGGCCGATCTCGCCGCGCTCGCCGACGCGCCCTACGGCGCGCATCAACACCCGATCTTCACCGCGCACCAGATGGGCGGCTGCGCGATGGGCAGGGATCCGCGTCAGAGCGTGGTCGATCCGAGCCACAAGCACCACGCGTTCGACAACCTGTTCGTCGTGGACGGCAGCGTGCTGCCGACCGCGCTCGGCGTGAACCCCAGCCTGACGATCTACGGGCTGGCGCACCGCGCGCGCGAGGCCGTCGCCTCCGCAACCTGACCGTCGCCGGGCTATGTTCACCGGCATCGCGGGAGTACACATGACGCGGATCTGGGTCGAGGAGGAGCGTCCGACGTGGGACGCCCACAAGGAGCGCATCATCGGCGGCTGCCAGCCCGGGATCTTCCACCTCGGCGGCATGCGCACCCTCGACGTCGTGCCCGGCGAGTGGTGGCACGTCGAGGAAGACGGGGACATCGTCGGCTACGGGTGGATGGACGTGGTGTGGGGGGCTGCCGAGGTGCTCGTCGCGGTCGACCCGAAGCGACGCGATCAGGGGCTCGGCGCCTACATCCTGAAGCAGCTGGAGGGCGAGGCGCGCAAGCGGGGGCTGTCGTGGATGCACAACATCGTGCGGCGCACCCACCCCGCCCGCGAGGCGACCACCCGCTGGCTGCTCTCCCAGGGCTTCGAGCGGACCCCCGACGATGAGTCGCTGAGGCGCCGCGTGCCCCCCGCGTCGTGATCCTCGACCCGCGCAACCTCCCTGCGTGGGATCTGCCGCCCGAGCCGTCGAGCCGGACCTACGTGATCGCGTCGACCCCGCGAACCGGCAGCACGCTGCTGTGCCGCGCGCTGTGGGCGACCGGCTGCGCGGGCGCGCCCAAGGAGTACCTGAACCCGATGCAGGTGCGCGACTGGGAGGTGCGGCTCGGCGCGCGGTCGTCCCGGCTGCTGCACCTGCCGCTGCGCGGGCCGCTGCTCGCGCTCGCCGGGCGCCGGAGCTGGTCCGACGCGCGCTTCGCGGCGCACCTCGCGCGGGTGCGCGCGCGACGCTCGGGCGGCGGCTGGTTCGGGCTGAAGCTGCATCGGCATCACTTCGAGCAGTGGTTCGTCCTGCCGGGGCGCGCGCCGGAGGCGTTCCTAGGGCCGATCACCTGGATCCGGATCGTCCGCGCGGATCGCGAGGCGCAGGCGGTGTCGTGGGCGCGCGCGCTGCAGACCGGGCGGTGGGCGGCGCACGAGCGTGGGTGGCTGCCGCCGGTCTACAGCGCGCGACGGATCGCCGCCTGTCTGCGTCGGATCGCGCGGGACGAGGCGGCGTGGGACGCCTGGTTCGCGGCGCGCGACGTGCGTCCGCAGGTCGTCACCTACGAGGCGCTCGCCGCCGATCGTCGCGCGGCGGTGCGCGGCGTGCTCGCGGCGCTCGGCGTGGCCCCGCCCGAGACGCTCCCGGAGCCCGATCTGGCGCGACAGTCCGACGCGATCAGCGCGGCGTGGCGCGCGCGGTACCGCGCCGAGGCGAGGCCCGCATGAGCCACCCCGACGTCGTGATCGTCGGCGCGGGGCTCGCCGGGTGCAGCCTCGCCTGGCACCTCGCGCCCAGCGCGCGCGTGCTGGTGCTCGAGCAGGGCGACCAGCCGGGCGCCGAGGCCACCGCGCAGAACGCGGGCATGGTGCGGCGGATGGGCGAGGACCCGTTCGAGCGCGCGCTCGCGCTGCGCACCCACGAGTGGCTGGTCGCGCCGGGCGAGGACTGGGCGGACGTCGAGATCAGCCGGCGCGTGGGCGCGGTGCTCGCGCTCGCGCACGATCGCTTCCATCTGCACGACGCCGCCGCGCACCTGCGTGCACGCGGGGTGGCGGTGCAGGCGTGCGATCGACTCGTCGAGGTCGCGCCGGCGCTCGCCGGTACGCCCGCCCGATTCGGCTGGTTCCTGCCCGACGAGCGCGTCGCCGATCCCCACGCGATGCTCACCGGCTTTCTGCGCGGAGCGCGCCGACACGGCGCCGAGGTGCGCACCCGCGTCGAGGTGCTGGGTCTCGAGGTCGCGGACGGGCGGGTCCAGGGCGTGCGCACCACGACCGGGACGATCGCGGCGGGCGCGGTGGTGCTCGCGGCGGGCGCGTGGAGCGCGGCGCTGGCGGCCACGGCGGGGCTGAAGCGGCCGCTCGTGCCGCTGCGGCGCAGCCTGCTCCAGTCCGCGCCCCACGCGCTCTCGCGCCTCGAACACCCGTGGACCTGGATCGACGACGTCGGGATCTACCTCCGGCCCGAGGCGGGCGGCTGGCTGATCTCGCCGTGCGACGAGGCGGTCGACGCGCCCTCGGCGGGGCCGGGCTCGAAGGGCCCCGTCCCGATCGAGGCGCGCGCGCTCGCCGCCGACAAGCTGGCGCGGTGGGTGCCGGCGGTCGGCGACGTGCCGATCGTCGGCGGGTGGACCGGGCTGCGCACCTTCGCGCCGGATCGTCGCCCGCTGCTGGGCGCGGATCCGGCCCTGCCGGGGCTGTGGTGGGCGGCGGGC
Organism: uncultured Enterobacteriaceae bacterium; assembly: GCA_964419905.1. Lineage (GTDB taxonomy): Bacteria > Myxococcota_A > UBA796 > UBA796 > JAFDJI01. Next base: position 15,062 of record CAYQSE010000113.1, read on the forward strand.
CTCGGCGGGTTCGGGGTGACCTGCGGCTACGCGGTGGGCGAGTGCGTGGCCGCGTGGATGGTCGCCGCCGAGGTGCCGTGGCTGCACGCGGCCTCGGTCTCGCCGGGGCGTGCGATGCCCGGGCGGTGGTACTACAGGCCCGAGGGCGACCTCGGCGCCACCGCCGTCGTGCCCGAGGGCGGGAGGAGCAGATGAACACCTGGGTCTTGGAGCGCTTCGGCGAGAACGCGCTGCGCCGCGAGGATCGGCCGCCGCCCGTGCCCGGCCCCGGGCAGGTGTTGCTGGCGATGTCCGCGGTGTCGCTGAACTACCGTGATCTGCTGATGGCCGACGGCGCCTACGATCCGCGGCAGGCGCTCCCGCTGGTGCCGTGCTCGGACGGGGTCGGCGAGGTGGCCGCGGTGGGGGAGGGCGTGACCCGGCTGACGGTGGGCGATCGGGTCTGTCCGCTGTTCTCGCAGGGCTGGGTCGAGGGGCCGCCGACCGCGTCCGCGCTGCGCCGGACGCTCGGGGGGCCGCTCGACGGGACGCTGCGCGCGTGGATGGTGATCGACGCGGACGCCGCGGTGCGCCCGCCGCCCCACCTCACCGACGAGGAGGCGGCCTGCCTGCCGTGCGCGGGGGTCACCGCGTGGCGCGCGCTGGTCACCGAGGGTGGGGTCAAGCCCGGCGATCGGGTGCTGACGCTCGGCACCGGTGGGGTGTCGCTGTTCGCGCTGCAGGTAGCGACGGCGCTCGGCGCGCACGTCGCGGTGGCGTCTAGCAGCGACGCGAAGCTGGAGCGGGCGAGGGGGCTCGGCGCGGTGCTCGGGCTCAACTACCGCGACGATCCGGCGTGGGGGCGCACGATCGCCGCGTGGAGCGAGGGCGGCGTCGACCTGGTCGTCGAGGTGGGCGGGGCCGAGACGCTGGGCCAGTCTCTGCGCGCGGTGCGCCCCGGCGGCACGATCGCGCTGATCGGCAACCTCGGCGGGTCCACCACCGAGCTCCAGCTCACCCGCGTGTTCATGCGTCACGTCCGGCTCCAGGGCGTGTTCGTCGGCAACCGCGCCGATCTCGAGGGGCTGTGCGCGCTGCTCGACGCACACCCCGACGTGCGGCCGGTGATCGATCGGGTCTTCCCGTTCGAAGAGGCGCCCGCTGCGTTCGCGTGGCTGCGCGGCGCCGAGCACTTTGGGAAGGTCGTGGTGCGGGTGCGCGGTTGAGGTGGCTCGCGGTCGCCGTCGCCGGCGGGTCGGTGATGGGCCTCGAGATGGCGGCGATCCGGCTGTTCGCGCCGGTGTTCGGCTACTCCGCGTACGTCTGGGGCAGCCTGATCGGCTGCGTGATGGCGGCGATGGCCGTGGGCTACGTGCTCGGCGGGCGCGTCGCGGATCGGGCGGGCTCTGACGCGGCGCTGTACGGCGCCCTGCTGGTGGCGGGCGCGTGGCAGGCGCTGCTGCCGCTGACCGCGCCGCGCGTGCTCGCGGCGCTGGCCACCTGGGGGGACATCACCGGCCCGGCGGCGGCCACGGTCGCGCTGCTGCTGGTGCCGATGGTGCTCCTCGCGGGGGTGGCGCCGTACGCGGTGCGGTTGCTCGCGACGCCTGGCGAGATCGGCACCACCGCGGGCCGCGTCTCGGCGCTGTCGACGGCGGCCGGCGTGGCGGGCGTGCTCGGCACCAGCTTCTGGGCGCTGCCTACGCTCGGGACGCGCGCGACGCTGCTGGTGGTCGCCGCGGGCCCGCTGCTGCTGGGCGTCGTCGGGCTCGCGCGGCGGCGCCCGTGGGTCGCGCCCGCCGCGCTCGTGCTGGGCCTCGGCGCGTTCGGCCCCGCCGCGTCTGCGCCCGAGGGCACGGTGTTCACCGCCGAGTCGCCCTACAACCTCGTGCGCGTGGTGCGGCGGGGCGGCGCGACCGGGCTGCTGCTCAACGCCGAGTCCTCGCTG
>CAYQSE010000114.1:0-9830 GCA_964419905.1 uncultured Enterobacteriaceae bacterium
CCGGACTTCTTGGAGAAGTGATCAATCGACAGGCGGGACGCCCGCCCCACGTTCCTAGATCCTCGTAAACCAGCCTTCATCCAGACTTCGTGGAGAAGTGATCAATCGACAGCCGCCTCGGCCGGCCGCCTCCGCCCTGGCGGCCTCGGATCAGGCGCCGAGCTGGGCGCGGAGGGCCTCGGCTTCGGTGCGGTAGCGGGCCTTGGCGGCGGAGCGCTCGAGGAACTCGTCGAGGCTGCGTCGGGCGTCGTCGGGCTGGCCGAGATCGACCTGGACGCGCGCGAGCCACCAGTACAGGTCGGCGCGTGGCTTCTTGGCGTCGGTGAGCTCGGTGAGGAGCGCGAGGGCGGCGTCGAGGGCGCCGGCGCGCCACAGGATCATGGCGCGGACCCGCGGCGCGAGCATACCCTCGAAGGCCTCGAGGCGTGCGGCGAGGGGGACGAGCGCGTCGGTGGCGCCGGCGGGGAGCTCGTCGATCAGGCGCTCGAGGACCTCGAGGAGGTCCTTGTCCTCTTGGGCCCACCAGGTTCGCTCGCCCTGTTGGATCGCGCGGCGGGTGGTGTCGGGGTGACCGGGGGCCGAGGTCCACAACAGGCGCAGCGGCGTGGGCTCGCCGGGCAGGGTGGCGCGGCCGCTCGCGGGATCGAGCGCGAGGCGGACGGGTGGCTCGCCGGTCGTCGCCAGCCCCCCCCCGATCACGCGCCAGGGGCCGTTGGTGTCGGGCTCGCCGGCCTCGGAGACGTCGAGGCCGTAGTCGAGCCACACGCCCTCCCATGCGTCGGGGGTGCCGCGCGCGTCGAGGCGGCGCAGCGCCTCCTGGACGACCTCGGGGTGCAGGCGCCCGCCCGCGGCGCTGCGGCGGATCGCCTCGCGCAGGTCCATCCAGCCGACCTCGCCCACCAGGCGCACGAGATCGAGGGTCACGTCGGGCGTCATGCGGGTGTCGGCCAGCGACGCTGCGACCATCGCGGGGATCAGCGCGTCATCGGCGGCGGATGCAGAGAGGGCCATGCGCCGCAGCGCCACCATCGCGCCGGCGCGGACACCGTTGCGCGGGTCGCGCAGCACGCGCGCGAGGCGCGCGAGGGAGGCCTCGTCGACGATGGAGGACAGCATCATCAACAGTCCGGGATTTCGCCCTGGATCGTAGGATCGTACCCACTGGTGCACCTGCTTCACCTCGACGGGGGTGAGCGTCGGGGCGTCGTGCAGCCCGCGGCGGCGGTGCAGGATGTCGGCGGCCGCCGCGGCGGCGTAGAGCCTGAGCGCGCTGCTGTTCTCCTCGATCGCGATCTGCACGAGCGCAGGCAGATCCTCGAACGTCCCGACGCGCGACAGCGTGCGTGCGGCGGCGGCGCGCACGGAGACGCTCTTGTCGTGCAGCGCCGCGCGCGGATCCTCGTGCTGGGCCATCGCATCCTCCCTGCTCTTGCCTTTGGGGGCGGCGCACCGATCGGAGCGGAGCACGCCGACCGGGTACACCTGTCATACACTCCACGTCCCGTCGAGGCCCGCAACGTGACCCGAACCCACATCACCACCTTGTTCTTCGTCTCGACCCTCGCGTGCGGTGGGAAGGGTGTCCTGGCCGACTACGAGGCGGCCCGCGCCGCGGCGCTGGCCGATCCCGGGCCGCCGCCTGCGGTGTGGGAGCCCGACGCGGCGCTGTTCATGACGCCCGATGTGGTGGAGGCGGTGATCGCGTCCGCGCTGACGAAGCATCGTCCGCTCACCGGGCAGTTCGAGGTGCAGGTGCCGCTCGCGGGCAAGGCCGTGGTGACGCCGGAGCTGGTGGTCCGCTCGCTGAAGATCGCGTCGAGTCCGCGCTGCGCGGACTGCCTCGCGGTGGACGCGCGGCTCGACGGCGAGGTGCGGTGGAAGCTCGGTGGGACGACCGGGCGCTCGCCGGTCGACCTCACCGCCGCGTTCGACACCGAGCTCGAGACCTCCCGCCAGGCGGATGGGCAGTTCGCGTTCACCGCGCGCCCCCGGGAGGTGCGCGAGATCGACCTGAAGCTGGGAGGCGTCGCCGCCTCGCTCGCGCCGCGCGTCGAGAAGGGGTTGAAGGACTGGGTGCAGGCCAACGTGCTCGATCGCGCCGAGCCGATCCCGCTCGGGGTCGCGGGCAGCCCGGAGCTGCCGCTGCGCGCGGCGCGGATGACGACGTCGAGCAACGGCGTGGCGCTGGCGCTGCTCACGCGATCCCCGACGCCCGTGGCGCTGCCGAAGGTCGCGCCGAAGCTGCAGAGCGGCTGGCAGCTCGACGTGTCGAGCGAGAGCCTGCTCGGGCTCGCGAAGGCGGCCAGCTTCGCGGCGGGGCCGATCGCCTACGAGGTGGTGGCGGAGCCGCGCCGGCTGTCGATCGTGCCGGGGCGCTTCAGCATGGATCTCCGCCTGTGGCGCCTCACCGGCAAGGGCTGGTGGCGGGACTACACGATCGAGGGCGATCTGCGCATCGCACCCGACGGCGTGGATCTCGCGGCGACGTCGGTGGTCGAGGGCGAGAAGTCGCCCGGCGCGGTGTGGGTCGATCCGCTCGCCGCGCTGGCCGAGGGCGTGATCCTGCGCAGCATTGAGCAGGCCGTCCAGGCGACGCTGCCGTCGGGGATCTCCGGCCAGGGCGGCGACCTCGGCTACACGGTGAACGTGCGCGCGGTCACGCCGGGCACCGGCACGCTGCGGGTCACCGGAGACCTGACGGTCACGCCGGTGCGGACCAAGCCGGCGCCCCGCCCGCCGCGGTGAGCGCAGCGGGGCAGGGGCGCGGCGCCCGGTTAAGCGCCCCGACCCTGACCCGAGGCCCCCATGGCGACCGAGCTGCCCTCCGCCTACGACCCCCACGCCGCCGCCACGCGGTGGTCCCGCGCCTGGAGCGAGGCCCGCCTGTTCGAGGCCGATCCCGCCGCGCCCGGGCCTGCCTACTCGATCGTCATCCCGCCGCCGAACGTCACCGGCTCGCTGCACATGGGCCACGCGCTGAACAACACGCTGCAGGACGTGCTCATCCGCTACAAGCGGATGGACGGGTTCAACGTGCTGTGGGTGCCCGGCACCGATCACGCGGGCATCGCCACGCAGTGGGTGGTCCGGCGCAAGCTCGAGGCGCGGGGCATCGACTTCCGCGACCTCGGTCGCGAGGGCTTCCTCGAGGAGGTGTGGAAGTGGAAGGGCGAGGCGGGGAAAACGATCGGCAACCAGCTCCAGCGCCTCGGCGTCTCGTGTGACTGGTCCCGCGAGCGGTTCACGCTCGACGCCGCGCTCGCGACCGCCGTCACCGAGCACTTCGTGCGGCTGTACGAGGAGGGGCTGATCTACCGCGGGCAGCGCCTGATCAACTGGGACCCGATGGACCAGACCGCGCTCTCCGACCTCGAGGTGGAGCACGACGAGGGGGTCGTCGGCGAGCTGTGGAGCTTCGCCTACCCGCTGGCCGAGGGCGACGGCGAGATCGTCGTCGCGACCACGCGCCCCGAGACGATGCTGGGCGACACCGCCATCGCCGTGCATCCCGACGATCCGCGCTACCAGCACCTGATCGGCAAGAACGTCCGCCACCCGATCACCGGGCGGCAGTTCCCGATCATCGGGGACGCCATCCTCGTCGATCCGGCGTTCGGCACCGGCGCGGTGAAGGTGACTCCGGCGCACGATCCGAACGACTTCGAGGTCGGGCTGCGCCACGACCTGCCGATGATCAACATCCTGAACACCGACGGCACGATCAACGCCAACGGTGGCGCGTTCGCGGGGCTCGATCGCTTCGAGGCCCGCGCCAGCGTCAAGGAGCGCATCGCCGAGCTCGGGCTCGATCGCGGCTCGAAGGAGCACACCCTCAACATCGGTCGCAGCCAGCGCTCGGGTGCGATCGTCGAGCCGATGCTGTCGACGCAGTGGTTCGTGAAGATGAAGCCGCTCGCGGGACCGGCCACGTCCGCGGTCGAGAACGGCTACACGCGCTTCGTCCCCAAGCAGTGGGAGAACACCTACTACGCCTGGATGCGCGACATCAAGGACTGGTGCATCAGCCGCCAGCTGTGGTGGGGCCACCGGATCCCGGCGTGGTACTGCGCGGACTGTGAGGAGGTCCATGTGCTGCGCGAGGCGCCGTCGGCGTGCGCGGCCTGCGGCGGCGCGCAGCTCAGCCAGGATCCCGACGTGCTCGACACCTGGTTCTCGAGCGCGCTGTGGCCGTTCTCGACGATGGGCTGGCCCGAGAAGACGGCGGACTTCGCGCGCTACTACCCGACCAGCGTGCTGGTGACCGGCTTCGACATCATCTTCTTCTGGGTCGCGCGCATGATGTTCGCGGGCATCCACCTGACCGGCGCGGTGCCGTTCGAGGACGTGTACATCCACGCCCTGGTCCGCGACAAGCAGGGCCAGAAGATGAGCAAGACCAAGGGCAACGTGGTCGATCCGCTCGAGGTCATCGACGCGTGGGGGGCCGACGCGTTCCGGTTCACGCTCGTCGCGTTCGCCGCGCAGGGCCGCGACGTGCTGTGGGACGACAAGCGGGTCGAGGGCTACCACCGGTTCAGCACGAAGATCTGGCAGGCGCTGCGCTACTGCTTCCTCACCGGCGAGGGCTACGACCCCTCCGCCCCGATGGAGGACGGCCTCTACGAGCGGTGGATCCGCGCGCGCACCGGAGCCGCGGTCGCGCGCGTCCGCACGGCGCTCGACGAGTACCGGTTCAACGAGGCCGCCGGCGAGATCTACGCGTTCACCTGGGGCGAGTTCTGCGACTGGTTCCTCGAGCTCTCGAAGACGACGCTCTACGACGAGGCGGCGTCGCCCGCGCGCAAGAACGCGGCACGGCACGCGCTGTTCGACACGATGGGCGCGATCGTTCGCCTCGTGCACCCGATCATGCCGTTCCTGTCCGAGGAGATCTGGAGCCTGCTGCCGCACACCGAGGGCTTCGTCACGACCGCGCCCTATCCGCGCGCCGAGGACTACCCCGACGATCCGGCGGTGCTCGACGAGGTCTCCGTCTTGCAAGAGACGATCACCGAGATCCGCCGGATCCGCGGGGAGATGGAGCTCTCGCCGCGGCTGCCGCTGCGGGTGCTGATCGCGGACGACGCGGTGCGCAGCCTGCTCGCGCGGCACGCGCGCGGGCTCGCCGACCTGGCCGGCATCACGGTGGAGCCCCTGGTGGAGCGCCCGGTCGGGGTGGCGACCGCCGTGGTCCGCGGCGCCGAGCTGGTGATCCCGCTCGAGGGCGTGGTCGACTTCGCCGAGGAGGTCAAGCGCCTCGAGAAGGTGCTGATCAAGGTCGAGAAGGACGTCGAGCAGCTCCGCCGCCGGCTCGAGAACCCGAGCTTCGTCGACCGAGCCCCGCCCGAGGTCGTCGACGAGGTGCGCGAGAAGCTCGACGCGGCGCTCAACCGCCTCGACACGCTGCGCGCCAGCCGCGCGCGCCTCGCGGCGGCGCTGTGATGGACCTGCGCGCGCTCGTCGCCGCCGCGATCGACGAGGATCTCGGGCCCGGCGATCTCACGACCGAGGCGACCGTCGACCGGGGCGCCGTCGGGCGCGGCGTGCTGCGCGCGAAGGAGCCGCTGATCTTCTGCGGGCACGGCGTCGCGCAGGCGGTGTTCGCAGACGTCGCGCAGCGCCTCGGCGAGCCGCTCACCTACACGCCCCGGGTGCCGGACGGCACGCGGGCGGCGCCGGGCGACGTCGTGGCCGACCTCGACGGCGCGCTGCGCACGCTGCTGATCGGCGAGCGGGTGGCGCTGAACTTCGTGATGCGGCTGTCGGGGATCGCGACGAACGTGGCGGCGTATGTCGCGGCGGCAGGTGACGGCGGGCTGCGTGTGGTCGACACCCGCAAGACCACGCCGCTGCACCGCGCGCTCGAGAAGGAGGCGGTGCGGGTCGGCGGCGCGTTCAACCACCGGTTCGCGCTGTACGACGGCGTGCTGATCAAGGACAACCACCTCGTCGCGTGCGGCGGGATCACCGCCGCGGTCCAGCGCGCGCGGCGCGCCGTGCACCACCTCGTGAAGATCGAGGTCGAGGTCAGCACGCCTGCCCAGATCGACGAGGCGCTGGCCGCTGGCGCCGACGCGCTGCTGCTCGACAACCTCGACGACGCCCAGCTCGCGGACGCGGTTGCCCAGGCCCGTGCGCGGCGCCCCGACGTGCTCCTCGAGGCGTCGGGGAACATGAGCCCGGCGCGCATCGCGCGCATCGCCGGGCTCGGGCTCGATCTGGTCAGCGCGGGCGGGCTGATCCACCAGGCCCGGTGGGCCGATCTCTCGCTGAAGATCGTCTTCTCGTGAACGAGGCGCTCGCCGCCGCGTCGCGCGAGGCGGGGCTCGCCTGGCCGATCCGCTGGGTGGCGGTCACCACGTCGACGAACGCAGATCTGCGCGCGCTGGCCGAACAGGGCGCCCCGCACGGCACCGCGCTCGTCGCGGGCGCTCAGACCGCCGGGCGCGGGCGGCTCGGGCGCGTGTGGGAGACCCCCGCGGGCAGCCTCGCCCTCTCGGTGCTGCTGCGTCCGCTGATCCCGGTCGAGCACGCGGGCCTCGTCGCGCTCGCGACCGCGCGCGTGGTCGCCGAGGCGTGTGGCCCGTCCTACGGGATCAAGTGGCCCAACGACGTGCTCGGGCCCGGCGGCGAGAAGGTCGCGGGGATCCTCGCCGAGATGGAGGTCCGCGAGCGCCGCGTCCGCTGGGTGGTGGTCGGGATAGGCGTGAACCTGGACGCGCCGCCGCCAGACGTCCCCGGTGCGGGTGGACTGCAAGCGATCGACGGTGTCGCGCGCAATCCGGCCTCGTTCGCCGCGACGCTGGTGGCAGGGCTCGTCGCGATGAGCGCGCGGCTCGCGCGGAGCCCCGCGGCCGAGCTCGACGCGTGGCGTGCGCGGGCGGTGACGCTCGGTCGGCGCGTGCGCGTCGGCGACAAGGAGGGGCGCGCCGAGGACGTCGCGTCCGACGGTGCGCTGCTGCTGCGGGAAGACGACGGCACGCTTTGTCGGGTCGTGTCGGGCGACGTGCTACCGACCTGACGCGACGGGTTACCGGTCGCCGACGGAGGGTGCGTGTTCGCGGCGATCCCGTTCTTCAACCTCGGCGTGTACGACCTCGAGGTGCCACTCCTCGGCACCATCCCCATCGATCCCTGGTTCACGCTGGTGTGCATCGGCTTCGTGGTCGGGCTGGAGATGGCGCGGCATCGCGGCCTCCGGCTCGGGCTCGACGTGCGCGACATCGTCGACGGCGCGGTGTTCATCGTGCTGATGGGGTTCTTCATCGGGCACGTCTTCACCGTGGTCGCCTACTATCCAGAGCGGCTCGCCGAGGACGGCATCTGGGCCATCCTGCGGGTGTGGGAGGGGTTCTCGTCGATGGGCGGGTTCCTCGGGGCGGTGATCGGCGCGGTGGTGTTCTACGGATGGGTCCGCCCGCGCGACGCGTGGCGACACACGGACGTGATCACGTATGGCTTCCCGTTCGGCTGGCTGTTCGGCCGCATCGGCTGCTTCACCGTGCACGACCACGTCGGGGCCGAGACGAGCTTCTTCTTGGGGATGCACTTCCCGGCGGGCACGCTGCGGCTGCTCGACGGCGAGGTCGCGTCCGCGTCCGTGCGGCACGAGCTCGGCCTGTACGAGGCGATCTACACGCTGATCATCGCGGTGACCTTCTACGTCGTCGGACGCAAGGATCGCCCGCCGGGCTTCTTCCTCGCGCTCTACGCGCTCATGTACGCGCCGGTGCGCTTCGCGCTCGACTTCCTGCGCAACACCGACCTGTACTACCAGGACAGCCGCTACCTGGGCCTCACCCCGGGCCACTACAGCGCGATCGTGATGTTCGTCGCGGGGCTGTTCCTGTGGTCGCGGCTCGACTTCAAGGGGTTCGCGCCGTGGCCGATGGACGGTGAACCCAACCAGGCGGAGCGCGCGCACGCGGCCCGCGAGGGCGTCGATGCCTGACGCTTCGCCCGAGCCCGAGGGCCTGTTCGGCTGGACCCGGCTCGGCTGCGCGGTGGCGATCATCGGGGTGCTCCCGGTGTGGGCGGGGCTCACCGCGGTGGTCCTCTACCTGTGGGGCGACGACTGGCCGGCGCGCCTCGGGATGCCGGGGCCCGTCGACCTGCTCGGGTTCCCGCTCGTCTTCTGGATCGCCGCGGCTCAGTCCGCGATGCTGCTCGTGCTGGTCGCCCTGCTCGGATTGCTCGGGCTCGCGCTGGTCGGCGGCGTGAGCGCGTTCTGGGAGCGGCGGAGCGCGCGGCGGGACGCCGAGCGGTACGATGCGGTGGTGGGGGACGGCGCGGTGCTCCGCGCCGACGCCTGGCCGCCCACGCTGCCTCCGAGCGAGGACGCGGCGGCAGGTGACGAGGACCCGGAGGCGAGTTGATCCCTGATCCGCGGCGACTGGTCGGCACGTGGGGCGAGGCACTGGTCGCCGGTGTGCTGCGGCCGCTCCGCCGCGCGTTTGGTGCCCGACTGGCCGGCGCGCGGCGCGATCGACGCACCGTGGTCGAGGACGTCGATGGCCTGTCGTTCCTCGTGCTCCCCGACGTGTTCAACCCGGTGCGCTTCCGCTCGGGCGCGGTGCTCGCGCGGGCGGTCCGCGAGGAGCTGCTCGGGCGGCCGGTGGATCTGCCGCCGCCGCGCGTGCTCGACATCGGGACCGGCTCGGGCGTCGCCGCGATCTTCGCGGCCATCCGCGGCGCCGAGGTCGAGGCGGTCGACGTGAACCCGCAGGCCGTGCGCTGCGCGCGACTCAACGCCCGGCTGCATCAGGTGGAGGACCGCGTCGACGTGCACGAGGGCGATCTGTTCGCGCCGCTCGACGGGCGCCGGTTCGACCTGGTCCTGTTCAACCCGCCGCTGGGTCGGGGCGAGCCCGAGAGCTTCCTCGAGGCGGCCTACCGCGGGGGCGATCTCGGCGCGCGGTTCGCGCGCGGGCTCGGTGGCGTGCTCGCGCCGGGCGGGCGCGCGCTCGTCGTGCTCTCGCCGGGGCCCGTCGGTGAGGCGCTCGCGCGCGATCTCGTCGTGGCGGGCTTCGGGCTCGAGGAGGCGCGGCGCGAGCGATGGCTCGGCGGGCTGCTCGTGGTCACGCGCTGCAGGCGGCGCTGACCGCGACGCATTACACTCGCCCTCTTCGCTTGGGGGAGAGTTGTTCCGTCGCATCCTCATCGCCAACCGCGGCGAGGTGGCCGCGCGCATCGCGCGTACGTGCCGCCGGCTCGGGGTCGAGGTGGTCGCGGTCGCGTCCGAAGCCGACAAGGGCCAAGCCTGGCTCGAGGAGGTCGACGCCGTCGCCGTGATCGGGCCGGCTCGCGCGGCGGGCAGCTACCTCGACGCCGACGCGCTGATCGAGGCCGCCATGCACCACCGCTGCGCCGCCGTGCATCCGGGCTGGGGCTTCCTCGCCGAGAACGCCGGCTTCGCGGTGCGCTGCGCTTCCGCCGGCCTCACCTTCATCGGGCCCTCGCCCGAGCACCTGCGCGCGATGGGCGACAAGGCGCTCGCGCGGCGTAGCATGCAGGCGCTGGGGATGCCCGTGATCCCCGGCAGCGAGGAGCCCGTCGCGAACCTCGAGGCCGCGCGCCGCGAGGCGGATCGCGTCGGCTTTCCGCTGCTCCTCAAGGCGGTCGCGGGGGGAGGCGGACGCGGCATGCGCAAGGTCGACGCGCCCGAGCAGCTCGCCGAGGCGTTCGAGTCGGCGTCCGCCGAGGCCATCAGCGCGTTCGGCGACGGCCGGATCTACCTCGAGCGCCGCATCGAGCGAGGTCGGCACGTCGAGGTGCAGGTGATGGGGGACCGCTTCGGCACCTGCGTGCACCTGGGCGAGCGCGAGTGCTCC
>CAYQSE010000114.1:9840-16915 GCA_964419905.1 uncultured Enterobacteriaceae bacterium
CATCCAGCGTCGGCACCAGAAGGTGATCGAGGAGGCGCCGTCCCCGGGCCTGTTGAGCACGGAGCGCGCGCGCATCCTCCCGCTGGTGGCCGACGTGATCGGCCGCGCGGGCTATCGCGGCGCCGGCACGGTCGAGATGCTCCTCGACCAGGAGGGCAAGCTGTGGTTCATGGAGATGAACACGCGCCTCCAGGTGGAGCACCCGGTCACCGAGCAGATCACCGGGCTCGATCTGGTCGAGCTCCAGCTCAGGGTCGCCGCCAACGCACCGCTGCCGATCACACAGGACGACGTGACGGTGCGCGGGCACGCGATCGAGGTTCGGATCAACGCCGAGGATCCGGCGCGCGGCTTCGCGCCCTCGCCCGGCACGATCACGCGGCTCGAGCTGCCCGAAGGCGAGGGGATCCGCGTCGACACCCACCTGCGCAGCGGCGATGCGATCCCGCCGTTCTACGACTCGATGATCGCGAAGCTCATCGTGCACGCGCCGGATCGCGACGCCGCGCTCGCGAGGATGCGTGACGCGCTCGCGGCCACACGCATCGAGGGCGTGACCACCAACCTCGCGCTGCACGAGCGCATCCTCGGCTGGGATGCGTTCCTCGCGGGCACCTATGACACCACCTCGCTGGAGACCGAGCTGATGCCGGCGCTGGCGAGCGGCGGGGGAACCTGATGGCACGGCTCCACGTCCACCCGATCGGCTCCGACCTCGGCGCGTTCCTCGGCGACGACGACGCGGCCCGCAACCGCGCGCACGTCGACACGCTCGATCGCGCGCTCGCGGAGAAGGTCGACACGGTGCACGCCGGCTGGGGCGCGTCGGCGGTCGACCGGGTCCACGAGAAGGGCAAGTGGACCACCTGGGAGCGCCTGGAGGCCTTGAAGGATCCGGGCTCCGAGGTGTTCGAGGTCGGCACGCTGGTCAACTGGGGCCGCAGCTTCCAGGGCAGCAAGCGTCAGGCGCCCGGCGCCGGCGTGGTGACCTGCTTCGTGCGCATCCACGACCGCTGGTGCGTCGCGATCGCGAACGACAACACCGTCGCGTCCGGCGCGTGGTGGCCGCAGACGCCCGAGAAGATCGAGCGCGCGCAGGAGATGGCGCTGCGCCTGCGGCTTCCGGTGGTCTACCTGGTCGACTGCTCCGGGCTGTTCCTGCCCGAGCAGTCCCGCTCGTTCGCAGGTGCGCGCGGCGCGGGCCACATCTTCAAGCAGAACGCCCGCCTCGCGGCGCACGGGGTGCCGCAGGTCGCGGGCGTGTTCGGCGACTCGATCGCGGGCGGCGGCTACATGCCGATCATCAGCGATCGCGTCGTGATGACCGAGAGCGCGTATATGGTCATCGCGGGCGCGGCGCTGATCCGCGGCGCGAAGTCGCAACACCTCACCAGCCTGTCGATCGGCGGCCCCGAGGTCCACGTCCACCAGTCCGGGTGCGCCGACGAGCGCGTGCCCGACGATCCGACCGCGCTGCGGCTGCTTCGCGAGGAGATCGCGCGCCTGCCGTCGTCAGCGAACGCGTTCTACCGCCACGGCGCCGAGCCCGCGCCGCCGCGCCTCGATCCCGCCGAGCTCGCTGCGATCTTCCCGCCGGACTTCCGCCAGACCTACGACATCGACGAGGTGATCGCGCGGCTGGTCGACCACTCGCTGTTCCACGAGGTGCTCCCCGACGTCGGGCGCGAGATGGTCGTCGGGCTGGCGCGCATCTCGGGGCTGTGGGTCGGCCTCATCGCGAACCGGCAGGGCATCGTCGACGAGCCGGGCGTGGGCCGACGCCCCGGCGGCGCGCTGTACCGCGAGGGCATCGCGAAGATCAGCGCGTTCTCGCGCGCGTGCGACGACGACGGCATCCCGATCGTGTGGCTCCAGGACATCTCGGGCTTCGACATCGGCGTCGAGGCCGAGCGCCTCGGGCTGCTCGGCTATGGCTCGAACCTCATCTACACCAACAGCACGAACACGGTGCCGATGTTCACCGTGCTGCTGCGCAAGGCCAGCGGCGCTGGCTACTACGCGATGGCCGGGCTGCCCTACGATCCGGTCGTGCAGCTCAGCACGCCGATCACGCGGCTGTCCGTGATGGAGGGGCGCACGCTCGCGATCGCGGCCTACAACAGCAAGCTCGACGACGACTTCCAGATCGCGACGCAGGATCCCGAGGAGCGCGCCGCGATCGAGGAGGGCATGCGCAGCACCGCCGCGCGGATCGAGGCCGACATGGATCCGGTCGGCGCGGCGTCGCGGATGGACACCGACGAGGTCGTCCCGCTCGATCGGCTCCGGCCCTGGCTCGAGTGCCTCGTGCAGGCCGCGTGGCAGTCCACCGGAGGCCGTCGCACGAAGAACCCACGCATCTGGAGCGTGCACGATCTGGAGGTCCTGTGCTCGCGGTCCTGAAGGGCTCGATCCTGGCCGCACCGACGGTCGGAACCTGGCGTCCGCGCGTCGGGCTCGGCGCGCCGCTCGTCGCGGGTGAGCCGCTCGGCGTGTTGCTCCGTGCCGGTCGCACCGTGGAGGTCCGGGCACCCGACGGCGCGCACGGCGTCGTCGCCACGGTGCTCGGCGGCGGATGGGTGGCCTACGGCGCGCCGCTGATCACGATGGGTGAGGCGTTCGGGCTGGCCGCCGCTGCCGCCGCGCCGCATCCAGACGCCGCCGAGGCGCCCGCGGGGGTTCGCGTCGTGCGCGCCGAGACCGACGGCACCGTCTACCTGCGCCCCGAGCCCGGCGCCGCCGCGTTCGCAGCGATCGGCGCGTCGGTCTCGGCGCACCAGACGGTGGCGCTGATCGAGGTCATGAAGACCTTCAACCCGGTGCGCGCCCCCGTCGCCGGGGTGATCGAGCGCGCGCTGGTCGCCGACGCGGCTGCGGTGAGCGCCGGGGATCCCCTGCTGTGGGTGCGCGTGGCTGGCGACGGGGCGTGAGCGCGTCGTGATCGACGACACCCGCGCCTCGCGACGGTCGGGCACCTGTGCTAGCCTTCGACCTCGTAGTGGAGGGTACGTGCGTTCCATCCTGGCCCTGTTGGCCGCCACCAGCCTCACCCTGTCCGCGAACGCGTGGGCGGGCTGCGAGGCGCCCTACGACACCGGCGCGTTGCTCGGCGATCTCGTGATGATCGAGGACGCCGTTCGCAAGAACGACGGCCCCACCGCGCTCACGGTCGCGAACAAGATGGAGGCCGGCTTCGCCTGTCTCAACGAGGCGATGCCCTACATGATCGTCTCGCGCGCCTACCGCGCGGTCGGTGCGGGCAAGCTGCTCGGTGGCGACGACGCGCGCGGCCGCGCGTGGTGGCTCACCGCGATCGGCATCGATCCGGGCTTCGAGTACGGGCTCGAGGACATGCCCGCCGACAACCCGCTCCGCTTCACGTTCGAGGGGCTGCGCGAAGAGGGCGAGGCGTCACCCGAGACGGTCAAGGACGTCACCTTCGTCGCCGAGACGAACTGGGTGGATGGCTCGCTGGTGGGCAGCCCGCGGGCGACGGTCGGTCGCCCGCACGTGTTCCAGTCTCGCACCGGCGACGCTGTCTCCACCTGGGTCATCGAGGGCAACGCGTTCCCCGCGGCCGCGGTGCAGGCTGTGGCGCCGCCCGAGCCCGTCGCGGCGGTGACGACGGGCAAGGCGCCCAAGGAGCGCGCGCCAAGGGCGGAGCCCGAGCCGAGGCCCGAGCGCGAGCCAAAGGCCGAGAAGGAGCCGAAGCCCGAGAAGGAGCGCAAGGCGAAGGATCCGTCGAAGGCGAAGGACGACGGCGGCTTCTACCAGCGCAAGCGCCCGAAGGAGAAGACGCCGCTGATGATCATCGGCGGCGCCACGATGCTCGGCGCGGGCGGCCTCTACTACTGGTCGTCGGTCACCCGGAAGGGCTTCGACGAGTCCGAGACCCGCGAGGACATGGACAAGTTCAAGCGGGCGACCAACAACCTCGTCATCGCGTCCGGCGCGGTGCTCGCGGTGGGCGCGGGCGTGCTCACCTGGGGCATCATCCTCGACGATACCGGGCGTCCGCTGCCGGGCATCAACATCCGCTTCTGATCGGGAGGGCTTGCTGGCCACCGCCACGCTGGCGCTGACCTGGACCGGTCGGTCGGGTCGCGACTATGCGCCCGTCCCGGGCGTCAAGGTCCGCCACGGGCGCATCGCTGCGGTCCGCAAGGTGGTCGGCGTGGGGCCGCCGCGCCCGGGATCCACCCCCGGTGAGGGCGATCCGCTCGCGCTCAAGGTGTGGATCGAGGGGGACGACGTCGCCGCGCTCGAGGTGCTGCAGGCCGAGGCGCGGGTGCTCGGCGAGCTGATGAACCAGACGGGCGATCTGCCGTGCCCACGGCTCTACGACCTGGTCGGCGACCCGGTGGTCACCGGGCTGGTGATGGAGTGGTGCCCGGGCGATCTCGAGCGCTGGTGGCGCGAGAAGCTGGTCGAGCCCGACGCGCTCGGGCGCCTGATGGCGACGATGAGCGAGGTGGCGCGGCGCGTCAGCGACTACCAGGTGTTCTACGCGGGGCGCAGCGGGCTCGAGGTGGCGCACGGAGACCTCAAGCCGGGCAACATCCTGCTCTCGGCACACGGGCGATGGCTGCTCTCGGACTTCGGGGCGGCCCGCGTGCGCCCCCCACAGGACAGCCCGTGGGCGTCGAGCGACGTGGTGATGGGCACCGAGAACTTCCTCGCCCCCGAGGTGCTGTTCCACGCGCGCCGGCGCCACCCCGCCGCGATCGACACCTGGGGGCTGGGCGCGGTCCTGTTCGGGCTGCTCCGGCTGCAGCGCATGGTGCTCGACGGCGAGGTCGTCCCGCGCAACGGCACGCTGTCGCCGCGGTTCCGCACCGGGCGCATGGCGCAGGTGCTCGAGGTCTACCGCAACGACCCCAGCCGGTTCCTCGAGCAGGACATCGACGGCAGCGCGTTTCAGAGCCCGCTGCGGCTGCCCGACGCGGATCGGCGGGCGGTGCGCGACGCGCTGCGTGGGGCGTTCGGCGACGACGGGGACGAGCGGGAGGACACGTTCGCAGCGCAGCTCCTCGACGTGCTCGAGCGGTGCCTGTCGGTCGATCCGGCGCATCGGTACACCGCCGCGCGCGATCTGGCCGCGGCGTTCGAGGGGCTCACCCGCAGCTACATCGGGCTCACCGCGCAGACCCCGCGCCCGGCGCCGGCGCGTCGGGCGCCCCCTCCCGAGGAGCAGCCCACCGAGGTGACCGGCGCGAAGGATCTCGAGCTGACGATGTTGCGCGCGAAGCTGCGCGACACCGAGGCGCGGCTCGAGCGTGCCACCCAGCCTCCACCGCCACCTCGCAAGGCGTCGAAGCCCGTCGCTCCGCGCCCCGCGCCCGCCTCCCGCACGTCACCGCTGGTGGTGGGCGTGCTCGCGCTGATGGTGCTGATGCAGGTGGTCACCCTCGTCGTCGTCGGCGTGCTCGCGGGCATGGTGCTCGCCTCCTGACATCTCCAGACATCCGCGCGCGAACATGCGCGTTGGAAGCGGCGTCTCACCTCGCAGACCTGAAAGGGAGGTGGGAGATGCGGTTGTTCGGTGCCCTGTTCGTGGCTTCCTTGCTCAAGCTCTCGGTCGCCTCGCCCTCGGTGGCGCTCGATCAGTCGCCAGACTGCAGCGGCGGCTTCTCCCAGGCGTACTCCACCTCGGAGTGCGCCCGCGCAGCCCATCTCCCCAGCACGAACAGCAGGTCCGAGAGCCGGTTCAGGTAGCGCAGGCAGCCCTCGCCGACGTCTGGCTCTTCGTGTAGCAGCGTGACCAGTCGGCGCTCGGCGCGCCGGCACACGGTGCGCGCCTGGTGGAGGAACGCCCCTACGGGTCCGCCGCCCGGGAGGATGAACTCCTCGAGCGGTGGCAGGTCGGCGTTGAGCTGGTCGATCCACCCTTCCAGGCGCGCGACGTCGGCGTCGCCCACACGGTACATCCCTTCCCATCGGCTCTCGGGGGGCGTCGCGAGGTCGCTGCCCACGTTGAACAGATCGTTCTGGAGCGCCTTGAGGAGCGCGCCGACGGTCGCCGCGTCGTCGGGCGCGATCGTCGCGGCGGTCTGATCGTGGAACGTGCGGGCCAGTCCGAGGGTCGCGTTCAGCTCGACGACGGTGCCGTACGCCTCGATACGCAGCGCGTCCTTCTCGACCTTCTTTCCCCCGACCAAGCGGGTCTGTCCGCGGTCCCCGCCTCTCGTGTACACCTTGGTGATCCGCATCATCGGCTCCCGGGCGGTTGGATGGGCCCGCCCGTTCCGTTATCAGGGTGGGGAACCCCGTCGAACAGGACATCCATGGTCCGCCGTCAGATCCATATCGACAACCTCCGCTCCGCCGACCCCAAGACCCTGGAGATCCTGATCCAGGACGCGGTCCGCAAGCCGATCCTCCAGCTCTCACCGCAGACGCTGTGCGCGCTGTACGCCCTGTCCGAGCTGAGCGATCTCCCGAAGGGGGTCGCGCGCGACCTCGCCAACTACGCCAAGCGCGGCACGCAGGAGACGAGTGATCTGCCCGACGGCGGCGTGCTCACCGAGTTCCTCGACGGGCTCGACAAGGTGGAGGCGGCGCACGTCCCCGCGATCGTGCGCGAGCAGATCGAGCGCGAGGCGCAGCGCGACGCGCGCGACGAGCGCGGACGCGAGAAGGCGCAGGCGCTGCTCGACAAGTGGGCCGACACGCCGCCGGTGCCGCCGACGCTGAGCACGCAGGCGCCCCGCATCCAGCGCGCCGAGGCGCAGCCCGCGGTGGCCGAGCCGACCCGCGGCGCGCGCATCGCCGAAGAGAAGAAGCCCCGCGCCGCGCGCACACCGCGCGCCGCGTCGACCGCGACCGCGGCGTCCACGGCCGATCCCGAGCGCGAGCGGTGGATCGCGCGGGCGATCGCGAACCGCCTCTCCCGCATGACCGAGTCGGGCCTGGCCGAGCTGGTGCTCGTCGCGGGCATCCGCCACGAGGGCGCGAAGGAGTACCCCGACCTGATGCCGTGGGAGATCACCCGCGCGCTGCGCGCGCTCGCCGAGCGCGGCGAGGTGCGCCACTCCGCCGGCCGCTGGTCCTCCACCTTCCGCGGCATGCGCTAGGA
>CAYQSE010000115.1:0-16512 GCA_964419905.1 uncultured Enterobacteriaceae bacterium
CGACGAAACATCGATGTCGAGGAGAACTATCGCCCGATCCGCATCCCGTGGGTCCGTGTCTCCTCCGTGGCGCTCCGTGGCTCCGTGGTGGATGGGCGTTGCGGGCTGTCATGCCGCCCGCGGTTCGAGATCGGGCTGCGCGCGACGCGGCCTGGCGCGCGGAGCGGCTGGCGGCGGTCGACCCAGCCCAGCCCGTGCCCCGAACGGGCACGGGCACGGGAGGAGCACCGCGCGCTACGCGCGGCGGGCTCCTAGGCCTCGGCGGGGACGGACTTCGCGGCGACCTCTTCGGCGGCCTCGACCGCACCGAGGAGGCCGTTGGCGCGCATCAGATCGAGGCGGACGCGCTCCATGAGGGCCGGGTTCTCGGTCTTGAAGTAGGCGCGGGCGTTCTCGCGACCCTGGCCGATCCGCTCGTCACCGACGCTGTACCACGAGCCGCTCTTCTTGATGATGCCCGCCTCGACGCCCATGTCGATGAGCTCGGACGCCATGCACACACCCTCGCCGTAGTAGATGTCGAACTCGACCTTGCGGAACGGGGGCGCGAGCTTGTTCTTCACGACCTTGGCGCGCGTGCGGTTGCCGAGGACCTCCTCGCCCTTCTTGATCGCGCCGACCCGGCTGACCTCGAGGCGGACCGAGGCGTAGAACTTGAGCGCGTTGCCGCCCGAGGTGGTCTTCGGCGAGCCGAACATCACGCCGATCTTCTCGCGAACCTGGTTGATGAACACCACGCAGCAGTCGGACTTGTGGATGGCGCCGGTGAGCTTGCGCAGCGCCTGGCTCATCAGGCGGGCCTGCAGGCCGGGCTGCACGTCGCCCATGTCGCCCTCGAGCTCGGCGCGGGGCACGAGCGCTGCGACCGAGTCGATGATCACGACCGCGATGGCGCCGGAGCGCACGAGCGTCTCGGCGATCTCGAGCGCCTGCTCGCCGTGGTCGGGCTGCGAGATCAGCAGCTCTTCGATGTTCACGCCCAGGTTCTTCGCGTAGGTGACGTCGAGCGCGTGCTCGGCGTCGATGAACGCGACCGCGCCGCCCGCGCGCTGCGCGGCGGCAGCGATCTGCAGCGACATCGTCGTCTTGCCCGACGCCTCCTGACCGAAGATCTCGATGACGCGACCGCGCGGGACGCCGCCGATGCCGAGCGCGATGTCGAGCGAGATCGAGCCGGTGGAGATCGCAGCGACCTTCGGGATCTCGGTGGTGCCGAAGCGCATGATCGAGCCCTTGCCGTAGGCGCGCTCGATGGAGGCGATGGCGGCGTCGATGGCCTTGTTGCGGTCGCGGTCGTTGGTCGGGTTGGACATGGGCGGGTCTCCTGATGGTGTGAGCTAGAGGATCTCGTGGAGCTTGCGGCGAAGCAGGTCGAGGGCTGCTGCAGCGGAGAGGTTCTGGATGCGTTCGCGGTCGCCGGCGAGGCGGAGCTTGCGGTGGTGCACACCGCCGGGCGCCGCGAGCGCGATGTGCACGGTGCCGACCGGCTTCTCGTCGGTGCCGCCGTCGGGTCCGGCGATGCCGGTGATGCCGAGGCCATAGGTGGCGCCGGCGCCCTCGCGGACGCCGCGGGCCATCTGCTGGCTGACCTCGGCGGAGACGGCGCCGTAGTGCCCGAGTGTGTCGGCGTCGACGCCGAGGTGCCGGATCTTGGACGCGTTCGCGTAGGTGACGAGGCCCTCGAGGAACCAAGCGCTGGCGCCGGGCACCGCGGTGCACAGCGCCGAGAGCCGACCGCCGGTGCACGACTCGGCGACCGCGAGCGTGGCGCCGTGCACGCGCAGCGCGTGGCCGACCACCTCGGCGAGGCTGCCGCCGGGGACATCGAGGCCGTCGATGGCGAACAGCGGCGTGCCGATGCGGGCGGCGAGATCGTCGACGAGCGCGCGGACGCGGTCTTCGGCGACGTCGGGGGCGAAGCGGAGCTTCACCTGGTTCTCGGGGCTGATCGACCGGTAGCCGAGCACGACGTCGGGCGCGGTGAACGGGCCGATGCGCTCCTGCAGGTCGGACTCTCCGACCCCGGTGGTGCGCAGGGTGACGAGGCGCCCCGGGCGCAGCGCGAACCGCTCGCGCACCAGCGGCAGCACGCGGTGCTCGAACATCGCCCGCATCTCGCGCGGGACGCCCGGGAGGAACGCGAGCAGCGTGCCTGGGGCGTCGACCGCGAAGCCGGGCGCGGTGCCCCAGGCGTTGTCGAGGCGGAGCGCGCCCTCCGGGAGCAGCGCCTGCTTGCGGTTGACCTCGGGCATGTGTCGGCCGAAGCGAGCGTACATGGCCTCGATCTGCCGCATCGCCTCGGTGTCGAGGGCGAGGGGGCGCGCGAAGACGGCGGCGACCGCCTCGGCGGTGAGGTCGTCGTCGGTGGGCCCGAGGCCGCCGGTGGAGATCACGAGCTCGGCGCGCTCTGCTGCCGCCGACAGCATCGCCCGGATGTCGGCCGGCACGTCGCCGACCGTGGTGTGCCGCACGACGGTGAAGCCGAGCTCGGTGAGCCGGGCGGCGAGCCAGGCCGCGTTCGTGTCGATCGTCTGCCCGGTCACGACCTCGTCGCCCTGGGACAGGATCTCGGCGGTGAGCATCGGGTCTCCGGGCGGGCTAAGAGGTCGGGTGAGCAGGTGGGGGCTGAACAGGTGTACAGGTTCTATCGCCTTCGGCCCCCGCGTGTCCACCGCCACTTGCCAGAATCTGTCCGCGTGAGAAAAGAGCGGGAAGAAGGCAGCTTGTGTGGTGATGAAATTGCATGCGTCGGGGGTGTCCGGTGGGCAGGGTGATGGCGCTGGACGTCGGAACGAAGACCATCGGCGTCGCGGTCAGCGACCCACTGCGGATGTTCCCGCAGCCGCTCCTCACCTTGAAGCGGAAGGGCGTCGCGGCGGACACCGAGCGCCTCGTCGATCTGATCGAGGATCGCGACGTCGAGCACGTCGTGGTCGGTCTACCGCTCGAGTTGGACGGCACCGAGAGCAGGTCGTCGCGCCTGGCGCGGCAGATCGGCGAGGCGGTCCGCGCGGCGACCGGGCTGCCGCTCACCTACATCGACGAGCGCTACTCGTCGGTCGAGGCCGAGCGCCGGCTGATTGCGGCCGACCTGTCCCGCGCGCGTCGGAAGGAGGTGATCGATCAGGAGGCCGCGTCGGTGATCCTCCAGTCCTTCCTCGATCACGGCGACTGGACGCGCGACGCCGCGTCCGACTGAGCGGCGGCGCGCGTGGCGACCGCGTCCACATACGCCTCGAGGCGGCGCTCCCGGCTTCCCGACAGGCGCCGCGCGCCGCGCAGCAGCGGGTTGGGCTCCGTGACCTCCTCGATCAGCGTCATGCGACTCTCGTCGTCCTCGGGGAAGAAGGTGTAGGTCCAGGTCTTCGCCTCCGCCTCGCCCGTGACCTGGAGCTCCAGGAGATCGGGGTAGCGAGCCTGGGTGACGATCCAGGTCTCGCGGTGTCCCGCGGTGCTCTCCTCGACGACCAGCGGACGTCCATCGGGGGTGCGACCGAGGTGGACGGCGGCGATATCGGGGCGCCACGCGGGGAGCTCCTCGAACCCGGTGACCAGGGCCCAAACGGCCTCACGGGGCGCGTCGATCCGGACCGAGACGATCACGGCGTGGCGCGACGGCTCCTGGAGCCCCGCCGCTGCGACCCCTCCGCTCGTCGCCGCCGTGAGGGCCGTGAGCAGGAGCGCGGCGCGGGCACGCGGACTCATGGCGCGTCCTCGGGGAGCAGGTGGTAGATCGTCTGGGTGCCGTGTTGTTTCGGCAGATCGATCACCCCGAGGTACTCGGCGCGGTACCACGGAGCCCACGCCTGGCGCCGGAAGGCCGCCTCGTGGCGTGCGGCGTTCTCCTCGGCCGTGAGCAGGGCGACGAACTCACGGCTCCCGTAGACCTCACCCGGCATCGTGATCGGCTCGATGCGTGCCGCACGGTTCACCTGGCTGCCGCTGTAGATGACGCGCGCGGTGAGTGGATGCACGCCACGAAACACCGGCCCGGCGTGCAGGCCGATCCGCACGTTGAGCTGGAGTGGGAGGCCGAGCGCGGCGTGGTCGAGGTCGCGGAACGCGGAGCGGAGCGCGAACGCGATGCGGAGCGCGGCGCGCGCGCCCTCCATGACCACGTAGAGCGCGTCGCCCCACGCCTCGACCAGCGCGATCGGCTCGCCGGTCTGCTCGAAGCGCTCGCGGATCTTGTCGAGGAGCACGAGAAACGCCGAGAGGTGCTCCTCGCCGAGCTGACTGTAGTGGACCACGTCCGCGAACAGCATCGCGCGGATCTCCCGCTCGGGCGCGACGGTGCGAAACGCGGGGGCGCCGGGCGCGCAGGGGGGCCCCTCGTCGCCCGGGTCGAGGTCGTCGAGCTCGACGAGGTGCAGCGTGGTGATGTCGGGCCAGTGGTCGATGAAGTCGGCGGGGCTGCCGGGTGCGTCGCCGGCGCGGTAGTCCCACACCGCGAGCAGGTGGGGACGAGAGAGCAGCTGCTCGGCCCGCAGCCACCCCATGCCGGTGGTGATGTGGTTCGCGTACCGCAGCAGCATGGTGTGGCCGAGGAAGCGCTCCTGCGTGGCCCAGGTCACCGAGGTTGCGTGCGCCAGGGCGTCCTCGAACCGCGCGACCCATGCGGGACCTGCGTACGCGACGCGCGCGGCGACGAAGTCGTCGGTCGCGCACGGCAGCACGATGTGCACCTCGGCGCCGCGCGCCCGCATCGCCTCGATGAACAGCAGATCGGCGCCGCACGCGGCGCTGGAGTAGCCGACACGGGCGTCGATCGCGTCCAGCTCGGCGGTGAGGGCGGCGCGCACCGCGTGCTCACGACCGGGCGGGAACAGCGGCTCGTCGAGACCCGGCACGTCGATCGGCTGTCCGCCGAAGATCACCACGGTGGGCGGTACCAGCCAGCGCGTCACCTCGGACGGGGGCTCGAGGCCCGCGCTGCGGAACGCCTGGAGCGTGCGCAGCGCGTCGACGACCGGCTCGAAGCCGCCGTGCCAGCCCGTCGCCGCGGCGCGGTACGCGGCCAGGGCCCCGTCTTCGTCACGCGAGAGCAGGCGCGCGTGTCCCAGGTCGATCAGGCGCCAGAAGCGCAGGATGGGCGTCTCGTCTGCCGGCGCGCCGGCGTAGTCCTCCGCGATCCGGGTCGCGATGGCCCGCGCGATGTCCGGGGCGTCTGCCCGCCAGCTCAGCAGCGCGGCGCGAATGCCGTCGAACGGGCGGTGGTGTCGCTCGAACAGGGCCGCGTAGCGTGCGCGGGCGTCCTCGAGGTCCTCGGGACGCCCCTCGGCCTCCCACAAGCGCCGGGCGAGCTCCGCGCGAAGCGCCTCGGTGCGAGGTGTGTCCTCCTCGCGGAGCGCGGGCTCGAGCGCGGCCCACGCGGAGCGCGCCGCGCCGAGCGACCGCCCGCGCAGCAGCGCCAGGATCGCGAGCAGGGACAGCGCTGCGTCGTCGGGATGCGCCCGGAGCGCGCGCTGGCACAGGTCGTACGCGAAGAAAGGCTGTTCCTGCTCGAGCAGCGAGCACACGCGCGCGACCCAGGCCTCGGCGGTCGCGCCGGGCGTTGGGGGCGACGCGTTCACGCGCCCTCCGTGGCGCGCGGTGCGCCGCACGGGTCGCGCTTCGTCAGCCGCACACGGTTCTGGCCGTCTCGGCGCCCGTAGCTGGATGTGTCCATCATCCGGCGCACCAGCTCGATCCCCAGCCCGCCGAGCTCGCGCTCCTCGAGCGGCGTGCTCGGATCGGGCGGCGGGCGCGCGAATGGATCGAAGGGCTGCCCGTCGTCGATGACCTCGATCTGAAGCTCGGACGCGTCCAGCGCGACGTGCACCGAGATCAGATGCGGGCCGTCGTCGTCGAACGCGTAGCAGACGATGTTCGTCAGCAGCTCGTCGAGCACCAGGTGGACGGCGCGTCGGCAACCCGCTGCGAGGCCCTGCGCGTGCGCGAACACGCGAAACGCGTCCTGGACGCGCGCGATCTCTGCAAGCTCGTTGCGGAGGGTGAGGTCGAGTCGGGCCAACGCGCGCTCCATGGCCATCCTAGCGTACAGCAGAGGCGTCGGACCCGAGCCGGTCCACGCGCAGCGCGAGGAGCGTGATGTCGTCGGCCTGATCCGCGACGTCCTGGAACACCCGCAGGTCGGCCATCAGGTCACCCACCAGCGCGTCCACCGCGTCCGTCCCGGCCGAGGTGAGACGCGACAGCATCCGCGCCTCGCCATAGAGCGCAGACGACGGGTCCATCGCCTCGGTGACCCCGTCGGTGTAGAGGAACAGCAGGTCGCCGGCTCCCATGAACGCTTGGTCCTCGGTGTAGTCGAACGTCTCCACGGCGCCGACGACGGGCCCGTGTCGGGCATCCAGGCGGTCCCACGCCCCGCCGGCGCGGGCGAGATAGGGCGGGTTGTGCCCCGCGTTCGCGTAGGTGAGCGCGCCGGTGCGCAGGTCGAGGATGGCGACGAACAGCGTCACGAACATGCACGACTCGTTGTTCCGCGCGAGCGACGCGTTCGCGTGGGTGAGGATCGTGCCGGGTGATGCCCCAGTGCGCGCGGCGGAAGCGATCAGGGTCTGCGTCACCGCCATGAACAGCGCGGCGGGGACGCCCTTGCCCGACACGTCGCCGACGACGACGCACAGCTTGTCGTCATCGATCGCGAGCGCGTCGTAGAAGTCGCCGCCCACCTCGCGCGCGGGCTGCAGCACCGCGCGCAGCGACACCGCGCCGACCGAGATCGCGGGCAGGCCGTCAGGGACCATGGCGAGCTGGATCTCGCGCCCGATCTGCAGCTCCGACTCCATGCGCTCCTTCGCGGAGCGCGTCCGCCGAAGCGTCTCCAACGACTCGCGAAGCTCCTCGTTGCGGACCTGGAGCTCGCCGAGCAGTCGCTCGCGGGCGGCTTGTGCCTCGCGGCGTGCGCGGTCCACGCGCCACCACGAGAAGCCCAGACGCGCGGTGGTCCACCCGCCCGCGCCGAGCAGCACCGGGGTGACGGGGACGAGCCAGCCCGCGCTGAACGCCGCGAGGCCGGATGCGGCCCACCCGGCGCCTGCCGCGGTCCCGACTGCGAGCACGGCCGGGGCAGTGCGCACGCGCGCGCCAGCGACGCCGAGCAGCAGCAGGCACAGCGCGCCAGCCAGGCCCCCGAGCTGGCCCGGCTCCCCATCACTCCACGCATGACGGTCGTCGAGCAGGTCGATCGCGGCGTTCGCGTGCAGGAACACGCCGGGCAGCGGGATCCCGAGCGCGTTGAACACCGTGTCCTCGGTGCCCTGCGCGCTGACGCCGACGAACACGATCCGATCCGCGAGCCGCGCTCGCAGCGAGGGGTCGTCGGGCGCGGCCATCAACACGTCGCTGAACCGCACGGTGTCGAAGCGGTCGGGGTGGATCACGCGGAGGAAGGGCGCCGCCCCGTCGCGGCCCGCGACGCGCGCGAGGGCCGGTGCGTACGCGTCGGGTCGCGCGAGGCGCACCGCGGCGAGCGCCAGTGACGGGTAGCTGCGCTCGCCGACGCCGAGCAGATAGGCGTACCGCCGCACGTTGCCGTCGCCGTCGTGCAGCATGTCGAGCGAGGCTTGGCCGTGCGCCGCGAGCGCGAGGGCGGGCAGGTTCCCCGACGTCGCCGGACACGACAGGCGCGGCTGGATCGGAGCCTCTACTGGCGCGGGTTCGACGGCGGGCGCGCCCGAGGCGACGCAAGCGAACCCGAGCAGCGTCGGGGTGCGCGCCAGCGCCCTGCCGAGCTGCAGGTCCCCGTCGAGGTCCTCGGCGATCGTGTCGAGCTCGCGGGCGAGTGATGCGCCCGCCGGGCTGTCGGTCAAGCCGAGCAGGCGCAGCTGGTCGGCGAGATCGAGGGCCAGTCCGATCTCGGCGCTGGGCTCGGCGACCTCGAACCACGCGTCGAGCGCCACCGCTGCGGGATCGTAGCCGCTGAGGCGCCGAAGGAAGTCCGCCCAGGTCCGGCGTCGCAGCGGCCAGCGCTCCTGGAGCTCGCCGAGGCTCTGGTCGTCCACCAGCACGACCGTCACCGCGGACGTGTCCACCGGGTCCGACGCGTGACGGGCCACCGCCGCGTCGAGCCACAGGTGGTCGAGCGCGGTTGCCGTCGCGCCCGGGACGGCCCGCCACGCGAGGAGCCCGAGCGCCACCGCCAGGATCAGCGCGACCGTCGCGGCCTCGAGCCCGTGCGCCCGGTCGCCGCTCGTGCGCTCAGGGGCCGACATCGAAGCCGTGGACGAACGACCAGGGCCCCACGAAGCCGTCCGCGTCGACCGCCGCGACGCGCCAGAACCACGCCCCGGCGTCGACCGGACCGTCCAGCGCCTTGGCGGAGCCGGTCGTGCGCGCGGTGCGCACGTCGAGCACGAACTCGGCGTCGCGCGCGACCTCGACAACGTATCCGTCGGCCTTCGGCACGCCGGACCACCGCAAGCCGCGGCGGCCGAGCGCGCCGTTCAGTGGCTCGATGGCCCGAGGTGGGGCGAGCAGCGGGCGCGGCGCTTCGGGCGTGCCGTCCGCGCCGACACGGGAGCCGTACAGGGCCGCGACGTCGACGGCGGCAGCCTGTCCTTCGAGGGCCACCGCACCCTGGAGGGTCTCGAGGCGGGTGTCCGCCTCGCTCAGGTCCATCCGGAAGCTGGTGCCGCGCACGCCCGCGGTGCCGTACGGCGTGCGGATCCGGAAGCTCGAACCCTCGCCGCCCGGCGTGACCTCGGTGTCGAAGCCGCCCGAGGTCACCTCGAGCTGGACCACGCGGCGGAGTGCGTCGTCGAGGTACAGCTTGCCCAGGTGCAGCAGCGTGCCGGGTCTCAGGCGGATCCGGCTGCCGTCGACGAGCTGGAGCGCGGCGGTGCCGTCGTCGCCGGTCCTCACCCAGCCCTCCGCGATCAGTGACGCGCCCACGACCGCGGGGCCCAGATCATCACGCGACGGGCCTGCGGCCACCGTGCCGCTGGCGGCAGTCAGCGTGCCGACCGACGCCGTCGCGGCCCGCTCGGTGAACGTCAGCGCGACCTGTCCGGGGGCCTCACCGCTCGCGACCACGCCCGAGACGCGCCCCGAGGGCAACCCGGCGGCGACCAGTCGCTCCACGTAGGCCGCTCTGGACGCCTCGCCGCGCCCATCGGCGCGCAGCGCGTCGGGCACCTTCACCATCACGGTCACCGTGCGGAGGCCGGCCCGGGCGGCCAGCCGGCCCGCGATCGCTTCCACACAGGCGCTCGTCGCCTCGTCGAGCGCCGCGTCGGCGGGCAACGGCGCGGACGGTCGCACGACGCCCGCCTCGAGGGTCAGCCCACCGCATGGCTCGTTCGCCAGCGCTTGGGGCGCGAACGCGGCCGCGATGAGGCTCGACAGGACCACCAGCCATCCGAGCGACCTCGACATCATTCCTCCAGCGCCTCGTAGATCAACTCTACGCGGCGGTTCTCTGCGCGTCCTGCGGGCGTGTCGTTCGGCGCGATCGGACGCAGCGGGCCGAAGCCGCGGGTCGAGATCCGCTGCCCGTCGACGCCCGCCTCGATCAGCCACTGGCGCACGGCTTCTGCGCGACGCTCCGAGAGCGTCACGTTGAGCGCCTCGCCGCCGACGTCGTCGGTGTGGCCCCACACGCCGAGGCGCAGGGCGTCGTTGAGGTGCATCACCGAGCGCACGCGGCGGAGGATCGCGACCGCACCGGGTGTCAGGCGATCGGAGCCGGACTCGAAGGTGATGCCCCGCACGACGCCGGCGATGCCCTCCAGGTGGTCCGGGATCCCGTCGGGGCAGCCGTCGGTGTCAGCGTAGCCGTTGAACGTCTCTGCGGCGTTCGGACACGCGTCCAGCGCGTCGGGGATCCCGTCGCCGTCGTTGTCGAGATCGGGGCAGCCGTCGCCGTCCTGGAAACCGTCGAGGTCCTCTGCGTCGGTAGGGCAGCCGTCGATGTCGGTAGGGATGCCGTCGCCATCGGGATCGTGCAGATCCATGGGGAAGCGCGACGCCACGGCGACCTGCGGGTCGTCGGGCGCCCCCGCCACGATGGACGCGGGCGCGGTCGCCTCGCTCTCGAGCACGACGGCGTCCTCGGGGCAGCCGTCTTCGTCCCGGATCCCGTTGAACGTCTCGGCGATGTAGGGGCAGCGGTCGCGCCGTCCAAACAACCCATCTCCGTCGGGGTCGCGGTCGAGCGCGCGTCGCTCCACCGCGATCAGGGCGCGCACCGTGGGCGTGCCGACCGCTGGCGTGAGCCCGGCGCCGAGTCCGGCGCGCAGCGCGTAGTGGCGGCCGACCTGCACCCAGCCCGAGCCCATCGCCTCGACGGGGACGGCGAGCGCCCCGTCGAGCTGACGAAACGGGAGCTGAGCCGCGAGCTCTGCGGCGAGGCCGCCGCGCGGCGAGAGGCGGTATGCGGCGCCCCCGCGGAGCTGCGCTGCGCTGCCGAACGCGCGGCCGTCCATGCGGCCGTCCTGGGCCAGCAGCACGCCCGCCGTGCCTGCGAGCACGGTGCGTCCGACCTCGCCGTCCGCGGCCGCGCGAAGCTCCACGCCGACCCCTCTACCGCCGAGGCCCATCTTGCGGGTCGAGGTGGGCAGGCGAACGGCGGCGCCGAACGCGAGGCCGAGATCATGAGCGGGGCGGCGGAGCGCCGTGGCGCGAACGTCGAGCCACGCGTCTCCGAGTCCCGTCGTCGGCGCGGCGAGATCGCTCGTCGCGCGCAGCAGCACGGGCACGTCCAGCGCGACCCGTACCGGGCCGAGCGTCAGCGCGCCGATCGCGTCGAGCTGCCAGACGTCGCCCACCACGCGCAGCGGCGCGCCGTCATCGGCTGTCGCGCGCAGCAGGTCCCGCGCATACTGCGCGACGGCGCGCACGCTCCAACCCAGGTTGGGCGCGGGCGTGGCGTCGTCGACCCACAGGAACGTCTCGGCGTCCGGCGAGGGCCGGAACAGCTGGGTGTTCACCGCGAGATCTTCCGGCTCGTCGGCGAGCGCGAGCCCGTACAGCATCAGCGCCAGGAGCATCCGACCCTCGGGGTGGATTCGCGAAGACCCTACCGCACCTGCGTGCGCGGGGGTGAGCGCGAAGCGCGTCAGCCGCGCAGGGCCTCGTCGACCGACGGGTGGATCTGGAACAGCGTGTCGAACCCCGAGATGGCGAACACCTCGTGCGCCATGTCGTTCAGCGCGCAGATGCGCAGCTCTCCGCCCTTTCGCTTCAGCTTCTTGCCCGTCGCGAGGAGCACGCGCAGCCCCGCGCTGCTGATGTAGTCGAGCCCGCCGAAGTCGAGGACCACGCGCGTCGGGGCCGCCTCGATCACCTGGTCGAGGAACGCCTGGACCTGTGGTGAGGTGTTGGTGTCGAGGCTGCCGTCGAGTCGGACGACACGCGAGTCTTCGTGGTTCGAGGAGGAGAGTTGCATCGCGGCTCCTTGCGGGAGGCGCCGCCACAGCGGGCGGCCTTCATGGTGAGGAGGTTAGCCGCTGGGGGGGATGGGGCAACCCGCCGGACACGGGAACGATAGTGGGCGGGCCGCGAACGAGGGAGGGAGCGCGTGGGGAACGACGTGGCGGAGGTGCTCTCGCAGGCCGTCGCGTGGCGAGCGGCCGGGCGCGACGTGGCGCTGTGCACCGTGATCGAGACCTGGGGCAGCAGCCCGCGTCCGGCCGGAAGTCAGCTCGCCGTGGACGCGCAGGGGCGCTTCGTCGGCTCGGTGTCGGGCGGGTGCGTCGAGGCGGCCGTGGTGCACAGCGCGCTCGAGGTCCTCGTGGACGGCGGCGCGCGCGTGCTTGCGTTCGGTGTCGCCGACGAGGTCGCGTGGAGCGTCGGGCTCGCGTGCGGCGGGCGGATCCGGGTGCTGGTCGCGCGGCTCGACGAGGTCGCGCCGCTCGAGGCGCTGCTCGCGCACCGCGACGCCGGTCGCGCGGCCACGCTCGCGCATGGGCTCGGTGACGGTGCCCTCGCCGTGTCCACCCCGTGGGAGGACGACGGGGCGCCCGCGTGGCTCGGTGATGCGTCGCGCGTGACGGCGCGCGAAGATCGCGGGCGCGTGGTGTCCGGTCCGGACGGTGAGGTCTTCGTGTGGGCCTGCAACCCGCCTACGCGCCTGCTCGTGGTCGGCGCGGTACACGTGGCGCAGCGGCTGGCCGAGCTGGCGAAGATCGCCGAGATCGCGGTCGTGGTGATCGACCCGCGCGCAGCGTGGGGCAACCCCGAGCGCTTCCCTGGGGTGACGCTCGACTCACGCTGGCCCGGCGCGGCGATCGCGGCGCGCGCACCCGACGCGCGGACCGCCGTGGTGGCGCTGAGTCACGATCCGAAGCTCGACGACCCGGCGCTCGTCGCCGCGCTCGACTCGCCCGCGTTCTTCGTCGGCGCGCTGGGCAGCACGCGCACCCACGCGGCCCGCCTCGAGCGGCTTCGAGCGCAAGGGATTGCAGACGAGGACCTGGCGCGCATTCGCGGACCGGTCGGGCTCCCGATCGGGGCACGCGGCCCGGCCGAGATCGCGGTCGCTGTCCTCGCGCAGGTGATCGAGCAGCTGCGGCGGGGGCCGGGGTGAGCGCGTCGGAGGTCGATGTCGTGGTGCTTGCCGCTGGGGCGTCGCGTCGGATGGGGGGCGCGAACAAGCTGCTGCTGACCGTCGGGGGCGAGCCGGTGATCGCGAGCGTGGTGCGCGAGGCGCGCGGGTCGGGCGCGCGCGACGTGATCGTGGTGACGGGATTCGAGGCGGAGCATGTCGGCGCGGTGGTCTCGGGTAGCGCGTGCCGTGTCGTCCACAACCCGGCGTGGGCGGATGGCATGGGCGTGTCCCTCGCGGCGGGCATCACGGCGCTGCGGGCCGGCGCGCGAGGCGTCGTCGTCGCGCTCGGCGACATGCCGCGCATCCGCACGGCGCTGATCGACGCGCTGATCGACGCGCTGCCCGACGACGATCCGCGCGCGGTCGTCGTGCCGGTGCACGCCGGTCGACGCGGCAACCCGGTGTTGCTCGGCGCCGCGTGGTTCCCGGCCCTCGGCGCGCTCACCGGCGATCAGGGTGCGCGGGCCCTCCTCGCGGCAGCCGGCGTTCGCATCATCGAGATCGCGGCGGACCCGGGCGTTCTCCAGGACGTCGACGACCCCGCGGATGTGGCGGCGCTGCGCGACGGAACCGACTGAGCGGTCCGTGGTCCGTGGTGGGCCCTACGGTCAGACCGGACTATCGGAGACCGAAACGCGCCAGGTGGGCTCGATCGTGATGCGCCTCTTCTCGCTGTCTTCGTTGGTCGCCCTCACGGGGTGTTGGCCGCTGATCCCGGGCTCCTGGGAGGACTACGACACAGCGAGCCCCGACGATACGGCGGACACCTCGGACTCCGTGGATACCTTCGACTCGGCGGACACCACGGACACCGCGGTGACGACGTGCGTGGACCCATGGGAGCCGAACGACAGCGAGGCGACGGCGCGCACCGTCACGCGCGGCTCGACGACCTCGGCGGCGCTGTGCCCCGGCGACACGGACTGGTACCGGCTCGCGGGTGCAGTGGGTTGTCGCGTCGACGTCGCGCTGGGTGGCCCACAGGCGCTGGGCCTCGGCGTCTTGGAAGAGGGCGGGTTCGCGACGTTCGGCAACCTGGGCGGCGCCTCGGTGGCCTGGATCCCGAGCGAGAGCCCGATCCACCTCGAGGTCACGCATGCGACGGGCCTCGAGACCCCCTACACGATGGCGCTCTCGGGGGCCTGCCCCGGTGTGGGTGTCCCCAGCTGTCCGTCCGACGATGTGTACGAGCCCAACGACGACGTCGTGTCGGCGCCGAGGTTCTTGGTGGGGACCGAGCTCGATGCGGTGATCTGCCCGAACGACGTCGACGTCTACTACGTCGGCGTCGTCGAGGCGTGCACGCTCGAGGCGGAGCTCACCTTCGATGGGGGCGCCGGCGACCTCGACCTCTACCTGTACAGCGCGAACGGCGTGCTGCTCGCCCAGTCCATCAGCGCGTCCTCGGTGGAGCGCGTGTCCTGGGACGTGGTCGGCTCGGGCTTCTTCCGACTCGACGTGGAGGGCTACCTCGGGGACTCGGGGCCCTACACGCTCGCGACGTGGATGGACTGCGGGGGCGACACCTGCGACGACGCGTTCGAGCCGAACGACACGCTGGGCGCCGCGGCGGAGCCGGCGCTCCCGCTCGATGCCGACCTGATCCTGTGCCCGCCCGATGCCGACTGGTTCTCGTTCGCGGCGGACGATGGCTGCGTGATCGACGCGGTGTGGTCGGGTGACGGTCCGGTGGACGTCGTGATGGGGCCCGCGGACGACCTGCAGCCCTACGCGCCGTCGAGCGCGGGCGCGCAGCGGTGGGTGGTGCAGGGCGAGCCGATCCTGCTCGCGGCCAGCACGACCTCGACCGACGACGTGACCTACGCGCTCGAGGTCGACGCGCGGTGCTCGGACAACCTCACCTGTCCCTCCAACGACGTCTTCGAGCCGAACGGCGACGGTGCCACGGCGCCGCTCCTGCCCGCGCAGACAGCGATTGACGGCGTGATCTGCGCCTCCGAAAAGGACTTCTTCCGCGTCCCGATGGGCATCGACTGCCACGTGGGCATCGACCTCTCGTTCCTGCATTCGCAGGGCGATCTCGACCTGCGGCTGCGCGACGAGGCGGGGGCCGTCGTCGACTACTCGCTCGGGATCTCCAACCTCGAGACGATCTCGCGGTTCGTCCAGGATCCTGGCGTCTACCAGATCGAGGTGTTCGCGGGGGGTGTGGTGGCCCAGAACGCCTACGCGCTGTCGGTGGAGGCGGACTGCGCCGCCGCGATGCCGTCGTGCGTCGACGACGATCGCTTCGAGCCGAACGACGACCCCGGCGACGCGACGCCGGTGCTCCGCGACGACTACCTCGTCGCCGTTTCGTGCGACGATCACGATCGCTACGCGCCCCCGACGACCTCGAGCTTCTCGTGTCTGAAGCGAGCGTGGATCGAGGCGAAGTCGGGCGGACCGTTCACGCTGGAGTGGGTCGACGCCGACGACCGTGTGGTCGCGTCGACGAGCTCGAGCGGAGGTCTACCCGCGGACGCGCTGATCCAGGGTGCGGTGCAGGCGCGGGTCAGCGGCGCCACCAACGGCGTCTACCGCCTCACGGTCGCCGAGCCCTACTGCAACACCACCGCCTACACCTGTGGCATCGGGGACCCCTGGGAGCCCAACGACGCTCCGAGCCAGGCGCTGGCCGTCGCGTTCGACTCCGAGGTCGAGGGCCGGGCGTGCGGCGAGCAGGATTGGTTCGCGGTCGCCGGGCGCGCCGGCTGCACGCTGACCGCGACCCTCGCGCACCTCCATGCCGATGGCGACCTCGCGCTCGAGGTGCAGGACGCCACGGGGAACCTCGCCTTCGAGGACACCGCGTCCGACGACGAGGTGGCGCAGGTCGTGCTTTCCGCGGACGGGCCGGTGCAGATCGGCGTCGTCCCAGCGCTCGGCGTGTCGAACCGCTACACGCTCACCGCGACGCTCGACTGCCCCTGAGCGGCGCGCGGCTCACGAGAGCTCGTAGCGCTTCATCTTGTAGAGCAGGCTGCTGCGTGGGATCCCGAGGATGCGCGCGGCCTGGCTGCGGTTGCCGCTGGCGGCGGCGAGCGCCTGCTCGACCCGCGCGCGCTCGGGCGCGTCGGCGACCGGCGCCGCGCGGGCCTCGCCGTCGAACGCCCACGGGTGATACTCCAGGTTGCTGGCTCGGATGTGCTTCCCGTGCAGCACATAGGCGCGGGTGAGCACGTTGCGGAGCTCGCGGACGTTCCCGGGCCACGCGTAGGCCTCGAGTGCTGGGATGGTGGCGGGATCGAGCACC
Organism: uncultured Enterobacteriaceae bacterium; assembly: GCA_964419905.1. GTDB lineage: Bacteria > Myxococcota_A > UBA796 > UBA796 > JAFDJI01. Next base: position 15,810 of record CAYQSE010000115.1, read on the forward strand.
GCGTCGGGGTGGCTCCGACGCAGCAGCTCGCGCGCGATCAGCCCGATGTCCTCTGAATGCTCGCGCAGCGGCGGCATGCGGACGGTGAGCACGGCGAGCCGGAAGAACAGGTCGGCGCGGAACTTGCCGGCCTCGACCTCGCGGTGCAGGTCGCGGTTGGTCGCCGCGACGACGCGCACGTCGGGAAACTCTGGGGTGGACCCGCCGACGCGTCGGACCTCGCCCGACTCGAGCGCGCGCAGGAGCTTCGCCTGGGTCTCGAGCGGGAGCTCGCCGACCTCGTCGAGGAAGAGCGTGCCCCCGTCAGCGCGCTGGAACGCGCCCTCCTGCCGTTGGGTGGCGCCGGTGAACGCGCCCTTCTCGTGACCGAAGAGCTCGGACTCGACCAGGCTCTCGGTGAGCGCGGCGCAGTTGACCGCGACGAACGGGCCCTCGGGCAGGGCGCTGTCGTGCAGGCCGCGCGCGGCGAGCTCCTTGCCGGTGCCCGACTCCCCAGAGAAATACCTACTCCGTAAAACGCGAGGTCCCTCCTTGGCGGCGCAAGGACTACGACCTTGAGCGCGCTCGGGAGCTGCTCGCCGCCGGGTGGTCATGGACCCGGGTCGCGGCGGAAGTAGGGGTCAGCCGAGCCACCATCCAACGCCGTATCCAGGGTGCGTCATGAAGCCTTCTTCAGCTTCGGCCTGCGAACGATCCCCGTGCG
>CAYQSE010000116.1:0-12250 GCA_964419905.1 uncultured Enterobacteriaceae bacterium
CACATCTGCCGCGCCATCATGTAGCGGAGCTCGTCATAGAACGCCTTGGCGTCCTCCTCGCCGTCGAACAGCGACTCCTTCCAGCCCCAATAGGTCCAGCAGCCGACGAGGCGATCGAACACCTGACGGGCGTCGCGCTCGCCGCCGAAGCGGCGGTCGGTCGCCAGCGCCTCGAGCGCCTTGGCGTCGGGGGCCCTGCGCTGCAGCCACTGCGGCACGCCCTTCTCGGAGACCGCCTTGGCGACGGCCGGCACGCCCGCCTTGCGGAAGTACTTCTGCGCGAGGATGTCAGTGGCCACCTGGCTCCACGTCTCGGGGACGAGGACGGCCTCGGCCTCGAACACCACCGTGCCGTCCGTGTTGCGGATCTCGGAGCGGCGCGGGACGAAGTTCAGTCCGTCGTAGGGGGACTGGAGACCGACGGTGAAGCGGCGGGTGACCTTCATGGGGGACCTCGGCGGGTTCTGTGGGGAGGCGGGGCGTAGTAGACCCGTGCCCGCAGGAGCGAGGTGCGCTCGGTCGCGGGACGGTCTCGGGAGGTGGTGGGGGCGGTGCCGACGGGCGCTCCCCCAGAGCCCAAACACAATATCTAGTGGTGACCCCGGGAAGCAAGGCCCTACATCTTGTGTTTTTGCTGCGGACAACCGGGCTCGGATCGGTCCACAGCGTCCCCGGGTGAGATCCGTACGGGCCGAACCCCCTCAGCGAAACGGGGCCTCAGGATTTCCGCAGCACGGTCCCCCTCGCAGCCACAGGATATCCACAGGCACTCCACAGCCTGGGGTGGCCCGATCGAGACGTCGGGCGACAGCGCGAACCGTGACTGGATCCGCGCTGCAGGCCACGCGCCGTGCGCGCGCCGAGGCGCCGCGGCGGAGATGTCACCAGATGTCACGATGAACATCCCCAGGGTGGGGATCACGCGTCGCGGATCAGCTCGCCGATCTGATCGCGGAGGCGCTCGAGCTCGCGCCGCAGTCGCGCACGCTCGGCCTGAAGCGCCTCGACGGTGGGCGCCGCGTCCCGCTCGAGGCGGAACACGATCATGTCGACCTCGTGCAGGAGGTCGTCGAGCCGTGCGTGGAGCCGTGATGCCATCGGGGCGCTCCTAGCACGACCTGATCAGGAGGTCTGCATGATGTAGAAGATGCCGGTGATCCAACCCCAGTGAACGATCGACCAGCCGACCCACAGCCACTTCTTGCGGGTGTCCCCGGCGACCAGCGCGGTGGTGGCGGGCTTGATCCCGCGCGCGACGATCATCCCCTGCGCGGCGACGGCGACCACGCCGGCCCACAGCCACCAGGTGGTCAGCGGCCACCGGAGCATCACCCACATCGCGACGCCGAACACCAGCGAGAGCCCGCCGAGGCTGAGCTCCACCTTGCGCGCCAGCGTGGCACCGATCCCGGCCAGGCGCGGCGAGCCTCCGGAGAGCGCGCTCGCGAACGCGAGGCACACCGAGATCGTGGTCGAGAACAGCAGCAGGTAGGCGAGCAGGCGGTGGGTGTGGAGCAGGCCGGTGTACACCTTTCGTCCCTCCGGGAGCCGAACGCGCATAGCGCGCCGGGTCGGGAAGCGCCCGCCGTGGGTGGGCTGGCGTGGGGGCTAGCGCCGCCATAGGACGCGCGGTCCATTCTGGGAGCCCACCATGGCCTCGCCCCACGCCCCCGTCTCGTCGCGAACCTTCGATCCGGCCGGGCTGCCGACGCTGGGCGGGCACCCGACGGGCCTGTTCACGCTGTTCTTCGCCGAGATGTGGGAGCGCTTCTCGTACTACGGGATGCGCGCGCTGCTCGTCTTCTACATGATCAAGGGCTTCCTCGGGTACGGCGACGGCGAGGCGTACAAGGTCTACGGCGCGTACGTCGCGATGGTCTACATGACCCCGTTCTTCGGCGGCATGCTGGCCGATCGCCTGCTCGGGGCGCGCCGCGCGGTGATCTTCGGCGGCATGTTGATGGCGGCCGGGCACCTGCTGATGACGGTGCAGACCAGCGTGATGTTCTACCTGGCGCTCGCGCTGCTGATCGTCGGAAACGGCTTCTTCAAGCCGAATATCTCGACGATCGTCGGCTCGCTGTACACAGAGGACGACCCGCGCCGGGATGGCGGCTTCACCCTGTTCTACATGGGGATCAACCTCGGCGCGGCGATGGCGCCGCTGCTCTGCGGCTACGTCGGCGAGACCTACGGCTGGCACTACGGGTTCGGGCTCGCCACGGTCGGCATGCTCATCGGGCTGGCGGTGTTCGTCGTGCCCACCCGCCTCGCGCAGGCGCTCATCCTCGGCGGCGCGCTGCTGACGGCGGTGGGCCAGGTGGCGATCCAGGACAACACGCTGCTGCTGCTGGTCAACGGCTTCGTCGCGCTCGCGCTGGTGGTGTCGGGGGTGGCGGCGTTCGCCGCGCTGCAGCGCGGCGGCATCCCGATCGAGGCCGGGCAGCCTCCGGATCTGGAGCGGCTGAACCGGCCGCTGCTCGGGCCGATCACGAACGAGGTGGCGGTCTACCTGGGCACGCTGATCGCGGTGCCGGCGTTCGCGCTGTTGGTGTGGAGCAACCGCAGCATCACCGTGTTCCCGGAGGCGCTGTTCAAGCCGATGCTCGACAGCACGAGCGCGTTCTTGCGCGTGGCGGGCGTGCTGATGCACGAGATGAGCACCGTGCCGGGGCTGCTCGTCGTGGTCACCGGGCTCGGGGGCTTCGCGTTCCTGCTGTGGGAGTCGTTCCGCTCCGAGAAGATCGAGCGCGAGCGCCTGTGGGTGATCACGGTGCTGATGGTGTTCTCGATGCTGTTCTGGGCGTTCTTCGAGCAGGCGGGGAGCAGCGTCAACAACTTCACGGACCGCAACGTCGATCGGGTGATCCAGGCGGACGTGATCACGCCCGACCAGGTCGGCACGTCGCTCGATCTGACGCTCTCCCAGGCGCAGCTCGGCTACCGCAACCCGGCGCCGGAGATGCGGGCGCAGGTGGCCGAGGCGCTGCGTCAGCTCGACGCGAAGAAGGAGACACCGTCGGCCCCGGAAGAGCTCGACGCCCTGGTCGCGTGGGTGGAAGCCCAGCCGGGGCTCACGCTCACCGCGCTCGACGCCCTGCGTGAGGCCAAGGCGACCACGGTGCGATGGCAGGTCGCGCCCGAGCACGTCGGGATGTCGGTGGGCGGCGCCGAGATCCCGGCGACGACGTACCAGTCCGCGAACCCGATCTTCATCCTGATCTTCGGGCTGGTGTTCACCGGCCTGTGGGGCTTCCTCGGGCGCCGCGGGCTCGAGCCCAGCACGCCGGTCAAGTTCTCGCTCGGGCTCCTGCAGCTCGGGCTCGGCTTCGTCGCGCTGTGGTACGGCGCCGAACACGCCGACAGTCGCGGCATGGTCGCGATGTCCTACCTCCTCCTCGGCTACCTCCTCCACACCACCGGCGAGCTCTGCCTGTCGCCCGTGGGCCTGTCGATGATCACGCGGCTGTCGCCCGCGCGCCTGGTGAGCACCGCGATGGGCGCGTGGTTCCTCGCCACCGCGCTGTCGAGCCTGCTCTCCGGCATCATCGCGACGTTCACCGTGTCGTCCGACGCCGACGGCGAGCTGCTCGGCGTCCCGGTGCCGACCGAGACCGTCGGCATCTACGGCGAGGTCTTCTTCACGATCGCCGCGGCCGCGCTCGTCAGCGCGGTCATCGCGTTCGCGCTCTCTCCGTGGCTCAAGCGGTGGATGCACGAGGAAGCGATGCGCCACGCCGACGAGCCCGCCGCCTAGGCGCCGTTCGCAGCTTCGCGGGGGTAGAGGCGCGCCTCGAGCGTGGCGAGGTCCGGATCGTCGGGGAAGCGCGCGCGCACCTCGGTGAGGCGGGCACGAGCGGCGTCGTGGAGGCCCTGATCCCACATCCGCTCGATGATGACGAGCTCTTCGAGGGGGTGTGCGCCGCGCTTGGGCGGCTCGGTGACCAGCTTGCGGAGGCGGTCGAGCTCCACCTTGGGGCCGCCGGCGGCGGCGAGATCGCGGACGGCGGCGTCGAACACGTTCTTCAGCCCGACGCGGTGCGCCTCGTCGGCGAGCCCCACCAGGCGGCGCGGCCGCCCGGCGGCGAGGTGGAACGCGCGGGCACGGTGCGCGGCGCGGCGCTCCGGATCGCGCTCGCGCACCATGCGCCTGAGCTGGCCCTTGATCTGCTTGGAGCGAAGCCAGAACAGCCAGGCGGGAACGAGTGCCGCCGCCAGCACCACCAGCAGCGGCACGTAGAGCCACACCGGCAGGAGCTGGCCCAGGGTCTCGAGGAGCTCGGGGATCATGCGCATGGGCGCGATCCTAAGCGCGTCCGAGCCCGTGAAAAGGGGTCAGGCCTCGGCCATCGCGGGCATCATCGCGAGGGTCGCGAGGCGCTCGACCGCGGCGAGCAGCGCGGGGGGCGCGTGGATGTCCACGTTGTCCGTCGTGTGGACCACGGGGACGTCGATGATGGTCTCCCCATCGAACCAGAACACTTGATCGGTCAGCGGCCGCGGGCTGGACTCGGCCGAGAGGTGGGCCGCGGTGACCAGGACGCGCACGGCATCGAGGTGATCGAGGTCCCACAGCGGCACCACCAGGAGCTGATCGGGCGCGGGCACCGCGAACATCGCGCCCTCGGCGGGCAGGTCGAGCAGCTCGGCGAGGAGGAGCGCGCGTGCGGCCGCGTCGCCGTGCGTCGCGTGGTAGAGCACCATCCCGGGCACGGTGGCGACGTCCTGCCAACCCTTGCGGTGGCTGCGGTCGCGCAGGTTCGACAGCGCCATCGGCAGCACCTCCTCGAAGCTCACGCCCCACTCGCGCAGGTCGGACTCGGTGACGGCGACGGTGCCCTCGGGCCCCGCCACGGTGATCCCGATCTCGAGCCCGGTCGCGCCGAACGGCCGTCCGGCGCCGTCGAGACGGTGCTGGAGACGCGGAAGCAGCAGGCTGCGGGCCGACGAGAAGTCGAGGATGAAGCGAGGCATGGGGACCCTCCGCGAAGCCTGGTGTTTGGACTATTTGTACATTTAGTACACGCGGATGCGACCATCGGCCAATGGGCGGAAGTGGAATGACAGGGATCGTGTGCTCTCCAAGGTCGGACGCGGCCCGATCGAGGTGGGTTGTCGGATTTCGTCACGATTGAAAGGTGACGAAAGATATAGGAAGAACGCCGAAAGACGGGCGAATCCGCGCGTGCTGCAGGTTCGACGGAGGCGCTGAGCGACGCGTGGCTCGGCGTGCGCCCCTCACGAGGGTTCAGCGGCCGAGCGAGGCGCCTATCGATGCCACAGGGGGCCGCCGTTTCCGGTCGGGGGTGCATAGGCGGGCCCGGGGAGGATCTCGCGGAGGTAGCCAGCCACGCCGCGCTCGTGGCTCCAGTGTCGCCCGTAGCCGAGCGCGACCTCCTCGAAGCGCACGCCGTCCCGCCAGTCCGTGGCCCGCATGTGGAGGTGACCGGAGACGACGACGTCGACCGGGAACCTTCGGTGCCAGTCCTCGGTGCGTCTTGTGCCGCACCACGGCGTGTACCTCGGCACCGCGTACAGGCGAACCAGGTCGCGCCGCAGCGTCCAGTGGTTCACCAGCACGAGGCGGTGGCCGGGCGGCGTCGCGGCGAGGCGGGCCTCGGTGTAGTCCACGCGCGCATGACACCACGCGATTCGGCTCGGGTAAGGGTCGGCGTGGAGCAACCGCTCGTCGGCGGCGACGATGCCGTCCTCGCGCGCCCACGCCACCACCTGGTCGGGCCCGACCTCATCGGGCGCGAAGCTGTAGTCGTAGAGGGTGAACAGCGGCGCCACGAGGGTCGGCGGGCCGTCACCGGGCCACAGCGGGTAGGGGTCTTCGGGGGTCACCACGCCGAGGTCGCGGCACAGCGCGACGAGGTGGTCGTAGCGAGCGACGCCGTGCAGCGCGCCGGGGCGCCCGCTCACCGACCACAGCTCGTGGTTGCCGGGCACCCACAGCACCTTCGCGAAGCGCTCGGTGAGCAGTTGGAGCGCCCGCGCGATCTCGACCTCGGACTCCGCGACGTCGCCGGCGACGATCAGCCAGTCCTCGGGGTGCGGCGCCAGCGCGGCGAGCGCCTCGCCGTTGGGCTTGTGGTTGACGTGCAGGTCACCGATCGCGAGCAGGCGCATGCTCACTGCGCTCCGTGCGCGAGCAGCCCGGTGAACCCGGCGAACCCGAGCTGTGCGACGTAGTAGAGCGGGAGTCCGACCAGTCGGTTGCGGACGTCGCGCGCGACGAAGCGCTGTCGCGCGACGCAGAGGTCCGAGAGGTAGAAGAGCCACGCGGAGGCGAGCAGCCCACCTCGCGCCAGCGCATCCTCGGGGGTCGCGGCGAGGGCGCTGCCGAGCGCCATCGCGACCATCGTGCTGATCACCGCGACGTAGGCGAGGACGGGGCCGCGCATCGACCCGACGTGTGGCCCGAGCCAGCGCCAGACCGCCCACGCGGCCAGCCCGACGACGATGAGCCCGAGCGCGACGCCGCTGGGGGCTACGCCGAGCAGCGCGAACGCGACCACGTAGCCGACGTGGCCGAGCAGGAACGCGACGAGGCCGGTGAGGAACGGGCCGCGCGCCTCACCGAGCAGCGCGATGTCGCCGATCGCGGAGAGCACGAGCGCGACACCGACGGCGACGCCGACCGGACCGATGGTGAGCGCGCCTGCCGTCCACGCGTAGAGCAGGAAGGCGCTCGAGGCGCCGACCTTGGACACCGCGCGGAGAACCGGCGCGCGCCGTACCTCCGCGACGAGCAGCGCGATCAAGCAGACGATGCACAGTAGCGCGGGCAGCAGGTCCACGGACCCTCCTGGGCAATCCGCCATAGCCCGCCTCGAGGGGGCGCGCGCGGCGGAGCCCGTGGTAGGCTGCGCCGTCCGAATCCAGGAGTCGCTCCGTGCAAGCGCAGACGCGCACCTATCCCGAGCTCAGCGTACCGGCGGTGCTGCTGGGTGTCGTGATCGGCGTGGTGATGACCGCGTCGTTCGTGTACATCGCGCTCAAGCTCGGGTTCGGGCTCTCGGGGTCTACCGTGGCGGCGATCCTGGGCTTCGCGGTGCTGCGCGGCGCGCTCGGGCGCCGCTCGATCGTCGAGAACAACATCAACCAGACGGTCGCGTCCGGGATCAACACCGCGAGCGCCGGGGTGGTGTTCACCCTCCCGGCCCTGTTCCTGCTCTCGGTGCGCGACCCGACGCTGCGCGACTTCCCGGTCGGGCCGCTGCTGTTCGCGGCCGTCGCCGGCAGCCTGATGGGCATCGTGCTGATCATCCCGCTGCGCAAGCAGATGATCGAGTTCGAACGGCTGAAGTTCCCGTCCGGTGTCGCGGTCGCCACGCTCCTGCGTGCGCCGGGCGAGGGGCTGCAGCAGGGGTTGCTGCTGGTGGGCGGCGCGCTCGTCGCGGCGCTGCTGACCGCGCTCGTCAACCTCGGGCTGCTGCCGGGCGAGGCGGACTTCGGGGCGCTGTTCTCGCTGCCGCCGTGGCTGCCCGTCGCGCTGTACATCTCGGCGGCGAACCTCGGCGCCGGGCTGCTCTCCGGGCGGGGCGGTCTGCCGTTTGCGCTCGGCGGGGTGCTCGCGTGGTGGTTCCTCGCGCCCATCGCGGTCACGGCGGGCTGGGTGGACGGGCCCGCGGGGCTCCCCGACGCGGCGCTTGCGGGCTGGCAGGCCAGTGAGATCTACGGGCAGATGCTCCGGCCGCTGGGCATCGGGTTGTTGATCGGCGGCGCGCTCGCGGGCGTGCTCGCGGCGCTGCCCGCGGTGCGCGGCGCGATGGTCAGCCTCGCGGCTGCAGCGCGGACCGCGCGGGAGAAGGGCGCCTCTCCCGACGAGATCAGCCCGAGGCTGGTCTATGGCGGCGCGGTCGGTGCGTTCATCCTACTGTTTGCAGCCTCGTCGTTCGCCACCGACGACATGAGCGTCGGCCAGGGCCTGCTGATCGCGACCGTCGGTGCGCTGTGGCTCGGCCTCGCGGGGATCATCGTCGCGCAAGCCACGGGGCACACCGACATCTCACCGCTGTCGGGTCTCGCGCTGATCGCGGTCACGCTGATGTTCTTCCTCACCTCGGGCAACGTCGTCGCGTCCATCCTGATCGGCACCGCGGTGTGCATCGCGACCAACCAGTGCGCCGACATGATGTCCGACCTCAAGACCGGACACCTCGTGGGGTCCGTGCCGCGAGAGCAGCAGATCGCGCAGCTGATCACCGGATGGATCGGGCCGCTCGTCGCGATCGGCGTGCTCTTCTTGCTGTGGGGCGCCCCGGGCGACGGGACGCCTGGCTTCGGGCCCGACTCGACAGCCTGCCTGCAGGGCACCGCGGACTGCCTGATCGCTCCCCAAGCGGGCGCGCTGCAGGGGATGATCGAGGCGCTGCAGCGCAGCGACGCGGCGGTCGACAAGTACCTGACGGGTGCGGTGATCGGCGGCACCTTGTCGATCTTCCCCATCGGCGGCATCGGCGTGCTGGTGGGGCTCGCGATGTACCTGCCGTTCTCGATCACCCTCGCCTACGGCGTCGGCTGCGTGATGGCGATGGGGCTCGAGGCGCGGTTCGGTCGCCGGTGGATCGGACAGAAGCTGATCCCGGTCGCGGCCGGCTTGATCGTGGGTGAGGCGCTCACGCAGCTGATGTGGAACGTCGGCCTGATCTTCGGAGGCGGCACTTGACCCGCGCGATAGCGATGCTGTTGCTGGTGGTCGGCGTCGTGCTCGCGGCGTCGTCGGGCTCCCGCAACGGCGAACGCCATGTCCGCTATCGCCAGGCGCAGGCGCTCGTCGCCCAGCTCGAGGGGGTGGTGGCCGCCGTCGCGGACTGCGAGGGTCGCACCGACTGCATCGGCGCGGCCGAGGCTCCACTTCGGGCGTCTGGGGCGCTGAGCCCCAGGCAGCATGCCGAGGCGGCGCTCGCCGAGGCGGTCGCGGGGCGCGACGCGATCGGCCTCCCTGCGCCAGGTGAGCGCTTGACCGCGTGGGCGAACGTCGGTGGCATCGGCTGGCTGTTCGGGGTGGTGCTGATCGTCGCGGGCGCGGTGGTCGCGCGGCGTGAGCTGGCGGCCGAGGCGCGCGGAGATCGCGGCGCGACGGACGAGCAGGTCCACTTCCCGGCGATGGTCGCGCGGATCCGCGCGCGCCTGGACGCGCTCGCCGACGAGATCCGCGACTTGCCGATGGACGGCGACACCGCCGCGGCGCGCGAGGCCCTCGACGCGCTCCACGCCGACGCCGTGCTCCCGGTCGTCGACGGGCGGGCACAGTTCGTCGCGAAGCACGGAATCGGGGCGTTTGCGGAGTACTTCAGCGCGTTCTCTTCCGGTGAGCGGAACCTGGGGCGGTGCTGGTCCGCGCTGACCGACGGGCACACCGTCGTGGCGCGCGATGCGCTCGAGCGCGCCCGCGTCGCGTTCGGGGAGGCCGCCGACGCGTGGGACGCGATCGAGGTGCGGCTGGGGGGTGCCCCGTGGCAGTCCGGGCCGACGTCGCCGCGTCGGAACCTCGATGAGTCCGACGTCGCCGAGCCCCGCCCGCGCGGGATGATCGAGCGCCGCACGACCGCCGGTGCGGCCGCCCTCGGTCGAGGTGACGTCCGCGTCGACGACGACGAGCCGGTGCACGATCCCGAGACCGTGAGCGACGCCGAGTCGATCTCGGACCAGACGACCCTGGCAGCGTCGCCCGACGCACTGGAGCGCGAGCTGGAGCTCGCCGAGAAGGAGGAACTTCGCGCCCTGGTCGTGGAGGCGCACGAGCTCCTCGAGACGCTCGTGGACGATCCCTGGGACGTCGACGACTCGGACGCCGTCGTCGCCGCGGTGTATCGGGCGGTCGAGGTGCTGCGATCCGGCGACGCGCCGACGCAGCGTTGGGATGTCGAGACCGCTGGCCGACTGCTCGGGCTCCTGTGGGGCGAGCACCTCGCGCGCATCACCGGGTGGCACTGGGTGTGGCTGGGGATCGGCGAGCGCGAGGGCTACGCGGTCGTCTCACACGACCGCGCGCACGCCCTGTTCCCCGCGGATCACGTGCGTGGGCTCGCGCAAGATCGCGCTGGGCTCAACCAACTCGTGTTGATCTATGAGACGGTGCGCGACCGGAAGGTTGTATCCTCGTCGCCGGGGAACCGGACTCTCCTGACCTGACTCGAATAGGGGTGCGCGGGTGAAAGATCGTATCGTTGGCTCCGTTCAGAAGTGGAACCACCTGGGAGGAAGCATGCGCATCCGTGGGATCCTGATCGCGCTGCTCGTCGCGCCCGCCGCGCTGGCGGCCGGATGGGCAGACTTCGAAGCGGCGTTTCCGCTGAACCCGTGTCAGGACGGGTGGGCCGCCTGCAATCTGAACGGCGACCGCATCACCGCGGATCTCCGCAAGGACAAGGCCGGCCGTCCGCAGCCCTCCGACCTCCGCCTCGACTGGTTCGATCTGGGCGCGGCGCCCGGGTTCAACCCGTGGGCGGGCCTGTCGACCTACGAGGTCGGCTCGCAGCCGGTCGCGGACGCCGACCCCGAGCCCGAGCCCGAGCCGGTCCCCGTCCCGACGCCGGCGCCCGCGGTGACGACGGCGCCCTCGCCGAGCCTCGCGCCGTCTCCGACGTCTGCGCCGGAGCCGATGACGCGTCCTGCCCCAGAGCCCACCGCGATGACGCGCCCGACCGAGCCCGAGCCCGCGCCCGTGCCGTCGCCGTCGATGGTGCGCCCAGGCACCGCGCCCGCACCGGCGCCGGCGCCCGCGCCCGAGCCTACGGCGATGGTTCGCCCAGGCACCGCTCCGGCACCGGCACCGGCTCCGGCTCCCGAGCCCGCCCCGGCGCCTTCGCTCGTCCGCCCGGGCACGGCACCCGCGCCCGCTCCGGCACCCGAGCCCGCTCCTGCACCGGCGCCCGCGCCGGCGCCCGCACCCGCGGTCGCGGCGGTCGATACCGGTCCGGTCACGTGCGACAACCTGATGATGATCGAGCCCAAGGCCATGCTCGGTCAGCTCTCCGGGCCCGAGAAGACCTGTCTCGAAGGCGCGTTCTCGTCGGCCGAGAAGCAGACCGACAAGGACAAGATCAGCCGCGTGCTGATCTCGAACGCGAACGCGACCGACAAGCGTGAGTGGGCGCGCCTGCTCGAGCGGCACCTGAAGGAGGTCGATCAGTCCGACCCGAACATGAGCTACAGCTACGCCACCTACCTCGCGAAGGCCGGGCGCAACGGCGAGGCCATCCGGTGGGCCGACGTGGCGCTCGAGCGCCGCGATGCGTGGAGCGGCTCGACGTTCACCAGCCGCGTGTACGGTCTGTACAAGCTGCGGGCCGAGGCGGCGAGCACGATCTGGCAGGCGGCCGAGAAGAAGCAGGCGTCCGCGCCGAGCGAGGTCAACCGCAAGGCGGCGGACGACGCGCGGCAGACGGTGAAGACGTTCTCGCGCGAGTGGTACGACTACGCGAAGGCCGCCCAGAAGGACACGACCGCGGCCGAGCAGCTGTGCATCTCGGCAGCGGGCACCGCGACGTACTGCGCCGGCGGGCAGTGAGCCGCCCGGTCTGTGAGCGCCGTCAGTTGCGGCGCTTGCAGACCGGGGTGCTGCCGACCAAGTGGCAGAGGTGGACGCCCGGACCGATGGGTGAGAACCGCATCGGTGGGCCGCCCTTGAAGTTGAGCGTGCACTCGGCGCCCGCGGGCACACTGCCGAAGCGCACCTGATTACCCGACACGTCTGCGCGGTCGCGAAGCCCCGACGGGCACGTCAGCTCGATCTGGTTGTGCGAGAAGCCGCGGTCGAGCACGACGACGAGCTCGCTGGGCCCGGCGGTGATGCCGGCGGTCGGGTCGGCGTCCTGGCGCATGCATCCAGCGAAGTCGCACTTCCACGTCCCGACCTGCTCGATCGAGCCGGCGTCGCGCGTGAGGCTGAGCGCGCACACGCGCCCGGGGCGGATCGGGAAGCTGAACGCGAGGAGGCCGTCCGCGGTGCGGGTGCCCTGCGAGGCGGGTCGCTCGAGGCGCTCACCGTCGCAGACGAGCGCCATCTGCGTGATGTCGGCGGGGGTGTGCACGACGAGCTCGTCGGCGAGCGCGGCGGGCGTGAACAGGGCGAGCACCAGGGTCAGCATCTCTTCCTCCACAACCGGTCAAGGCGGAACGCACTGTACTGCGCGGATGTTCCCACGGGCGAGCCGATCAGCCGTTCTTGCCTTCCGGATCGGCCCATCCGCAGATCGGGCACGCGGCGGGCTGGTGACCGCGTGCCGGGCAGTGCCCG
>CAYQSE010000116.1:12260-16469 GCA_964419905.1 uncultured Enterobacteriaceae bacterium
GATGATCTGCAGGTGACGGCGGATCCAGGTGTCGCGGGGAAACACCGCCTTCAGGTCTTTCTCGACCTGCTCGACGGTCTTGCCGCGCGACAGGTTCCAGCGGCGCGCGCATCGGAAGATGTGCGTGTCGACCGGGAACGCGGGCTGCCCGAACGCCTGTGCGACGACCACCGACGCGGTCTTGTGGCCGACGCCAGGTAGCTCCTCGAGCGCGTCGAGCGTCTTCGGGACCTCACCACCGTGCTGCGCCACCAGGATCTCGGCGAGGCGGCGTATGTTCTTTGCCTTGGTCGGGGCCAGACCGCAGGTGCGGATCTCGGCGAGGATGGCGTCGACCGACACCTTCGCCATCGCCTCGGGGGTGTCGGCGAGCGCGAACAGTCCGGGCGTCACCTGGTTCACGCGCGCGTCGGTGGTCTGCGCGGAGAGCAGCACCGCGATGAGCAGCGTGAACGGATCCCGATGATCGAGCGGGATCGGGGGCTCGGGATAGAGCCCGTCGAGGATCTCGCCGACGCGGTCGGCGCGCTCGCGGCGTCGCATGGGCGCTCCGGGGATGGCTGCTGTGCCTATCCGCCTCTGGCGTCGGTGTCGTGATGCCGGGCGCGCGCCGCGCTACGGGGCGCCATGCCGTACGACCCACAAGCCGCCACCGACTTCCTTCGCGCTCGCGCCACTGCCACCCTGCCGCCGACCGAGGGCTGGCCGACGGGGGCGCCTGCCGCCGAGTACCTCCGCACGCCTGCCGCGATGCGGGTCGGTGAGCTGGCGGCGCGCGAGGGGCTGTTCTCGTTTCACTTCGAGCGCCGCGCGCACCTCCAGCTCCCGGAGTCCTGGGTCCCCGAGGAGCGGCCGGAGCTGGCCGAGCCGCCGACGTGGCACGACGGCGTGCTCGAGGAGCGGAAGTACCAGTCGTTCCGGCACGACCTGATGATCGGCAGCTTCCATCCCCTGCATCGCGCCAAGTGGACCGTGCACGAGCTCTGCCATGGTCTCGTCGGCTTCGCGTGGCGACCGGGCGCGAGCCGATTGTTCCACGCCACCGCGGGACGGCTGGCCGAGCTGTTGCCGGTGACCCTGTGGTATTTCCTCGACGAGGCGTTCCTGCGGCGCTGCGCCGATCACCAGGGCGCAGGCGCGCTGTTCCGCGAGCTGTGCCCGGCGTGCGAGGCGGCAGCGCGGGCGACACCGGACGACGACGAGGCGCCGCGGCGCATCGACGAGGCGCGGCGCTTCCTCGATCGCGAGCTCGCCGCGATCGCACGCACGCGCCGTTTGGGCCGTCCTGTTCCCCATCGCTGGGCGACCCTCGACCTGTGCTCGGACGGGATCGCCTACGCCGACGCGCACGCGGCGCGGCTCGACTCCGACGCCTTCCTCACCTTCGCTGCGCGCTTCCTCGTCGAGGGCGGTGGATGGTCTCCGACGCTCGATGACCTCGAGGCGAGGGTGGTGCAGGTCGCGCGGGCGCTCGTCGGGGAGGTGGAGCTGACCCCGTTCGCGCCGACCTCGACGCACGGCAAGTGGCGTTGGACGCTGCAGGACGTCGCCTGGCGGCTGCTCCTGATCCACGCGCAGACGGAGGGCAAGGCGGCGCAGGGGCTGGAGGACGCGCTCGAGCACCTCGCGGCGGCGACCGAGGCGACGCGGATCGCGCCGCCCGAGGTGGACGCAGACGGCGTGGACGCCGCAGGCACGGCGGCGCTGAGCGCGGTGATCGATCGCTACCTCGCGCTGGCCGAGTCGTTCGTGCTCCCATCGGCTGAGGAGGTGTTCGGCCTCGGCTACACGCCGATCGAGGGGTGGGGGACCGACCTCGCGCAGGTGAGCGCAGGCGTCCGCAGCGCAGCGCCGCTGACCGCCCGCGCGCTCGGCGCCGCGGTGGACGCGCATGTGCTGCGCTTCGTGCAGGACGATGCGCCGCGTCGTGCGCCGATCGCGACCCGCTGGGCCGATCAGCTCGCCGCGCACGCGCCGGACTGGGTCGCGGACCTCGCGCGCTACGAGGCGGTGCTGCGTACCCCGCCGCGCGGTGACGGCGGCGCGACCCGTGCGCTCGGCTGGTCGGGCGCCGCGGGTCCGGTGCGCATCGCGCCGACCGCGGCGCTGCACCGCTTCGCGTTCGACGTCGTCGGCCTCTACGCGGCGCTGCTCGATGCGGAGGACGAGGAGGTCGAGGTGGACGTCGAGGGGTGGCGCGAGCCGGTGGCGGTGGTCGTGCTGCGCGAGGCCGACGGCGAGGTGGGCGTGCTCGTGATCGAGGCCGAGGCCGCGGACGCCCTGGAGCAACTCGGTGATGGCGGCACGCTCGCGCTCGACGACGCCGAGATCGAAGAGCTCGCCGCGCTCGAGGTCATCGCGCCGGCCGCCTGGCTGGAGCAGACCTCCGGGCCCGTGTGAGGTAGACACGGACGCTGGTGGGGGGTGTCTCGCCCGCCCGGGTTGGCGAAGGATCTGTGCAGGGGCGGCCGGCCGGGACCGCCGGCCCACGGTGGGTTGCTCGGACGCTTCGGCTGTGCGCGCCCCGAACGGGCAGGGGCACGGGCAGGGGCATGAGGGGAGGAGCACCTCGCGCTGCGCGCGAGGGCTCCTAGCGCTCGCCGAGGGTGGCGCTCAGGGTGAGGATCTCGCCCGCGCGCAGCACGAGCAGGTCTGCGGCCGTGCCCGGCTGCAGCCCCGCCAGCGCGACCGCGACGTCGCCCACCGTGCGGGTAGGGCGTGCTGCGATCGCGAGCAGGGTGTCGCCGAGGTGCAGCCCGGCGGCCTCGGCGGGGCCACCAGCGGACACGTTGACCACGAGCGCGCCCTGGCCCTGCCCGACGCGCTCGGCGATGGCGGATGGCAGCGTCACCGGGGTGGCGCTCAGGCCGAGGTAGGCCCCGCGGGTGCTGCCGTTCGATGCCAGCGCCTCGGCGACGCGGCGAACGGTCTCGGTCGGCACGGTCGTCCCGCCGCGGGTGAGCGCGGCGCTGTTCACACCGACCACGCGGCCACGCGCGTCGATCAGCGGCCCGCCCGCGAACCCCCACCGGAGCGTCGCGTCGACGTCGACGTAGCGGTCGACCCGGCCGCCGAGCGCGGTCTCCCATGGGCCCTCCACCCCGCCGACGATGCCGAACAGCGCGCGGATGCCGCTGTTCGGGCGACCGAGCGCGAGCACGACGTGCCCGGGACGAAGCGCCGCGGCGTCGTGCCACGTGGGCACGCTCAAGCCGCCGTCCTCCACGCCGAGGAGGGCGAGATCGGTGGCCGGATCGCGGCCGATGACCCGGGCCAGGACCTCCTGGCCCTCGCCGAGCAGCAGCGGGACCTGCTCGACCTGGCCGCCGAGGTCGTGGTGTGTGGTGATCACCCGATCGGGCGCGAGCACGACGCCGGACGAGACGTGGCGACGATGCGGCTTGACCCGCACCACCGAGGCGGCGACCGCCGCGACCGCGGCGGCGAGGGCTTCGGACAGATCGTTCAGGGTGTCGTGGGGCATGTCGACCTCGTGGGGATGTCCAGAAGATAGGCGCGCCCCGAGGACGCGAACATCGGATGGACGGGGAGGGGGCGCCCCGCCATCCGGGCAGGTCAGAGCAGCAGCAGCCCGATCCGGGCGGCGCGAACCACCGCCTCGGTGCGCGTGGTCGCGTCGAGCTTCGCGAGGATCGCGTTGACGTGGAACTTGGCGGTGTGGACGCTGATCCCGAGCTGTGCGCCCAGCTCGCGGTTGGTGTAGCCGAGGCTCATCAGGTCGAGCACCTGGCGCTCGCGCTCGGTGAGCGCGTCGGGCAGCGCGTGGGCCGGGGGACGCTCCCGAGACAAGCTCGCGGCGACCCGATCGTCGAGCACGACGAGCCCGTGCGCCACCGCGACCAACGCGGCGGCGAGCTGGGGGCCGTCGGCGTCGCGGAGGAGCACCCCCTTCGCGCCGGCGGCGAGCGCCTCGGCGCCCTGGTCCTCGTCGGCGATCACGACCACGGTCGGCACGTCGAGGTCGGGCAGACCGAGGGCGTCACCCGGGCCGGCGTCCCAGAGCAGCGCGGTGGCCTCGCTTCCGAGGAGCAGCGCGCGCGGGTCCGCGGGCGCGGCGGTCGACGCGACCGCGATCGAGGCCTCGCTGCGCAGCGCGGCCACGAGCCCGGCGCGGGCGAGCGCGTCGTCGCCGACGACCACGACGCGGAGAAGTTCGGGATCGGAGGGGTGCATGGCGCAACCTCTAGG
>CAYQSE010000117.1:0-16392 GCA_964419905.1 uncultured Enterobacteriaceae bacterium
GAGCCCGCGCCGGTCGTCGCGACGGCGACGCCGCGCCCGGTGGCGCCCACCACGGCGCCCTCGCCTCCGACCCCACGGCCAGCGCCCGAGCCGGCGTTCACCGCGCGCACCGCGCCGACCACCGCGCCGGTGCCCGTTCGCATCGCGCCCGAGCCCTCGCTCGCCGCCTCGCTCGCGCCCACGCCCGAGCCCAGCGGCGAGCTCGGCGACCTCTCGACCTACAGCGACCGCGCCTACCGCGGCGCGCTGACCGACGCCCAGCGCGCCGAGCTCGAGGAGATCACGCAGAGCAGCGTCGACTTCACGCGCGCCAGGGTGTTGCTCTACCAGGACGCCAAGGCCCGAGACAGCGTGCGCGACCGCGCGCGGCACCTCACCTCGCTGATGACCGTCCCCGAGAACCAGTACAACCCGCAGCTCCTGGCCGAGCAGGCCGAGCTGGCCATCCGCGACGAGGACTACGACTCGGCGCTCGAGAAGGCCAACCTCGCCGAGCGGCACTGGGCCCGCATCCCGCCCGACCTCGTGTTCACGCGCAAGGCGATGATCTTCGAGATCCAGGCCGCCGCCTACCAAGGCAAGTTCTACGCGTCCGGCGGCGAAGACTCCGAATCCCTCTACCAGGCCATCCGCTCGTGGGAGAAGTACCAGCGGCACGTGCAGACCAAGGCGCGCGAGGACCTCAACGTCCGCGCCGAGGACCAGCTCGCGCGGCTCTACGACATGAAGCGGCGGCTGGAGCAACCATGAATCGTTCGCTCGCCCTCGTCCGGGTGGCGCTGATCCTGTTGGCGACGCTCTCGGTGGCGGTGCCCGCGCACGCCGCTCGGCACTACATCACGGGCGTGGTCAAGGACCGCAACGGCGCGCCGCTCGACCGCGCGGTGATCACGCTCGCACCCGGCAACGTCCAGCTCGTGACCGATCGCGAGGGGCGGTTCCTGATCGACTATCTCCGCGACGACGAGGGCGAGCGCACGCGCCTGTCCAAGCGCACCGACTACGCGCTGGAGGTGTTCAAGCCCGGCTACCACATCCAGAGCGAGCGCTTCTACTACAAGGCCGGCCCGCTGGAGCTCCAGGCGCTGACGCTGGTGGAAGAGACCATCAAGGTGCGCGACGAGGGCGAGAACCTCGACCCCGACCTGTACGTCGAGCCGACCACCAACGTCGGCGCAACCTACGAGGGCCAGTAGGCTGTCGATGCGGTACCCCCGACTCGCCGTAGTGCTCCTCGCCGCGCTGTACGGGGCTGCTTGCAGTCCCGCGCCCCAGCAACCCGAGATCGTGCTGCCCGAGGGGCCGGGGGACTGGATCATCGAGGTCGTGCGCGCACCGACCTCGTTCGCCGCGCTGCTCGACACGACGGGTGCCGACGGCTGGATCGCGCTGCACCGCAACGACCTGCGCGCGTCGCGCGAAGGCTTCGCGTCGGAGCCCGAGGCCGGACAGCTCGCGCGCGCCCGGGTCGAGTGGTCGCTGCACCTCCTCTACGGCGATCTCTCGCGCGCCTCGGATCATGCGCACCTCGCGTTCCTCTCGTCGTGGGCCGCCCGGGAGCTCCCGGTCACGCCGGGCATCCGGACGCTCTCGGCGCAGTGGCGTGCCTGTGGCGGCCTCGACGCCGTCGGGGTGGAGCAGCCCGACAAGCTGCCGCCGGTGTTCAAGACCGAGGTGGCGCTGCCAGACGCTGTCGCCGCGCGGGCCGCCGCGCACGAGCAGGCGCGCTCCGGCGCGTTTGGCGACCTCTACCGCGTCGCGAGCGCGCCGTGGATCACCGAGACCGACACCGAGTTCGAGCGCGTGCTCTACGATCCCTGCGTGTTCCGCTCGCTGGAGGCCGGCTGGATGCGCCAGGCGCACACCTCGACGGGTGCCGAGGGCTGGAAGGAGGTCGCGGGGCGCTTCGCGGGTGCGGGCCTCGAGGGGCGCCTGTTCGCGCCGTGGCTGACCAGCGCCGACCTCACCGCCGAGCTGGCGCGCCAGGAGGCCCCGGGCACCCTCGGCGCCTCTCAGCCGTCCCTCGCGCAGTTCGGGATCGGGCCCGAGATGAGCGTGCAGGACGACGTGGAGGTGGCCCGCGAGGACGTCCGCGCCCTCGATGCCGTCCTCGACCGCCGCGAGAAGGCGCTCGCAGCCGAGGCCGACGACGATGGCAAGGCGCTGCTGAAGGATCTCGGGCTGCACCAGCGCTTCCGCCAGGAATGGATCACCGCGCGCGCCCGCAAGGCGCTGCTCGAGGGGCGCCCGCACCAGGCGATGGCCTACCTCGAGCTCGCGCGGGACGTCAGCACCCGCGCGGTCGGGCCGGCCAACGCGCCGTCCGCGCTGGCCCTGTACGCCGAGGCCCAGATCCGCCTCGGGCGCACGCGCGAGGCGCTCGACGTCCTCGTCGTGCTCGAGCAGGCGCACCCCGAGGTCGCGGCGCTCCGCGAGCTGGCGGGCGATCTCGCCATCCTCCAGGGCCTCGACCGCCAAGGCGACAGCAAAGAGAACTGAGGCCCCGACCCTGTCCAGAGGACTCCGTATGCGCCCCACTGCCCTGATGTTCCTGCTCCTCGGCACCTCGACGGTCGCGTCCGCGATCCCGTTGCGGTACGCGGAGGACCGCGCGCCCGCGATCGTGAACCCGCTGTTCACGACGACGATGAGCGAGGCCCGGATCAGCGAGCTGGTGTTCGACGGGCTGTACAGCGACGACATGGAGCTCCGCTCCACGCCGCGCCTCGTCGAGTCCTCCGTGCTCGCCACCGACCGCATGTCGCTCACGCTGACGCTGAAGCCCGGCGTGGAGTGGCACGACGGCGTGAAGCTCAGCGCCGACGACGTGGTGTTCACGATCAAGGCGATGCAGAACCCGGCGACCGCGTCCACCGAGGCGGGCCGCGTCGGCTGGATCAAGGCCGTCACCAAGGTCGACGACCTCACCGTGAAGCTCGACTTCCGCAAGGCGGAGTACGCGCCCGAGGACAAGCTCCACTTCAAGATCCTGCCCGCGCACCGCTTCCAGGGCACCACCGTCCAGCGCACCGATCGGTTCCGCAGCCAGCCGATCGGCACCGGGCCGTTCTCGGTCGTCAGCTTCAACGACGACAACAGCGTCACCCTGCGCCGCAACACCGCCTACTTCGACGCGGTGAAGCAGGACGAGATCGTGATGCGCGAGGTGGCCGACAAGAACTACCAGGCCAAGCTGATCATCTACCAGTCGATCGAGTCGCTGGTGCGCGTGCTCCCGCGCGACCTCGCCTCGCTCCAGGCCGATCGGAAGGTGGAGCTCTACCCCTACCAGACCAACTCCTGGTGGTACATCGGGTTCAACAACCAGGACACGCGCCTGCGCAACCCGAAGGTGCGCGCGGCGCTGCAGGATCTCGTCGACGTCGAGGCGCTCCTCCGTCCGATCGGCACCGGCGAGATCCTCACCGGGCCGTTCGTCCCCTCCTCGCCGTTCTACAACCACGAGGTGCCGACCCGTCGGGTCGACGTCGAGCGCGCCACCACGCTGCTCAACGAGGCGGGGTACGTCAACGACGGCCGCGCGTGGACGCTGAATGGTCGCCCGCTGACGCTTCGGCTCGCGGCCCCCGAGTCGCTCGAGACGGCACAGGACGTCGTGATCAACCTCCAGGCGCAGTTCCGTCGCCAGGGCATCACCCTCGAGCCCGAGTTCCTCGGCGTCGCCGAGTGGAAGCAGAAGGTGTGGCGCGACCGGGACTTCGACCTGATCTTGAGCCAGTGGTCCTTCGACCGCAGCGAAGACATCTACGAGCAGTTCCACAGCCGCGGCACCCGCAACTTCGTCGGCTACAACAGCCGCGAGGTCGACACCCTCCTCGACCAGGCGCGCAACGCGACCGACCCGCAGGAGAAGAAGACCGCGCTGCGCAACGCGCACGCGCGGATCGCCGCCGACGTGCCGATGGTGTTCCTGTGGACGCTCGACAGCTACTCGGCGATGTCGGTGCGGGTGAAGCAGGTGGTCGTGCACCCGTTCTACTTCTTCACCTGGGCAAAGGACTGGTACGTCTATTGAGCCGGCGCGGCGCCCGCGCGTCGTGGGGGGCAGCGTGTCCCTGCGCCTCGTAGCGCACCGCCTGCTCGTGTTCGCGGTGACCCTGCTGGGCGCCGTCGGGCTCGTCCTGGTGATGTTGTGGGCGGCACCCGGTGATCCGATCGACGTGCTGCCGAACGGCGACGAGCTGCGGCCCGTGCTCGAGGCGCAGTGGCAGCTCGATCGGCCGCTGCCGGTGCGCCTCGGCCTGTACATCGCGAACGTGCTTCGCGGCGATCTCGGCACGTCCCTGACCTACCGCCCCGGGATGCCGGTCACCGAGGTGATCGCGCGCCCGGCGCTGCGCTCGATCGGGTGGCTGCTCACCGCGCTGCTGCTCACGATGTCCTGGGGCACCGCCCTCGCGTGGTGGAGCGCCGGGCGCGCGCGGCCCGCGGCCCGCCTGCTGCAGATCGTCAGCATCGCGCCCGTGTTCCTCCTCGCGCACCTCGCGGTGAACCTGATCAACGAGGGCACGCTCTACCTGGTCGACGCCGAGCTCATCGCGCGACCCGGCTGGTTCGCGCTTCCCGGGCAGGACAGCCTGTTCCGCACCACGCTGGCGGTGGTCCTGCTCGCCGTGGGCTCCGGCGCGCTCGCCGAGGTCCGCGCCGAGGTCGAGGGCGCGCTGGGCCGGATCCGCGCCAGCGGCTACGTCGCCGCCGCCAGGGCACGCGGCGAGCGCTTGTTCCCACACGTCGCGCTGAACCTCGCGGTGCCGCTCACCACGGTGGCCTCGACCCGCACCGCGTTCTTCGTCGGCGGGCTGGTCATCCTCGAGAAGGTGCTCCTGCTCAACGGGGTCGGGAGCATCTTGTGGCAGGCCGCCGTGCTCCGCGACTACCCCCTGGCGCTCGGCATCACCGTCGTGTTCGCGTCGGTGGTGTGCGTCAGCCGTCTCATCGGCGACACGGTTCGGCTGGCGATCGATCCTCGCCTGCGCGCAGAGTGGAGCACGTGATCGCCCACGCGCGACCCAAGGGCGCGCTCGCCGCGGCGCGCGCGCGTCCGGCGGCCGCGCTCGCGGTGCTGTGGCTCGCCGTGGTCGTGATCGCAGGCTTCCTCGCGCCGCTGTCTGCCTACGACGTGGTGATGGACGTCGATCCGACGCGCTCCCAGGCGCCGCCGGGCACCGCGCACTGGCTCGGCACCGACCACCTCGGGCGCGACGTGTTCATGCGCCTGGTCTTCGCGTGCCAGTTCTTCGTGGGCCCGGGCTTGCTCGCGTGCGCCGTCGCCACCGCGCTCGCGGTGCCCGCGGGCGCGGTCGCCGGGTTCCGCGGCGGGGGGATCGAGTCGCTCCTGCGCTGGGGGTTCACCGTCATCGCCTCGGTGCCGCGCTTCGTGCTCGTGTTGTTGGTGCTGAGCATCTACGGCGACCGGCTCGGGCTGCTCGCGGTGGCCGCCGGGGTGGCCTACGCGCCGACGTTGGCCGAGGCGGTGTTCGCGCGCATCGAAGCGCTGCGCAACGCCGAGTACGTCCTCGCGAACCGCGCCTACGGGGTGCCCGACTGGCGGATCTTGTGGGTGCACCTCGTGTGGGCGGCCTGCCGTCGGCTGATCGGGCGACACCTGCTGCTGCTGTTCGGCTACTTCCTGGTGCTCGAGACCACCCTGTCCTACATCGGCGGGTTCGGCGTCCAGGAGCCGATGCCCTCGTGGGGCAACATGCTCGTGTTCGAGTGGGGCCGGGGGCACTGGTACGGCGCCTCGGTGCTGGCGCCGGTGATCGCGCTGTGGGTCACGATCACCGCGACCGCCTGGGCGGCCGACGCGATCTCCGAGGTCGACGATGGCTGACGCGCTCGAGCTCGCGCGGCTGACGGTTCGCGTCGGCGATCGCCAGCTGATCCACGACGTCGGGCTCCGGCTCGACGCGGGCGAGGTCGTGGCGCTCGTCGGCGCGAGCGGCTGCGGCAAGACGCTCAGCGCGCTGTCGCTGCTCGGCATGGTCGACCTCGATCCCGGCGTCGTGACCGCCGACCTCACCATCCACGCGGGCGATCGGGTGTACACGCCGTGGGACGGCGTGCTCGGCGCTGGCGCCCGCGCCCGTGATCGCGCGTTCGCCGACATCCGCGGGCGCGTCGTCGGCTATCTCCCGCAGGACGCCCGGGCCTCGCTCGACCCGCTGCTCCGGGTGGGGCGTCAGGTCCGAGACGCCGCCGCGCTGCGGACCGCCAACCCGAAGGAGGATCCGCGCCCGTGGCTGCTGCGCGCCGGGCTGCCGGATCCCGAGCGCGTCGAGCGCCTGTACCCGCACGAGCTCTCTGGCGGCATGGCGCAGCGCGTCGCGATCGCGCAGGCGCTGGCGCGCGGCAGCCGCTTCCTGCTCGCCGACGAGCCGACCACCGGCCTCGACCCCACGGTGCAGCGCGGGATCCTCGACGAGATCCGGTCGCTGGCCGATCTCGGGCTCGGCGTCCTGTTCATCACCCACGACCTGCGCATCCTCCCCGGCTTCGCGGATCGCGTGCTCGTGATGGAGGAAGGACACGTGGTGGAGCGCACGACGCCCGGCGATCTGCAGTCGGGGCAGCTCACGACGGAGCCGGCGCGCAGGCTGTTCGAGGCGACCCGTCGGGTGGCCGGGGGGCGGCTCGGATGAAGCGCACCTGGGAGCTCGTCGGCGTCAGCAAGCACTTCCACACGCAGGTCGGCGGGGGCCGGTCGCGCATCGTGCACCACGCCGTCGCCGACGTGTCGCTCAACGTCCACGAGGGCGAACGCATCGCGGTGATCGGCGAGTCGGGCTCGGGCAAGACGACGCTGTCGCGCGTGGGCTTGGGCCTGCTCGCGCCCGACGCCGGGCAGGTCCGCCTGTTCGGAGAGGACACCGCGTCGTGGGGGCCCCGTCGATGGCGCGAGGCGCGCCGGGGCGCGCAGCTCCTGTTCCAGGATCCGCGCGCGATGCTGAACCCCGCGATGCGCCTCGACCAGCTGCTGCGCGAGTCGTCCCGGCTGCACGATCCCGCGCGGGATCCGGCCCGAGCCGCCGACGAGATCCTCGAGCGCGTCGGGCTCGAGGGGCGCGGGCCCGCGCTTCCGCACGAGCTCTCCGGGGGGGAGCGCCGGCGCGCGGGCATCGCCCGGCTCCTGCTCGCCCGCCCCCGCCTCGTCGTCGCCGACGAGCCCACCGCTGGCCTCGACGCGTCCTTGAAGGCCGAGCTCGTCACGCTGCTCCTCGATCGCGTCGGACCGGGCTGCTCGGTCGTGCTGATCTCGCACGACCTGCCGCTCGTCCTGTGGTGCTGCACGCGCGTGCTCGTGATGAAGGACGGTCGGATCGTCGATCGGTTCGCCACCGCGGATGTCGGACGGGTCGCGCACCACCCCCACACCGAGGCCCTGCTGAGCGCGTCCGGGCTCGCGCCGGTGCGCGCCCCCGCGTCGGAGTCGGCGCCGTGATGGCGCTCGCCCTCGGCGCAGCCTGCGTCGCGTTCGCCCAGGCGCCGAGCACGGGCGAGGACTTCCGCGGCTACCTCGACCAGGCGCGGTTCTTCCTGCGCAAGGGCTGGTACGAAGACGCCGCGCGCGAGCTCGAGAAGGCGGTCGCCCACCCCGACGGCTGGGTCGATCCCGAGGCGTGGTTCATGCTCGCCTCGGTACGCCTGGAGCTGCTCGACATCGACGGCGCACGCGACGCCGCGGCGCGCGCCCACACCTACAGCCGGGACGAGGACCAGCTCGCACAAGCCGCCGGGCTGTCGTCGTTCGTCGACCAGGAGTTCGGCGTGGTGACGATCCGCGCGCCGCAGCCCGGGCTCGCGGCGCGCCTCGAGATCGAGCTCCTGTCGCTGCTCTTCGATCCGACGCTGACCGCGTTCCTCGAGCGGGTCGAGGAGGCGCACCGCCGACGCGAGGTCCTCCCCGTTCGCATCGGACTGCCCGTCGGCAGCTACCGGATCAACGGCGAGGAGGTCGAGGTCGGGCCACAGGGCGCCGTGCTGAACCTCCCCAGCAGCGCGCTGGGCGTCGGAGGGTTCACGCTGGCGCGGCTCACCGAGCTCGAGGTCGGCGCCGGTATGGCGAACTGGGTCGGTGGCGCCACCTACAACCTGCGCCCGTCCCTCGATCTGCACGTCGCGATCAGCGTGCCGCTCGGCCCGCTCCGCGTCGCCGCCGTGCTCGACTGGATCCCCACGTCCTACACGACGATCACCGGGCCGATCGCGACCCACCCGGCCGGGGGGTCCATCGGCGCCCAGGTCGGCTGGCCCGTTCGCGGCGACCTCCCGATCGTGGTGCGACCCTCCATCGGCTACCGCTACGGCCTGATCCCGGGGATCGAGCTGACGTGCGTAGGCGGCGAGGCATCGTTCACCTGCGGCGCGGGCGGACCCACCGACCTGCTGGTCTACGCGGTGGGCCGTGCGCACATCCCCTACCTCGAGCTCGATCTCTCTCACCTCGACGCGCGAAGGACGATGGACGTGGGCTTCGGGGTCAAAGGGTTGGTCGAGGGCGCGTTCGGCCTGCTCCCGGCCACGGGCACCGCGAAGGTGCTCGACGAGGAGACCTCGCTCGCGTTTGCCGTGCCCGCCGAGGCCCGCGCGTTCAACGCCGTCGGGCTTCGCGTGATAGCCCACTTCTCTGTTGCCTTCTGATTGGAGCCTCCTCCGTGTCCCATCGCACCCTCCCGCTGCTGCTCACCGCCCTGCTCCCGCTGCTGATGGCCGCAGACGTGCGCGAGATCGCGTATCGGCAAGGGGCGAACCTGCAGCGGCCCACCTGGTCCCTGGACGCGCGCACGCTGGCCTACGAGGCGAACTTCCACGACGAGAAGCGGATCGAGCTGTACGTGGGCCCGTTCGACGGCACCCGGTTCACGCGCATCGTCCCCACCGTCCGCTCGTCCAGCTCGCTCACCGCGGGGTTCTCGAAGGTCAGCGCCGCGGGCGAGGTCGCCCACGAGCTCTCGTTCGCGCCGCCGTCGATCGGCCGCTTCGTGTACACCGCGTCCAACGACGTGCAGGACTACGAGCTCTACATCGGCGGAGGCGGCGCGATCACGACCTCGCCGGGTGCGGACGGCGGCGCGCAGTGGTCCCCGGACGGGCGCTTCATCGTGTTCACGTCGGCGCGCTCGGGCGAGGGCGATCTCTACCTGCTCGACACGCTGACCATCGAGGCGCCGCCGCGCCAGCTCACGAACACCCCGGACAGCTCCGAGCTCTACGTGACGTGGTCGCCCGACAGCACGAAGCTCGCGTTCGTCGGGCGAAGCAAGCAGGGCGACAACCTGTGGCTGATCCCAGGGCTGGGCGATCCGGCGGTCCGCCTGACCGACTGGACCGGCAGCCAGACCCGTCCGACGTTTGCCCCGAACGGGCGATGGATCGCGTTCTACGCGAACCTCGAGGTCACGGATCGCACCGACCTCTACGTGGTCGAGCCCCGTGAGCACGCCGCGCCGCGCCTCGTGCAGCGCGGTGTCGTCCCGAACGCCGCGGGCCCCGCGTGGACGCCCGACGGTGGGTCGATGGTCGTGGTGATCGACGACGACAAGCGCTTCGATCCGATCGCCCTCGTCGAGCCACGCAACGGCAGCGGGCCGCTCGTGCTCGACCTCGGCACCGTCGGCAACGGCGATCTGGACGTGGTGAAGACGCCAGAGGGGCGCATGCGCATCGCGTGGGTCGCTCAGGGGCGCACCGGGGACACCGTGCGGGACTTCAAGCGGCTGTACGTCACCGAGCTGCCGCTGCCCTCCCCACGCTGACGGCGCGCTCGGTTCGCGGTAGGCTGCCCGCCATGAAACGCACGCATCGAGACGATCTGTACTGCTGGTCCCGCTTCGATGAGGCGCGCGACCTCGACTTCAACGCGTGGCTGTGGGTCCGGCGCTTCGGCAACGTCGCCATCGACCCGCTGCCGCTCTCCGATCACGACCGCCGACAGGTGCGCCAGCTCGGCGGCATCTCCACGATCGTCGTGACGAACTCCGATCACGCGCGCGCCGCGGCCGCGCTCGCCGCAGAGTTCGAGTCCGAGCTGGTCGGTCCGCGCGGCGAGCAGGCGCGCTTCCCGGTGCCCTGCCACCGCTGGCTGGGCGAGGGCGACACGGTGGTTCCGGGCCTCGAGGTGCTGGTGATGAACGGCTCGAAGACGCCCGGCGAGCTGGCGCTGCTGCTCGAGGGCAGCACGCTGATCACCGGCGACCTGCTGCGCGCCCCGCGGGGCGGCGCCCTCGCCTCGCTGCCCGACGACAAGCTGGCGGATCCGAACGCAGCGCGGGCCGCGCTGCGCCGCCTCGAGGACCTCCCGGCGCTCGACGCGATCCTCGTCGGGGACGGCTGGCCGCTGTTCACCGGGGCGAAGGACGCGCTCGCGACGCTCCTGCGCGGCTGATCAGCCCTGTGGGAGCCGGTGGGGCTTGAGCGATGGCTCCCACTCGGCGGTGAGGAACCCCTCCTCGGGCGCGCTGATGCCCTGGGTGTCGACGACGTGGAACACGAGGTGCTCGGGCGCCAACGAAGCCAGCTTCGTGGCGGTGCGTGACGGGATGATGTAGTACTCGGCCTCGGCGCCCGGCTCGGCGAACGCACCGACCGCGAGCTCGCCGCAGCGGAGCCCGAACGCGACCCGCTCGGGCACCTGCAGCCGGTGCACACGCCTTCCGTCGAGGCTGCGCACGTGGAACGGCACGCGCCCCTTGGCCCCCATCCGGTTGGCCTGGAGCATCTGGCGGACGCGATGCACGCGCTCGTCGGCCTCGCGCGCCTCCTCACGGGCACGGCGCTCCTCGGCCTTGTGCTTCAGCTCGTCCTCGGCGAGCGCGCGCGCCGCGGCCTCTTCCGCCCTCAGCGCGGCCTTGCGCTTGCGGCTCGCCTGCTCCGTCCGGCGCTCCTCCTTGAGCTCCTGGTTGGTGCGGCGCACGTCCTTCTTCGACGCCAGGCCTGCCTTGAGAAGCTGATCGCGCAGGGACACGGGCACCCTCCCCGCACCGGGTAACGAGGCCCGGCGTTACACTCCAGCCACTCGCGGAGACCCCCTTGCCGCTCTGGCTCGCCCGCCCCTACCGCTGCGACCTGATCACCGACGCGCGGCGCGCGATCGCGGACGCGAGCGTCGGCGATCTCTCGGCGATGCAGGCGCTGTATCGCGCCGCGTCGGCAGAGCTCGCAGGTGTCGATCCCGACGAGGTGGCCGACCATCGCGACGCGCACCGCCGCGCCGCCCAGGGCGACCCGACCGCGCTGCGCGCCGCGGTCGACTGCGCGGATCAGTGGGAGGCGCTGGTCAGCGTGGGTGCGACGATCGACGATCCGCGCCGCTTCCGCGGCTTCGTGTGGGTCGCCGCGCACCAGCGCTACGAGGTCGGCCCCGGCGGCCGCGACGCGAAGGCCTTCGCCGCCTACGCCGATGGCGCGTCGCTGCCCGAGGTCAGCGCCGAGGACGCCGCCCTCTACGTCGCGCTGCCCGCCCTGCTCGGGCTCGGGCCCGAGTTCCCGGAGGAGCTGAGCAGCGCGTGCCCCCTCGACGGTCCGCTCGTCGGCGCGCTGCTCGGGCTCCCGGGCGACGAGTGGGACGACGTCGAGCCGCTCGACGGCCACGCCATCGCGGCCGAGACGTGCCGCGCCCACCTCCCTGGCCTCTCGGGCCCGTGGCGTGACGTCGTCGCCCGCGGACTCGAGCACGGCCTGCTCGTACGCCGCGGCTGAGGAGCCCCCGAATGCGACACCGACTGCCCGTCTTCGACAGCGACGGACACATCGACGAGGACAACGCGGCGATCGCCGCCTACTTCGAGGGCGAGTACCACAACCCGCGCCGACCGGTCGGCTTCCAGGTGTTCCCGAGCCTCGACGGCTGGTCGCGCGGGATCCTCGTGAACCGGGGCGATCCCGAGCGCAGGCACCGTCACACGAACGCCGAGATCTGGTCGGGCGTGCTGGATCGCGTCGGGCTCGACGGCTCGGTGCTCTACCCGACCGAGGGCCTCGCCCAGGGCCTGATCCAGGACGCGGGCTATGCGGCGGCCACCGCGCGGGCCTACAACGACTGGCTCGCCGCCGAGTACACCGAGCGCGACGCGCGGCTGCACGGCGTCGGGCTGCTGCCTGTCCAGGACATCACCGCGGCGATCGCGGAGCTTCGGCGCTGTGCCACCGAGCGCACCCGATTCGTCGCCGCGCTGCTGCCGACGGTGCTCGTCATGCCGCGCACCTACGGCGATCCCTCATTCTGGCCCCTCTACGAGGAAGCCGAGCGCCTCGGGGTGCCGCTCGCGCTTCACGGCGGCCCGGCCCAGGGCCTCGGGCTCGGGCACTTCCAGGACTTCGCGAAGGTGCACGCGCTGAGCCACCCGCTGCCGATGCTGAAGCAAGTCACGGATCTCGTGCTCTCCGGCGTGCTCGATGCGTTCCCGAACCTCCGCTTCGCGCTGCTCGAGGCCGGCTGCGGCTGGGTCCCGTTCCTGCTCGACCGGCTCGACCACGAGTACGGCTCGCTCAACGGCGTGCAGCTGCGCAAGACGATCCGCCACAAGCCGTCGCACTACTTCAAGGAGACCGAGAACCTGTGGATCTCGCTCGAGCTGGAGGAGCGGTCGCTGCACTACACGATCGACGCGATCGGCGCCGACCGGCTGGTCTACTCGTCCGACTACGGGCACGAGTCGCCGCTCGACGACATCGCCTACGACCTCAACGCGTTCCTCGCGGACGACCGCTACGACGACGACGTGAAGGCCGGCATCCTCGCCCGGAACGGCCGTCGGCTGTATCGACTCGACGCCTGAGCGTCAGGCGGGCGCCCGCACGTCGAGCTCGTAGAGGTTGATGTAGCGGTTGCCCTGGATGCTGATGCGGCCGAGCAGCTTGCTGCGCTGCACGTCGACCTGCTTCGCGCCGACCTCGGTGAGCAGCGTGCGCCCGCGGTGCGCAGACAGGTTCATCATCCACCGCGCCAGGTAGAACGGGCCCGAGAGGTTCCAGCCCTCGGGCGGACGCCCCGTGTCGGTCTGGATGCGCGCGACACCCGGCGCGAGCCCGGCGCTCAGCCGGAAGCCCGCGCGCTGCGTGACGCGGCGCAGCGTGGTGGCCGTCTCGACCGCGCGTGCGAGCGTGCTCTTCAGGTCGTCCTGCGCGACCCACACGACGAGCACGCTGCCCTCCTCGCGCTCCCAGATCTCGCCCTCGGCCTGACCGATGATCCCCGACCACTCCTGGGTGAGTGATGCGAGCGAGGCGCGCGGCGTGGCGAGGCTGCGCGGCGGCGGCGAGGCCTCGGCGGCGAGCACGACGAGCGAGGACGGTGGCGCGGCGTCGGCGTCGCGGCGACGCTCGACCGTGCCGCCCTGGCTCGCGGCCTCGATCACGTCCTTGACGAAGCCCGCGAGATCGTTGTTGGTCGCGCGATGCGCCTCGCGCACCATCAGCGTGCTCACGTCGTCGAGCATGTGCCCGGCGCTCGGGAAGCGATCCTCGCGGCGCTGGGCGAGCGCGGTGAGGAGGATCCCCTCGAGGTCCTCGGAGAGCTCGGGGCGGTAGCTGCGCGGTGAGGGCACCTCGGCGCGGCGCACGCGCGCGAGCGTCTCGTCGCGGCTCTTCGCCTTGAACAGCCGCCGCCCGGTGAGCAGCTCGTAGAGCAGGATACCGAGCGAGAACAGATCGGATCGACCGTCGAGCTCCTTGCCGTCGACCTGCTCGGGGCTCATGTAGGCGTACTTGCCCCGGATGACCTCGTGCATGGAGGATGCCTGGAACGCCGCCCGACTGATCCCGAAGTCGGTGATCTTCACCTCGCCCGCGTAGCTGATCAGCACGTTCTGCGGGCTGATGTCGCAGTGCACGATGCGCAGCGGCGCGCCGTTGTCGTCGGTGCGCTCGTGCGCGAACTGCAGGGCCTTGAGCACCTCGCTCGCGATGAACAGCGCGAGCGGCACCGGGAACGGCCCGACCTGACGCGCGCGCGACACCAGCCGCGCGAGATCGAGCCCGTGCACGTACTCCATCGCCATGTAGTAGGTGCCGTCGACCTCCCCGAGGTCGAAGACCTGCACGATGTTCACGTGCAGCAACTGCACCGCGATGCGCGCCTCGTCGACGAAGAGCTTGAGGAACTCGTCGTCCTTCGCGAGGGTGTCGAGCACCTTCTTGATGACGAGGATCTTCTCGAAGCCCGCCATGCCATAGGCACGCGCGCGCCACACCTCGGCCATACCGCCCGTCGCGATCTTCTCGAGCAGGTGGTAGTTGCCGAACTCCTGTGGACCGCCCTTCGACGACACCGCCTCTCCTGGACGTTACGTCCCCCGGGACCGGACCGACGCGGGGCCGAGTATAGCCGGAGGGGCCACCCTTGAGGGCGATGCGTGATCTGGTCGACATCGTGGCGCGCCTGCGGGCGCCCGACGGCTGCCCGTGGGACCGCGCGCAGACAGCGGGTTCGCTGCGCCCTTACCTGCTCGAAGAGGCCTACGAGGTGCTCGACGCGATCGACCGCGCCGACGACGACGCGCTCCGCAAGGAGCTCGGTGATCTGCTGTTCCTGGTGGCGCTGATCGCGCGCACCGCCGAGGAGCGTGGCGCGTTCACGCTCCACGACGTGCTGGCCGGGATCTCGGAGAAGATGGTGCGCCGCCACCCGCACGTCTTCGATCCCGCGCACACCGACGACGGCGATCCGGGAAGCATCGCCGCGTGGGAGGCACGCAAGGCGAACGAGGGCGACGCCGCACGCTCGGTCCTCGATGGGGTGCCGGGTGCCCTGCCCGCGCTGCTCCGCGCGCATCGGATCTCCGAGAAGGCGTCCGCGGTGGGCTTCGACTGGCCCGACGCGCCGCAGGTGCGCGAGAAGGTCGACGAAGAGCTCGCAGAGCTCGACGCCGCGATCGCCGATGGCGCGCCGGACGCGATCGGCGACGAGCTCGGCGACCTGCTGTTCACCCTGGTGAACCTCGGCCGGCACCTCCCGGTGGGCGCCGAGGACGCCCTCCGCGGGGCCACGGCGAAGTTCGAGCGCCGGTTCCGCGCGCTCGAGCGCGCGCTCGCCGCGCAGGGGCGCACAGTCCACGACACGCCACCCGACGCGCTCGAGGTCGTGTGGAGCGAAGTGAAGGCGGACGAATGCTGCTGAGGCTGTTCCTGCTGTTCACGCTGGTGCCAGTGCTCGACCTGGCGTTCCTCGTGCACCTCGGCACCGTGATCGGCCCGTGGTGGACGATAGCGCTCGTGCTCGTGACCGGGTTCGCGGGCGCGTGGCTCGCGCGGCGCGAGGGCTTCGCGGTGCTGCGCCAGCTGCAGGATTCGCTGCAGCGGGGTCTCCCGCCGGCCACCACGCTGCTCGAGGCCGCGATGGTGCTCGGCGGCGCGCTCCTCCTGCTCACGCCGGGCGTGTTCACCGATCTGGTCGGGTTCGCGATGATCGCGCCGCCGAGCCGGAGGTTCCTCGCGCCCCTCGTGCTGCGCTTCGTGGCGCGGCGCCTCGCGGTGAACGTCCATACCGTGCGAGGCGACGCGCCGGGCGGCGCCGGGGTATGGACCGGGCCGACCGCGCCCGACAAGGCGCGCCCGGGGGAGCGCACGGATCCCCACTTCGACCACCCCGTGCGGTGAGGATGCCCATGTTCGATCACGACGCCCGCGAAGCCGAGGCCCTCGAGGCGCTCGGCGCGCGTTTCATGGCCGCGCTGCGGCTGGAGGAGGCCGGGAAGCTCGACGAGGCCGAAGACGAGCTCCGCGCGATCCTGCGCGCCGAGCCGCGCCTGCCCGAGCCCCGGATGCAGCTGGCGCGACGGATGCTCGAGGCCGGTCGCCTCGACGACGCCGAGGAGAACGCCCGCGAGGCGCTGTTGCACCTCGAGAAGTCGGGCCCGTGGACCGACGAGATCCCGCCCGACACGGTGCGGGCGGTCGCGCACGCGCAGCTCGCCGAGATCCTGCGTCGCAAGGCCGACGAGGACGACCTGATCTTCGGCGCGCCCGAGGTGTTCGCCGCGACCGTCGAGGAGAGCCGCGCGCACTTCGAGGCGGCCGCCGCGCTCGATCCGAGCGACGAGACCAGCAGCTACTACGCGTTCTTCATGGGACAGGCCGCCGCGCCGCCCGGACTCGAGATCGAGGACGACGGCGAGGAGGGCGACGAAGACGCCTGATCGCGCGCAGCGCTCGAACGCGGGCCGGCCGAACCAGGCCAAGGCCCCCGCGCACTTGGACGTGGGCCGGCCGTCCCGGCCGGCCGAACCAGGCCGAGGCCCCCGCGCACGCTGACGTGGGCCGGCCGTCCCGGCCGGCCGAACCAAGCCGAGGCCCCCGCGCAGCCACGAAACCAGACAACCTCGGCCGGGACGGCTGTCGATCCTACACATCTCGCACCGTACCTGAGATCACGTG
>CAYQSE010000118.1:0-16367 GCA_964419905.1 uncultured Enterobacteriaceae bacterium
GGCTGTCGGTGGCGGCGGGGCGCCGCGCCGGCGGGCCGGGACTGCGCCGTGTGCTGACGCGCAGCGTGCAGCGCTCGGCGATGCAGACGGCAAGGCCCTCCGAGGCGAAGGCGGCGCAGCGCGGGCCGTCCCGGACCGACGCGCCAGCGTCGCGGGGCGGCGGCGAGGCGCGAGGCGCTGCGCGACAGGACGAGGTCGAGTGGGTGGACGCACCTGCGTACGGGGCACCGTCGCTGGGCGAGACCATCCCGCAGCGCCGCGTCCCGAGCACCGCGGACGCGGCCAGCCGGAAGCTGATCCGGGTGCGGCGTGCGCAGGGGGGTACCCAGGGTGCGCCACCGTCTGGCGCCGCGGGCGCACGATCCCGGGACGAGGGATCGACCTCGAAGGATGCCCCGAGGACCGCGTCGGGAGCGCAATCTTCGACGTCGAAGGGCGCGGAGGGCGGCTTTGTGTGGGAAGCTCCCCGGCAGGTGGTCCAGCGTCCGGTCGTTCGGGCGGCGACGGAGCAGGCTGCGGCGGCGCCCCCCGAGGAGCCGCGGAGCCTGCCGCCGGAGCAGCAGATCCTGGAGATTCTTCGGGCATTGGCGGTAGGGGATCCGACAGCACGGGCGCTGATGGAAGACGTCAGAGAGCAGGTAGCAGAGATGCTTCGCATCGAGTCCTTGAGGGAGTGGTGATGGAACGCCGGGTGGGGCTTCCGAGAGTCGATGGGCTGACCGGGGGGCTGATGGCCGCCTGTCTGGTCGCGGTGTGGGCTCCGCCCGCCACCGCGCAGGACGCGCCACCAAAGGCACCCGGCGTGATCGTCATCGCGTTCGAAGATCTGCCCGACGGGCGGAACTGCGACGAGGCGGCCGCGCGCGTCGGACGCTGCGTCGAGGAGGTGCAGTTTCGAGACGTCGACGACCTGTTCAAGGTGCACCGTGGTGAGGGCTCGTTCGAGCGCCTGCGCACCTACGGCCGCCTGTACGGGTGGATCTGGGACGATCTCGCGCGCCGGTGGAGCGGCGACGACCTGTTCCAGGAGCACCTCGTCGCGGTCGGGCTGAACCGGATGCCAGAGTCCAGCTACCTGTGGGACGCCACGCCGGGCGCCGACGACGGCCGCGGGCCTGCCGCGGGCGAGCCCACGGACGGCACCCTTCGCTCCTACGGCGTCCCGGCGCGCGACCTGTGGGTGGACGGCTCGAGATGGCTGGGGACCGGTGGGGCGCAGCCCCCCATCTACCGGACGCTCGACTACGCGCAGGCTCCCGGACTCGTGCGCCCGGCGCCCATCGTGATGCTCAAGGGGCGGTTCGCGACGCGCCTCGTCTTCGACGGCAGGCGCCATCAGTTCGACATCATGGACGGCGATCCGGAGACGTCGGGGCCGTTCTTCGAGCAGATGTACCCCTACGAGCAGGCGATGGGCGGCGGCGGGGGCGGCGACGACCGCAAGGAGCAGAACCCGGAAGACGAGTACTTCCCCGACAACTACTCGTCGGGCGACGACTCGTGGTGGGAGGCCGGCGGCGGTGGCGGCGACTGGGGCGCCGTGCCCGAGGCGCCCCTGCTTCCGGCATTCGACGACGGACCGGTGCTCGAGGACGACGGGTTCGGGTTCGAGCAGTTCGGCGCGTACCGCTACGACAGCATCGACGACGATCCGAACTCGGGCGGCAAGGTGAGCGACGACATCCCGCTGTCGCACTTCCTCGCCGACGAAGCGATCAAGACGCCGCCTCGCGGTGGGTGGAGCACCGACGAGCAGCGGCGCGCGCTGGTCGAGGCGCGCCGCGCGTCCTACGCGAAGACGCTGCTCCCGCTCGAGGCGTCGATCGAAGATCTCCGCTCGCTCGCGCACGACGAGTTCGACAACTTCTACGAGAACGTCGGCACCCAGATCGTCCGCTTCGCGCGCGAGGAGTACACGCCCACCCACCTGCGCGTGCTCACCGCGCTGATGGCGATGCACGACCCGCCGGGCACGACATCCGACGCGCGCGGGCTCACCAAGGAGGCGGTCGCTGCGTCCATCGGCCAGCTCGACTCCGACGCCGCGCTGATGGCCGAGGCGAGCGCGGCGTTCGTCACCGATCGCGCGTTCAGCCTGAACTACAAGGAGCTCCCGAAGCCGGTCGTCGAGAAGCGCCTCGAGGCGATGGACATCTGGCAGAACCCGGACCGCCGCTTCCTCCTCGATCTCACCCGGGACGTCGGCACCCAGTTCAAGCTGCTGCTGCGCCCGCGTGTGAGCCCGATCGGCGGGGTCGACGACGACACCTTGAAGGCGTGGGCCGAGCAGAACGCGCAGGACTCGCGTCGCGCGGCGTTCATCCTCAAGTACATCCGCCCGATCGCCCTCGAGGTCGCGGTGCGGCGCCTCGGCGAGGAGCGGGGCAAGACCGAGCGCGACCGCATCGAGACGTCGCTGATCCTCGATCACGTCCGCTACGAGTACGTGTCGCGGTTCACGACCGATCCGGCGCAGCGCCAGACGCCCGGAGAGCTCGAGGCGATGGGCGCCGAGCAGTGGGTCGCGGTGCTGCGTCGGCACGGCTTCTACTCGAACTTCATCGCGGATGGCCCGGGCGCGGTCGATCCGCTCGCGATCTGCACCACGCTCGACCGCCAGGCCGCGCTCGCCCAGCCGGCGTTCGGGCAGGTCAACGTCGACGGGCTCATCGTGGCGCCCGACGGGCTGATGGACTCCGACGCCATCTTGTGGCACGGACGCGATCAGCTCCCGTTCCTGCTGATCGACGACCCCCGCGTCAACCGCCCGTCGGTGCTGCGCCTCGTCAGTCTGCCGGGCGAGCGTGCGATCTACCGGATCCGGTGGAAGGTGTGGACCGGATGGCACCTGCTGTGGGCGCCCGAGCCGGTCTCGGTCCAGGACCAGGAGTATCGGCTCGCGCTGCGCACCGCGGCGATCTGCGACGACACGGTGCTCGCACCGCCGCGCATCGTGCCCACGCTGATCCGTGCGGCGCTGCTCGACGGCGACTTCCGGCCGGTGAACGCGATCCAGGGCGACGGCACCGACGCGGTGGGCGCCTACTACGAGAAGCCGACCAACCAAGAGCTCTACGACTCCCGGAGGGACGACGTCGACAAGGGCACCGATGCCGCGCAGACCCTCGAGAAGGTGGACACGGATCGGCCCGTGGCGCTGGTCACCGACACGCTGGGGCTGGCGCAGCGCATCTTCAAGAAGAAGGAGGTGCGCTCTCCGGTCGAGGTGATCCGTCAGGAGTCCGTGCGGTACGTCCGCGACCTCGTCGCCGAGCCACTTCGCGCCGAGGTGAAGCGCGAGGCCACGGTGCTCGTGGTGCTGGACGAGAGCCAGGTGCGAGACAAGCGCAAGATCCACTTCAACAAGCCGCGAGCGCCCTACCTGATGGCGCGAAGCCGCGAGGGCGATGGCTACCGCTACGCGGGCGCGTGGGCCTACTTCCTCCCGCCCGCCGAGGCGGCGGTCACCACGCGCACGATGCTCGCGCCGGCCTACCTGCCCACGCAGTCGGTCGCCAGCAACAGCATGGTGCAGAAGTG
Organism: uncultured Enterobacteriaceae bacterium; assembly: GCA_964419905.1. GTDB lineage: Bacteria > Myxococcota_A > UBA796 > UBA796 > JAFDJI01. The sequence continues at coordinate 3,541 of CAYQSE010000118.1, forward strand.
GACGCGCCGGCAGACGGGTGACTGGGCGTTCTCTGCGGGCATCGGTGCGTTCCCGCTGCGTCGGACGATCTCGGTCTGCGCGGGCGAGGGCTCGACGAAGGACACCGTGGTCGACTGCAGCCAGATTGGCACCGGGGATCGCCTCATCGCGAACACGAGCGGCCTGTCGCTCGACGTGACCGCGCTCCGGACGCTGTGGAGGTCGTCCTACGACCGCTACGCGATCGAGTTCGGGCCCGAGTTCCACCTCGACATGGTGTTCCCGGGCAAGTCGATCTACGACGACGTCCCGATCACCTACCCGCTCGCCATCACCTACGCGGGCGGCTTCCTGGCGGGCATCCGCTTCGGGCCCCCGGCCAACCCCATCGCGGTGAAGGCGGGCAGCCATCCGTGGGGCGCCGACCGCCCCGACGGCAGCAGCTTCCTCGGTCGCACCGAGTTCGGCTTCCGCGTCGGCGGCCTGATCGGGCCGAGCTACAACGGGCTGCAAGGCACGATCTACGGCGAGGGGTGGAGCGGCTGGTCGATGCGTCGCAAGCGCGCGAAGGACGCGACGTACACGCCCTACCACCCGGCCATCCTGCTCGGGCCCTACGTGCGCGTCATGCACACGCGGATGCTGATGCCGGCGGCCGATCGCTACTACACCCTGGAGAGCGCCACCGGCTTCTATGCCGGGGTCCGGATCCACTTCCGCCTGAACGGCTCGGCCGCGGGTGATCTGCCGGAGGGCCAGTGAACGTCTTCGAGCACACCAACAGGTTGACCACGCGGGTCCACGACGAGCTGATCGCGTGGGCTGCCGGACTGATGCAGAAGTCGGGTCTGGACGTGGTCGACGTGTGGGGCCGCTTTCCGCCAGAGGGGGCCACCCGCAGTCACCTCGTCGTCTTCCCGTACCGGGTGGGCCCCGATCCGAAGCTGATCGACTATGTGCCTTCCGTGTCGCTGCTCGCGGCGCCGGGGCGCTCCGAGGCGCGCAACTCGGAGATCCCGGTCGAGTGGAGCGAGCTCGGCATGCACCTGTCGCACTACCTCGAGTACCTGTATCCGAGCATCGCGCCGCCAGATCCGCGCCGTCAGTTCTCGAGCTCGCCCTACCCGCTGACCTCCGAGCTGCCCGCGCCGCTGCGCAAGTGGTACGAGGCCCAGGACCGCAGCGAGGAGGGGCCGGGCTGGGTCGTCGAGGACGAGGCGGGGCTCCACGCGCGCCCGCCGGCGCTGATGTGGCACACCGGCACCGTCGTCAGCGCGTACTACATCTGTGTCGCCGGCGATCCCGGTCGCGGCACGTCGTCGAGCACGTCCGACACGGCCCCGCTCGCGCTCGCGGCGCTCAGCGTGCTGTCGATGGGCATCCAGCACAACCGGACCATCCGGGTGAAGGTGCCGGCGCGCCCGATCCCCGACGGGTTCTATGACTTCATCGAGGCGTACGCCGCGTCGTGCAAGGGTCTCGGGCCCCAAGACACCGGCGAGGACGCGCCGGCGCAGATGCTGAAGATGCTCGAGTTCATCCGCGCCGAGAGCGTCGGAGAGTTCCAGCTCGATCCGGTGCACGACCTGAACAACCAGGAGTTCGCGCTGCTCACGCAGGCGCTGCAGCGTCCGCTCCAGGCAGTACTCAACCTGCGTCTGCGCATCCCGGTCGGCTCGGGCCCCGACTTCATGCCCAGCTCCCAGATCGTCCTGAACACGGGCCGCAAGCGTGGGGGGTCGGGCGGCCGATGAGCTACGCCGACCACCTCGAGGCGCGCTTCGCGCGCTGCTCTCGCCGGCTCGGGCTCTCCGATGCGGCGCGCGAGAGCCTGTACGCGCTCGCCCAGCTCGACCTCGACCCCAGCGCGCTGCCGGCCGACGCGCACGGCCGCCAGGGCGTGATGGGGTGGGACCGGCTCGTCATGCACCTCGATGCGCGCGAGATGAGCGCTGCAGTGGTCGAGGACGGCGTCAACGAGCTGTCGGATTGGCGCCTCGTGCAGGTGGTCGGGCGCGATCCGAGCGACCCGGTGGTCAGCGGCCCGGCCGCGCTGCGGCTCACCGCGGAGGGGCGCGCGTGCATCGGGCTCGCGCCGCTTCCGCTCAACGATGCGGCCTCTGCAGAGGGCGGCGCGGTCGGTGGCTGGCTGGTGTTGCACGGCGCCAGCCGCGAGCGGCTGATGAGCGCCGCCTACGACGAGGTCGGCGCGCGCGCCTGGCGTCCGGTCGTCGTCTCCGTCACCGAGGGGGCGGCCCGCGCCGCCGGGGCCGTCGCGATGAGCCTGTGCGCGTCGGGGTGCGCGGTGGTCGACTGCACGACGCTGCCCGAGAACGACCGCGGGGCGCTGGTCGCCGAGGTGCTGTGGCGCACGCGCCGAGGGCTGGGCGATCGGGTGATGCTCGTCGCCAGCCCGGTGCCTGCGCGGGTGCCCGCCGTGGGCGGCGGCATCCGGCTGCGCTGGGTGGAGCCGCGCTCCAACGACAAGGCGGCCGATCTCGACGTGGAGCTCAGCCGGATCCTGGTCGAGCGGGATCCGTCGGCGGCGTTCGCCGACGTGTGCGGGGTGCCGGGCGGCGGCATCGCGCTGCCGCAGCGAGTCGACGTCACCTTCGAGGACATCATCGTCCCCGACGGGGTGCGCAGCCAGTTGGATCAGGCGCGCATGCACGCGCGGTACCGCCTCGAGATCCTGCCGACGCTGACGAGCTTCAAGGGCCGCGGCGGGGGCTATCGCCTGCTCCTCTCCGGGCTGCCGGGCACGGGCAAGTCGATGGCCGCCGAGGCGCTCGCCACGTCGCTCGGGCGCTCGCTGGTCAAGCTCGATCTGTCCGCGGTCCTCTCGAAGTGGCTCGGCGAGACCGAGCAGCTGATCGGGCAGGTGTTCGACATGGCCGAGGCGGCGCTGAGCGTGTTGGTGCTCGATGAGGCGGAGTCGCTGTTCCGGCAGCGCCAGAGCGGGTCGCAGGGGGCCAATGCGCTGTCCACCGCGGTCGCGTTCCTGCTCACGCGCCTGGAGCGCTTCGACGGCGTGCTCGTCGCGACGACGAACCGAACCCAGGACGTCGACGAGGCGTTCTTCCGTCGGTTCAACGACTACGTGATCCTGCCCATGCCGGACTTCGGCGCGCGGCTGAGGCTGTGGCGCATGATGCTCGTGCACGGTGGCGCCGACGATCTGTCGCGCCTCGACCTGGACCTGGTCGCCGACCGGTTCACGATCAGCGGCGGTCTGATCCGCGGCGCGGCGATCCGCGCGGTGGCGTGGTCGGTCGGCATGGGGCGCGCGCTCGACATGCCGGTGCTGCTCGCGGCGCTCGGCCGCGAGCTCGAGAAGAGCGATCGCTCCGCGAAGGCGGTGCACATCGAGCCGTACGCGAAGGAAGTCAAGCAGTTCCTCCAGAGCGAAGGCTGAGGAGAGGGGAGTCGGGATGCTCATCCAGTGCTTCGAACCGCAGGGTCAACCCCGCAGGATCGCGATCGAGCCCGGTCCGACCGGCCGATTCTGTATCTACGCGATCCAGGACATGCTGGGTGAGGAGACGAAGGGGCTGCGCGTCACCGTGCTCCGGCACCCGGATCACGCGCCGCCGCCCAAGTCACACTTCGTGGTCGAGCTCGAGGTGCGGCGCCGCCGACCCAACGAGGCGCCCAACTTCCGGGTCACCCGTGTCGGGCGTGGGGTGACGCTCGAGTGGCTGCGTCACGATGGCCGCTCGCGCGTCACCACGTCGACCGATCTGAAGGACGGCAGCCGGTTCGAGGTCACGCTGCCCGACATGCGCACCGTGATCTTCGCGCTCGAGGCCGCCACCGAGGTCGAGCAGGGCGCGGGCGCGGGCGTTGGCGGGAAGGGTCGTCGCAGCAGCGGTACCGCCGGGATCTCCATCGGGACCTACATGGTGCCGGCGGTCGCGGGCATGATGGCGGATCCGGCCGCGCGCATCACGGGCGCGCTGGTCGGCCAGCTCCGCAAGCTGGGCCTCTCTCCCGCGGTCGCCGTCCCGATGCTGCTCACGCTGACCTCGATGATCGCGGCCATCGCGGTCACGGGCTGGTCGCTGTCGAGCCAGGCGAAGATGTCGGCGGAGCTGGACGCCGCGCGCACCGAGAAGCAGCAGGCCGAGGCAGGGCGTGACGCGGCGCTGCTCGCCGAGTCGGCGTGCATCCAGGAGCGCCAGGACATCGCGAAGGCGCTCGACGACGTCACCCAGGCGCGCAAGCTCCAGGCCGAGGTCGCGCTGTCGGTGCCGATGTCCCAAGCCATCTCCGTCGAGCTGGGGGGCAAGCGGCTGGCGTCCGAGGCGGCGCTCGCGTTCGATCTGGTCGCGATGAAGAACACCCGCGGCTTCATCGTGTCCGAGATGGCCAAGAAGCGGCCCGATCTGGGCGATCCGCTCCGCTGTCGCGGTCAGGTCGGCGTGCTCGGGCAGGATCTACCCGAGTACGTGCTGCTGTGGTTCCCCAAGGTCGAGTACCAGTGCCCCGAAGAGTTCGTGCTCGGGGACGGCGCGGTCGATCGCGCGGGCCCGTGGGGCCTCTCGAAGCGGGCGTCCACCGAGTTCGGCGCGCCGCAGAACCTCGGTGACTCGCCGATGGCCGTGTTCGGAGACGCGCCGGCCGACCCGCGGCAGAACCACCGCTGGTCGGCGCATGCGATGTCGGTCGGCCTGCGCGCCATCCTCGACACGGTCCTCCAGGCCGACACGGGCGACCGGCCGCCTGTCGCGCCGGGCCAGGCGCACCTGTGGGCGCTCGCGATCTGGGACGCCTACAACCAGCTCCCCAGCGCGGCAAAGGGGGTGATGGACAAGACGGCCGAGGAGTGCGTCGACGACCTGATGAAGCAGGTGATCGCCGCGTCCGGCCCGGCCGAGCCGGGTCAGCCGGTGTTGCCGGACGTCGCGCTCGTCGCGCTCGGCGAGGCGATCCCGCTCAAGCCGACCAGCGGGTGCCCGTGGCCCTCGGACGCGCTGACCACGGGGGCCAAGAACGCCACCGAGGCGGTCACCCGTCTGGCGACAGTGCTGATGATGCAGGACGGTGAGGGGTAGACTGGGGTTGTATGCGGGTGGAGGGTTGATGGGGGTGCGGATGGGCGGTCCAGGCTGGGTCGACGGGCGGGGCACGCGAGCTTGGGTCGCCTCGATGGGGTTGCTCGGGCTCCTGCTGTCCACGCCGATCCACGCCTCCGAGGACAGCGACGGCGACGGGATCCCGGACGCGACCGACCGCTGTCCGCACGAGCCCGAGACGCGCAACGGGTTCGAGGATGAGGACGGCTGCCCCGACACGCTCGCGAACCTCGTCGTCGAGGTGGTGAATGCCCTGGGTGAGCCCGTGCGCGGCGCGCTGGTCACCGTGGACGGCCTTCCGGCGGGCCGCACGGACGACGCGGGGCGGTTCGCGCAGCAGGGGCGTCCGCCCGGAGCCATCCTCTCGGTCGGGGTGCGTGGCACCGCCGGCGAGGGGATGACGGTGCAGCCGATCCGGCTCGTCGAGGGGGATCAGCAGCACGTACTCTCGCTCGGTGCGCCCGAGCCGGTCGCCGAGCCGGTCGCCGAGCCGGTCGCCGAGCCGGTCGCCGAGCCGGTGGTCACGCCCCGCACGGTCGTCGTCGAGGTGGTCGACGCCGACGGGTTCCCGGTGGCCGACACGCCGGTGCGGATCGACGGCGATCCGGCGGGTCGCACCGACGCCGCGGGGCGGGTGGCAGTCCAGGTCGCCGATGCGTCTCGCGCCGCGCGCCTCGAGATCCCCGCTCCGCGTGAGCCGTGGATGCCCGCGATCGCGGCGATCGGGACGGACGGCGACGACGTGCTCAAGGTGGCGCTCGAGCGCTCTCCCGACGCCGCGGCGGAGGCGCCCTCGCTCACCCTCGTGGTCGTCGATCAGGGCGGGACGCCGGTGGCCGGCGGGACGATCGTGATCGACGGGCTCAAGGCCGGGAAGTTCGGTCCGGACGGCGTCTACGAGTACGCCGGGCGGCCCGCGGGCGCGACGCTCGTGTTTGGCGTCACGTCGGACGACGGCGGGCTGAAGGGCATGGCCTCGGTGACGCTCGCCGGGGGGCCGCAGCGTGTGCGCGTGGTCGCCGAGCCCTATGTGCCGCCGGTCGTCGCGGTCGCCCCCGAGCCCGAGCCCCCGCCGCCGGTCGAGGCGCCGGCGGTCCGGGATCGGGACGGCGATGGCTTCGTCGACGCGATGGACGGCTGCCCCGACGAGCCCGAGACCGTCAACGGCTACAAGGACGGGGACGGCTGCCCCGACGCGCTCGCCACGTTCGCGCTGTGGGTGATCGATCACGACGGCAAGGCGGTGCCGGACGCGCGCGTGCTGATCGACGGGGCCGACGCAGGCGTCACGGACGCGGCGGGCGCGTTCGTGATCGAGGGCGCGATGCCGGGGCGGAAGCTCTCCGCCGAGATCCGCGCACCGCATCGCGAGCCGGCGCAGGTCGAGCCGGTCACGCTGCCCGAGGGGCGCCTGTCGCGCACCGTGGCGCTCACGCCGCTCGACACCGACGGCGACGGTCTGGTGGATCGCGACGACGCGTGCGTCGACGCGCCCGAGACGGTCAACGGCTATCGCGACGACGACGGCTGTCCTGACGCGCTCGCCAGCGTGGCGATCGAGGTCCGGGCCGACTCGGGCGAGCCGCTCTCGGGCGTCGCGCTGAAGCTCGGGGGCGAGCTCGCGGGACGCACCGACGGCGCCGGGCGCCTGCTGGTGACCAACCGGATGCCGGGCACCGAGATCGAGCTCGTGGTCGAGCCCCCCGACGACACCTGGCTGGCGGCCGACGCGCGCGTCATCGCGCTCGTCGAGGGGCCACAGGCGGTGTCGTGGACGCTCGAAGCGGCCCCGATCCCGGTCGCCGAGGTCGAGGTCGAGCCGGCACAGCCGCCCGTGGTCGCCGCGACCGAGGCGGACGAGGAGGTGCTCGCGCCGCCGGTCGTCGAGGTTGCCGTGGTGCGCATCCAGGTGTCGGACCCGAAGGGAGCGCCGCTGGCCGGCGCGGTCGTGCGCGCGGGCAGCGACGCGCTCGGCACCACCGCGGGCGACGGCACCCTACGGGTCGACCAGGTGGTGGTCGATGCGCCGGTCGCGTGGACGGTCGCGCTGCACGGCTACGAAGACGCGGAGCTCGCCGACGCCTACGCGCCGGGCGAGCACGCGCGGCAGGTCGTGCTGGCCGAGCGCGACACGGACGGCGACGGCATCGTGGACCTGTTCGACGCGTGCGTCGACCAGGCCGAGGTGCGAAACGGCTGGCGCGACGACGACGGCTGTCCCGACGTGCTCGCGTCGGTTCGGTTCGTGGTCACGGGGGCCGAGGGGGTCGCGCTGCCGGGCGCCACGGTGACGTGGAAGGGCAAGCCCGTCGGAACGACGGATGACGACGGCGTACTCACCCTCACGGACGTGCTGCCCGAGCAGGCGGGCGCGTACACCGTGTCGGTTCCGGGCAAGGACTACGTCCCGGTCGAGGTCGCCGCTTCGCTCGCCGAAGGGGAGCAGGTTCGCGAGGTATCGCTCGTGCGGCGCGACACCGACGGGGACGGCATCGCGGACGACGACGACGCCTGTCCGACGGAGGCCGAGACGCCCAATGGCTACAAGGATCACGACGGCTGCGCCGACCGACTCGCGTCGCTGTTCGTGACGATCACGGACGAGGGCGGCGCGCCGCTCGCCGGCGCGGCGATCCTCGAGGGCGAGCGCGAGCTCGGGCGCACCGACGCGAAGGGCGAGCTTCGCCTGCCCGAGCGCGTGCCCGTGCCGGGGCTCGTCCTGACGGCGCGGCACGGCGACCGCCCCCCGGTGCAGGTCCAGATCGACCTGATCGAGGGCGCGCAAGCGCGCGCGGTCGTGCTCGGCATCGCCGATCGGGACGGCGACGGCATCGCGGACGGCGATGACGCGTGCCCGGACGAGGCCGAGACGGTCAACGGGTACCGAGACGAGGACGGCTGCCCCGATGCGCTCGCGACGGTCGTGCTCACCGTCACCGACGACCGCGGCGTCGGCGTGCCGGCGGCCAGCATCACCTCCGAGGCGGGCGAGCACGGAAGATCCAATGCGGCTGGCGTGCTCCGGGTGACCGGCCTGTTGCCCGGCGCGAAGCTCGCGTTTCAGGCGGCGAAGGGCGGGACCGACCTGCTTGACGCGTCCAGCGACGCACTGACCCTGGTCGAGGGTGAGCAGGCCGCGGCGATCGCGATGGGTCGGCGCGACACCGACGGCGATGGCATCGCGGACTCCCGCGATGGCTGTCCGGATCAGCCCGAGACGGTGAACGGCTACAAGGACGAGGACGGCTGCCCGGACACGCTGGCGACGCTCGCGGTCGACGTGCGCGGGCCTGGAGACGTGCCGGTCGTCGGCGCGAAGGTCTCGGTGGACGGCACGGTCGTCGGCACGACGGACGGCTCGGGGCGGTTCGCGCTCGCCGAGCTGCTGCCGGAGCGAACGCTCGACCTGGTCGTCACGCCCGCCACGGACGCGTTCAAGCCCGGAACGCTCGGGGGGGTGAAGCTCGCCGAGGGGACGAACACCCGGCGCGTCACGCTGGGCGCGACACCGCCCAAGGATCGCGATGGCGACGGCATCGTCGACGCGGACGACGCGTGTCCGGACCAACCCGAGACCGTCAACGGCTACCTCGACGACGATGGATGTCCCGACGCGCTCGCGGATCTCACGGTCGCGGTGACGGGCGAGAAGGGCGCGCCGCTCGCGGGCGCCCTGGTGATGACGGGCGGCGAGGAGCGCGGGCGGACGGGTCAGGACGGCACGGTGAAGGTGTCGGGCCTCATGCCGGGTCGCGACGTCGAGGTGTCGGCGTCGGTGCCGGGTCGCGACTTCGTCGCGGCGGTGGCGACGGTGAAGCTCGCGGAGGGGGCGCAGCGGCACGCGCTCGCGCTCGCGCGACGCGACACCGACGGCGACGGGCTCCACGACGACGACGACGCGTGTCCGGGAGAGCCCGAGACGGTCAACGGCTACCTGGACGACGACGGCTGCCCGGACGCGCTCGCCGTGCTGACGGTCGCGGTGACCGGCGAGGGCGACCGGCCGCTCGCCGGTGCCGTCGTCCGGGTCGACGGCGCCGAGCGCGGTCGCACCGGCACGGACGGGACCCTGGCGGTGTCAGCGCTGCGACCCGGACGGGACGCGGTGGTCGCGGTGGACGTGCCGAAGAGCGACTACGTCGCCGCGAGCGCCACCCTCGCGCTCGTCGAAGGCGCGCAGCGCCGCGCGCTGTTGCTGTCGCGGCGCGACACGGACGGCGATGGGCTGTTCGACGCAGATGACGCGTGCCCGGACCAGCCCGAGACGGTCAACGGGTTCGAGGATCACGACGGGTGCCCGGACGAAGTGCCGGTCGTGGCGGTGGTGGAGCCGGAGCCCGAGCCCGAGCCCGAGCCGGAGCCCGAGCCCGTCGTGACCGTGGTGGAGCCCGAGCCCGAGCCCGTCGTGGCGGTGGTCGAGCCCGAGCCCGAGCCCGAGCCCGAGCCCGTGGATACCGACGGGGACGGGTTCGTCGACGGCGACGATGCGTGCCCGGACCAGCCCGAGACGGTGAACGGCTACAAGGACGACGACGGCTGTCCCGACGCGCTCGGGAACGTCCTCGTCACCATCGAGCGACCGGACGGCGGACGCCTCGCCGGGGCGCCGATCCGCGTCGGCGGGCGCAAGGTCGGCAACAGCGGGCTCGACGGCACCCTGGTCCTGCGCGACCAGCTACCCGGCACCTCGCTCGAGATCGACGTCGCGGCGCCGAGCGACGCCTATGTCGCCGTCGCTCCGGTCCGGATCACGCTCACCGAGGGGGATCAGGCGGTCGTGGTGCGCCTCGACGCGGCGCCCCCGAAGGATCGCGACGGCGACGGCATCGTCGATGAGCTCGATGCGTGCCCGCGCGATCCCGAGACGGTGAACGGCTACAAGGACGACGACGGCTGTCCCGACGCCTTGGCGGCGGTCACCGTGCGTGTGCGCGACGCCAACGGCGCGGGCGTCGCCGGCGCGACCGTCAGCCTCGAGGGTGCGATCGTCGGAACGACCGACAAGAAGGGCGTCGTGGTCGCAGCGGATCGGATGCCGGGCACGCAGGTCGACGTGCGCGTGGTCGCACCGGATCCGTTCAAGCCCGCGACGGTCCAGGCGACGCTCACCGAGGGCGCGCAGATCGTGGGCGTCACGCTGGAGCGCGCGGTCGTCACGGATCGGGACGGGGACGGTGTCGCAGATGACGTGGATGCGTGCCCCGATCAGCCAGAGACGGTGAACGGCTACAAGGACGACGATGGCTGCCCAGACAGCCTCACCACGGTGCGGATCGAGGTCACGGACGCCGATTCGCGCGCCGTGGTCGGCGCCCGCGTAGAGCAGGACGGCGTGGAGGTCGGGCGCACCGACGGGCTCGGCGTGCTCGTGCTCACCGAGCGCCTCCCCGGCACCGCGTTCGTCGCAGACGTCCTGCCGCCCGAAGGCATGGGTCTGCTGAGCGCGAACATCGCGGTGCGCGCGCTCGGCGAGGGCGAGGTCGTGCAGCGGATCAGTCTGGACGGCGCGCCGCTCGGCGTCCGCGTGCTCGCGCGCGCGCCGAATGGGGTGCCACTGCCGGGGCTGGTGGTCCTGTTCGGGAACACCGACACCTACGAGGGTGAGGGGAACCGCGTGATCGACGTGCGCACCGGCGAGCTCGTGGTGGAGATCCCGTTCCCGGCGGAAGGGATCGTGCTCCCGCTCGACGCAGGCGACTGGCGGATGGTGGTCGTCGCGCGTGGCTTCCTGCCCGAGGAGCGCACCGTGGCGGTGCCCAAGGCACCCGAGCTGATCGAGGTCGACGTACCGCTGCAGCCTAGGCGGACCGGACCACCGCCCCCGATTCGGTGAAGCCGAGCGCGCGGGCGCGCAGCACGTGCGCGTCGTAGTGGACCATGCCCCGGTCGTGCAGGCGCACCTTCCACGGCACCTGCGCGGCCTCGGCCTCGAACTCGAGCCCGAGTGTGTCGCGGAGCTCGCTCTCGGGGTGGAGCATCGCGCGCAGGATCAGCTCCGGGCGGCCGCGCGACGGGCCGCGCTGCCGCGTCCCGCCGAGCCACGCCTCTACCGGGGTGGCGGGCTCGGACCACTCGTAGGGCGTGACCACGACCACTGGCGCGCCGGTGCGACACACGCGACCGAGCGAGTGCAGGTGCGCGGGCGGGGAGGACACGCAGTCGAGCACGTTCAAGCTGAACGCCCCGGCGAACGTCTGCGCACGGAACGGCAGCGCCTGCCCGTCGCACGCCCAGAAGTCTACCCGCTCGCGACCGGGCAGGTTCACGGCGAACTCGCGCACGTCGTAGACGACGCCCGAGCGCCGTCTCGGGTAGCGCACGATGCCCTTGCGCAGGATCCGCGACGCAACGCGGAGCATCGCGAAGTTCACGTCGATGCCGAGCACCAGATCGTCGCGCTCGGCCGCGAGCTCGAAGGTCGTGCGCCCCACCGACGCGCCGACGTCGACCAACGGACCGGGCGGGGGCGGATCGCCGAGCGCGAGGCCCGCGCGCAGCAGGTCCATCACCGAGCCGGCGTGCTCTCGCTGCGGCTCGTGGGGGTCGAGATCGCCGTAGTGTCCCCAGGTGTACGACGACAGGAAGCTGCGGGCCCGGTCCCAGGTGGTGGACTGCCCGAGGTGGTCGCCGAGCAGCCCCGCGGCCAGCGACGACAGGTCGTCGCGCCGTGCCAGATCGTCGATGTTGTTGCGGATGTACTCGCCGAGCTTCGGCAGGAGCAGCGGCACCCCGTCGAGGATCGGGAACTCGGCCTGGCACGACCGATCGGGGCAGCGCAGGAGCCCCTCGAGGACGTCGTCGCCTTCTCGCAGCGCGACCTGGCCGAGGACGACCTGGATCTCGACGCCGCGCTCGACATAGCACGTCGGGCACAGCGGCTGGAGCGTCTCGAAGTGACGGAGCTTCAACGGTTCAGCCGAGCATCACGAGCGGCCAGCCCGTGATCACCAGGCCGAGCGGGCCGGGGATCGGGGCGAGGCAGGCCTGGTGCAGCGTGATGCTGAGCATCCGGGCCGCTGGCTTGCCGCCGAAGAACACCTTGAACGACCCGAGGATGACCATGCCCGGCCCGCCGGGCGCGCACCCACCGAGCGCGCAGGGGTTCGTCTGCGAGCCGAACGTGGCCGCCGGCATGAACGCGATCTTCACGCGCGGGTTGCAGTTCGTGGTGAGCTGGTAGAGCGACGCCGGATGGGGGATCGGACCGGCGGGCGGGTGCGGCATGTGGCAGTGCACCGGGAGGATCTGCAGCACCATGTCGTTCTGGCGCGCTGCGGGCAGCTTGAACGATCCGCCGCCGCCGCCGCCGCCGCCGCCGCCAGCGCTCGGGCGCGAGTTGATCTTGTCCTTGAGCTTGTCGACGTCGCCGCCGATGTCGTTGACCATGTCGATCAGCGACTCCTTCTCCTTGTCGACGAGGTCCTGGTAGGGCGCGAGGTCGGCCGGATCGAGGACCGGCGGCGGACCCGAGGGCGGGACCGGCGGGTTGTTCTCGGCCTCCTCCTCGATCGCGTCGTCGATCTCCTGCTGCGCCTCCTCCGCCTTGTCCTTGTCGGTCTTGACGACGGGGCGGACGGTCGGCGTCTCGGTCGCGGCGCCGTCGTCCTTGGGCTTCGCCTTGGGGCGGTCGGGGCGCGGATCGGAGAAGCCGCCGCCGAACGCCTCGCTCATGTCGACCGGGCCGTCCTCCGACTCCTCTTCCTCTTCACCGCGGGCGCCGACCTTCCCCTGGTCGCGCTGCGGCCGGGTCGACGTGCTGTCCTCGGCGGCCT
>CAYQSE010000119.1:0-16142 GCA_964419905.1 uncultured Enterobacteriaceae bacterium
CGGGTCTTCCTGGAGAAGTGATCAATCGACAGGGCGTCCCGCCCGCACCAGTGGATCTGCGCGGGTCGTCCCGCGGACAACGCAGGTCCGATGGTCGTTCGGGCTCGAGAGGTGTGGGATCGTGAGGCCGAGGGGGGCCCGCTCCATGCCGGGGATCACGTCGGGTGGGCCACGCATCCTCCTTGGACTTCGAGTCCAGTTTGCGTCCCCACTTCAAACTAGAACGCTTCAGCACTACACGCGCGCGAACCACGCGGCGTCGACGTCGACCTGCTCGACCATGCGCGTGGAGATGCCGAGCTTCAGCTCCTTGAGCTTGTGGACGAGCAGCTCGCCGTCGATCAGGTCGATCGGTGTGGCACCGTCGCGGGTGGCCTCCTTCTTCGCGTCGTGGGTGAACCGGCCGGTGGTGAGGATCAGCCCCTTGTCGGCGCGGCCCATCAGCGCGCCGCGGAAGTCGCGGACGACGGCGGCGCCCACGGCGTCCGCGTAGCGCTTGCTCTGAAACATCACGGTGAAGCTGATCAGACCGTTGAGTCGCAGCACGCCGCGGCCGTCGATTCCGCCGTCGCCGGAGCGCTTCGTCACCTCGACCTCGATGAATCCGGACTCGCGGAGGAGGCGCTGGCAGAGGCGCTCGAACGCGATCGGGTCCATCGCGCGCAGGGCGTCGAGCGCGATCTGCTCCCATGAGCTGTCGTGCTCGACCTCGGCGTCCTCGGTCGGCACCTCGGGGGCGGCGCTCGCGGGACGGCGCGCCATGTCCTTGCGCTGCGCGCGGACCTTCCGCCGCACGTCGGCCGGATCGACCCGCGTGGTGGCACGACCCCGCTCGGTCAGGCTCCACACGCCGCGCTCGGAGTTCTCGATCAGCCCCACCTTCTTCAGGTACGTGCGCGCCCAGGAGAGCCGGTAGGCCACTTCGGTCAGGTTCGACTCGCCGTGCGGCGCCTCGGCGATCGGGTCGGGGAGCTTCATCTGTTCGACCACGCGCTCGATGATCTCGTCGACGGTGCCACTCCCGCCAAGCGCGCCGAGCGCCTCGAGCAGCGGGTTGAAGAACTGGTGGTACTTCGGGATCGCGTCGGACATCGGCGGTCGCTCCGTGCGCGGCGGCGGGGCGGGCAGGGTAGCACGAGCGTGTCGGCGATCAGCTGCGGGCGTCGCCGGGCATGACGCGGCGCGCGGCCTCGGCGTCGGTGAGCCTCTTGCCGTCCACCTCGAACGGGAGCGTGAACCGGCAGCCATCGCGCCACCGATCGCAGCCCCACGCCGTGCGACCGGCGATCAGGCGCCCGTCACCGCAGCGCGGGCAGGGGAGGCCGACCGGGGTGGCGGGCGCGGGGGGCTTGCGTGCCTCCGTGCGCGTGCCGTCGGCGTCCTCGCGCTCGGGGAAGTGGAAGCCGACCGAGCCGTCCGCGCGCAGCAGGAGGCCCGCGGAGAAGGCCTTGCCCTGCTTGCTCTTGAAGCCCTTGACGACCTTGGAGCGCCCGCTCGCGAGCACCTCCTTGACCATCGCGCGGCTGATCGCGCGGCCGCTCATCTTCTTGAACACGACGAACGTGCACGCGCGGCCGGTCGCGCACGAGAACGCGCCGCGGCCCTCGGTGACCGGGGTGTGGCAGATCGGGCACGCGCCGAGCGGCTCGCCGGACGCCACCGCGGGCATGGCCTCGGCGGGCGGGGGCTCGGCGGACGCGATGGCCGCGACGATCGCGTGGACGTTCTCGGCGATGTCCGCCATGAACCGGGCGCGCTCCTCGCGGCCCTCGGCCATCTCGGTGAGCCGGGCCTCCCAGCGGCCGGTGAGCTCGGCGGACTTCAGCTCCTCGACCGGGAGCGCGTCGATCACCGCGCAGCCGAGCGGCGTGGCGCACAGATCGCGCTGCCGCCGCGTGACGTAGTTGCGGTCGATCAGCGTCTTGATGATGTTCGCGCGCGTGGCCGGGGTGCCGAGCCCCGCGCCCTTCATCGCGCGCTTCAGCTCGCGGTCGTCGAGGTCCTTGCCGGCGGTCTCCATCGCCTTGAGCAGCGTGGCGTCGTTGTGCGGGCGCGGCGGGCGGGTCTGGCCGTCGAGCACGTCGACCGGATCGGCGGGGACGACCGCGCCGACGTCGACGGCGGGCAGGAAGGTGTCCTTTCGCGGGGGCGGCGGGTCGACGGCGCGCCAGCCGGCGAACCGCACGGCGCGGCCCTTCGCGCGGAAGCGGAGCGGGGCGGTGATGCCGTCGGGCAGCGGGCCACCGGGGGGCACCGCGACGATGAGCACGCCGCGCGCGAGCACGGCGTCGGGCGACAGCGCGGCGAGGAACCGCCGGGCGACGAGATCGAACACGCGCTTCTCGTCGACGCTGAGCGCGGCGGCGCCCGGCGCGCGACCCGTCGGGATGATCGCGTGGTGGTCGCCGACCTCGGCGGCGTCGACGACGCGCCGCCCGGGCGTGATCGGACGCGACAGCACGTCGTCGACGAACGGGGCATAGACCGGCACCGCGCGTAGCCCCCGCACGATGCCGGGCAGCTCGGCGACCTGATCCGGGGTGAGGTGGCGTGCGTCGGTGCGCGGGTAGCTCAGCAGCTTGTGCTTCTCGTAGAGCGCCTGAGCGATCGCCAGCGTCTGGCCGGCGTCGAAGCCGTAGCGCTGGTTGGCGCGGCGCTGCAGGCTGGTGAGGTCGTAGAGCAGCGGCGGGGGCTCGCGGCTCTCTTTCTGCTCGGAGACCTCGACCACGCCTTCGCGCCCGCGCGCGGCCTCGGCGATCTGGTCGGCGTGAGCGCGCTCGGCGACGCGCTCGGCGCGCGGGGCTTCGTCGTCCTCCGTCTCGCGCTCGGGGGCCTGCCCACCCTCCTGGAACCACGCCGCCTGCCACGCGCCGTCGGGCGCGGTGAACGTGCCGACGACGCGGTGGAACGTCTCGGGCACGAACGCCTCGATCGCGCGGTCGCGCGCGACGATCATCGCGAGCGTGGGCGTCTGCACGCGCCCGATCGACAGCATCTGGCTGCCGCCGCCCGCGCGCGACAGGCAGGTGAGCGCGCGGGTGGCGTTGAGGCCGACGAGCCAGTCGGCCTCGGACCGGCAGCGCGCCGCGTCGGCGAGCGGATCGAGGAGCCGGCCGTCGCGCAGGCCCTTCCAGCCCCGCTCGATCGCCTCGTCGGTGAGCGAGGACAGCCACAGCCGCTGCACCGGGTGCTTGCAGCCAGCCAGCTCGTAGGCGTAGCGGAAGATCAGCTCGCCCTCGCGCCCGGCGTCGCAGGCGTTGACCACCGCGTCGAACCGCTTGTCGCGCAGCAGGTCGCGCACCGCCTTCCACTGGTCGGCCGCGCCGTCCTTGCGGGCCTTGAGCGCGAACGATTGCGGCAGCATCGGCAGGGTGTCGAGCGACCAGCGCTTCCACCGCTCGTCGTAGTGCGACGGCTCGGCCAGCTCGACGAGGTGGCCGACGCACCAGGTGATCACGAGCGCGTCGCCCACCAGGCAGCCGTCGCCGCGTCCACGCACGCCCAGGACCTTCGCGAGATCGCGGGCGACGGACGGCTTCTCGGCGACGACGAGGCGCATGGCGGCCCCCCTATCCCGGGGATCGGGCGGCCGACGCACTACCCGGTCGGGGCTTCCTCGGTGGGCGCGGACCCGCCTGTCGGCCCGTGCCGATCGAGCCAGCGTCGAAACCAGATGATCGGCGCGTCGCTGCGCACCAGCGCCTCGCCGTTGCGCAGCGACGCCTCGCCGGGGCGTTGGCTCAGCACCACCGCCTTGTCCTGCCCCATGATGAACCGGTTCGGCCAGCGGCTCAGCAGGCAGAACAGCTCGCCCAGCACGGGCCACGGGACGAGGCGCTGGTACATCCGCACGTAGATCCGCGTGTGATCCTCGTCGATGGGCGTGAAGATCATCATCGCGTAGACCTTGGCGCCCAGCCGATTGCGCCACAGGTTCGGCGCGACGAGCTCGAGCACCGCGGACTGGTTGCTCGCCCGCGCGACCAGGTGGTCGCCGTCGCCCTCCACGGTGACGTCGACCTCGTGGGCGAGGCCGCGGCCGATGCTGGTGCCGTGGACGAACGGCAGGTGGGTGAAGTCGAGCTGGTTCTCGACCACGCGCGTCCAGTGGATGGGCCAGGTGTCCGCGAATGCGCTCCGGCGCCACCGCCAGCCGGGCGCGTCGAGGTCGTGGAACCACGGGATCGGTGGTGGGTCTTCCCGGGGGACACCCCACCACAGCCACACGAAGCCATGCGCCTCCCGCACGTCGTAGGCGCGCACGCCGTAGCCCTTCGGCGGCGGACGATCGCCTTGTGGCGGCATGTGCACGCACTGACCGTCGCCGCGGAACCGGAAGCCGTGGAACGGACAGGCGATCGTGCCTTCGCGGACGTGTCCGAGGCTGAGCGCGGCGCCGCGGTGCGGGCAACGGTCGGACGCGCAGCGTACGACGCCTTCGCCGTCGCGCCAGAACACGAGCGCCACGCCGTGCCGCGTCACCCCGAGCGGTCGCCCGCGCGGCACCTCGTCGGCCTGCAGCACGATGTACCAGCGGTCCTCGACGAGTCGCACGGGTGCTCCACGGGTGGGGATACGGAGGCGTATCCGAGCGTTCGGCGGGTGCACGTCCGGGTTGACGTGAACGTGTGTTCAGTGTAGTGTCGGGGACATGCAGCTCACCTTCCTCGGCACCGGTCAGCCCGCGCTGCGCCCGCTCGCGCCGCGCAGGTTCGAGCTCGGCGGCGGCGCATGGGTCGACCACCAGCCCGGCTGGGTCGACGGCCACGCCGAGGTCTACGCGCTGCTCCGCGACACATTGCGCTGGCGGGTCCAGCAGCGCGAGATGTACGAGCGGGTCGTCGACGTGCCGCGCCTGGTCGCGAGCGTGCCCGCCGACGGGGCGCTGCCGCCGCTCCTGCTCTCGGCCGCGGCCGCGCTCGGCGCGCGCTACGGCCGGGTGTTCGACCACGCGCACCTCGCGTACTACCGCGACGGGCGCGACAGCGTGGCGTGGCATGCGGATCGGCTCGAGAGCCCGAGCGAGACCGCCGAGGTGGGCATCGTCTCGTTCGGCGAGCCACGCGGCTTCCTCATCCGGCCGCGCGGCGGGCGCGCGCTGAAGTTCCGACTCGGCTGGGGCGATCTGCTGGTGATGGGCGGCGCCTGTCAGGCGATGTGCGAGCACGCCGTCCCGAAGACCCGCGAGGCGCAGCCCCGCATCAGCGTGATGCTCCGACACGGCTGAGCCGCCAGGGCGCCTCGGCTACAGGAAGCGTGGGCGCGGCACCAGCGCGGGCGTGGCCTTGCGGTAGGCGGCGTGCGCCTCGCCGTGGCGCGCCTGCAGCGCGCGGTCCTCGCGTAGCGACGCGCCGACGGCGAGCGGCAACGCGGCGAACAGCGCCCAGGCGATGCCCGCGAGGCTGCCCGCGAGCAGGCTCGCGCCAGCCGCGATCATCACCGCGGCGGCCGCGGCGGGGTGGCGCATCTGCGCGTAGATCCCGTCGGTGTACAGCGGCTCGTCGTCGGCGGATGGGGTGAGGAACCTCGGACCCAGCGCCGCGACGGCTATCCATCGGGTGAGCACGCCGAGCAGCAGCAGCGCGAACCCGCCGAGCGCGCGCTCGGCGTTGTAAGGCGCGGGCGCGATCAGGCCCTGCACCAGCGCGAGCTGTACGCCGACCAGCCACGACAGCGTGACGAGGCCGGGCAGGGGGGCGAAGCCGACCGCGCGGCGGGCGATCTCGCGCGCCCACAGCTCCGAGCCGAGCGCTGCGGCGCCCAGCACCAGCAGCGCGAGCACCTCGAGCTCGAGCCGCGTCGGGCGCACGCTCGCGGCGAGCGCCACGGGCGCGGCCAGCGCCGCGGCCGCGATCGCGATGTCCACCAGCCGGTTCATGCGACCCTCCTACACGCTGCTCGCCCTGCGCGCCACGCAGGACCTGTGGCGGGGGCCCGTGGCGCGGACTAGGCGGGGTCGATGCGCGCTCTCGTCCCCTCGCTGCTCCTCGCCTCGGCCTGTAGCGTCTACGCGCTGCAGGAAGGGCGGCTCGACCGGCAGTTCGCCGCCGCGGGCCTCGTCGCGCACACGCTGCCGCTCGGGCCGACCGACCTCCGCTTCCGAGTGGGTGGCAAGGGCCCGCCGCTGCTGCTGATCCACGGCTTTGGCGGCGACGGGCGGTTCACCTGGGCCGAGCAACTCCCGCTCGCGGACTCGCACCGCCTGATCGTGCCGGATCTCGTGTGGTTCGGTGGCAGCACGTCCACCGCGGAGCCGTCGATCGCCGAGCAGACCCGCGCGCTGCTCGCGCTGCTCGACCACCTCGGCCACGATCGCGTGGACGTCGCCGGCATCAGCTACGGCGGCATGGTGACCTGGCGGCTGGTCGCGCAGCACCCCGAGCGCTTCGGTCGCGTCGTGCTCGTGGACACCACCGGCGATCAGTGGACCCAACAGGACCACGACGAGATGCTCGTTCGCATGGGCCTGCAGGACATCTCGGAGCTGATCCTGCCGGCGGACGCGGAGGGGGTGGGGCGACTGCTCGACCTCGCGTACCACGAGCCGCCGTGGGTGCCGGGGTTCGTGAAGGAGGACGTGCTGCGCAGCGGCATCCAGGCGCAGCTTCCGCAGAAGCGCGCGCTGCTTGCCGAGCTGGGGCGGCTGCGCGACGAGGGGCCGCCGCCGGCGTGGACCGTGACGCCGCCCACGCTCGTCGTGTGGGGCGAGCACGACCCGTTGTTCCCGCTCGCGCACGGCCGCAAGCTCGCGACCTCGCTGGGCGCCGACCTCGTGGTGATCGACCGCGCGAGCCACGGGCCGAACCTCGAGCGGCCCGAGGCGTTCAACGCGGCGCTCGGCGCGTTCCTCGCGGGGCCGATCCCGCCGCCGCCCGAGGTCGCGCCCGCCGAGCCGACGTTCGCGTTCGAAGCGCGGCCGCTCTCGCTCGACGAGCGCACGACCATGATCGGCGTGTCCTGGCGCGAGGGCTGTCCGGTGCCGCTCGACGATCTGCGGCGGGTGGAGCTCTCGTACTGGCACTTCGACGGTGCGCCGCGCGCTGGCGCGCTGGTCGTGCACGAGGGCGCGGTCGACGTGGTGCGCGCCGCGTTCGCGGCGGCGTTCGACGAGCGCTTCCCGTTCGAGCGGATCGAGCCGATCGAGGCGTTCGACGGCAGCGACGACCTGTCGATGGCGCGCAACAACACGTCGGCGTTCAACTGTCGGGCGATCACCGGGGGCGAGGGCTTCTCCGAGCACAGCTACGGCCACGCGATCGACATCAACCCGGTGCAGAACCCGTACGTACGCGGCGAGGTCGTGTTGCCGCCGGCGGGCGACCTCTACCTCGACCGCGCGGAGCTCCGCCCGGGGATGCTCGGGCCCGAGAGCGCCCTCGTGCGCGTGTTTCGCGACGCGGGCTGGGGCTGGGGCGGGAGCTGGACGCGGGTGGTCGACTACCAGCACGTCTCGGCGACGGGTCGTTAGGTGGCCGATCTCGCGGCTGGCGTGCGGCTCGGCGAGCGGTTCGAGATCGTCGGTGTGCTCGGGCACGGCGGCATGGCGACGGTCTACCTCGCGCGGGACCTCGTGCGGGGGGAGCAGGTCGCGCTCAAGGTGCTGCACGCGCACCTCGCGCACGCCGCCTCGATGCGCTCGCGCCTGCGCCGCGAGGTGAGCGCGGCGGGTCGGCTGCGGCATCCGCGCGCGCTCGTGGCCCTCGATCTGCACGACCTCGACGGTCGTCTCGCGATCAGCATGCCGCTGCACCCCGGGCACACGCTCGCCGAGCACGTCGAGCGGCACGGGCCGCTCACGGGCGCCGCGCTCGAGCGGCTCGCGCTCCAGCTCGCCGAGGTGCTGCGAGAGGCGCACGGGATCGGCCTCGTGCACCGCGACGTCACCCCGACCAACGTGATGATCGACGCGCACGGCGACGCGGTGCTGATGGACTTCGGGCTCGCCCGGTTCACCGATCAGCGCACTGCGACCGGCACCGGCGCGCTCGGCACCGCGGGCTACGCGGCGCCCGAGGTGTGGTCGGGTCAGCGCGCGGATCCCCGCGCCGACCTGTACGGTCTCGGGGCCGTGCTCTACCACGCGGCCACCGGCGCCGCGCCGTTCGCCGGCGCCGATCCGGTCGCGGTGCTCCGTCGCCAGCTCGACGACGATCGGCGGCCGCTCGTGGCGGCCCGCCCGGACCTGCCCCGTCATGTCGCCGCGCTCGTCGACGCGCTGCTCGCGCAGGATCCCGACGCGCGGCCGCAAGGGGCCGCCGAGGTGATCGAGGCGCTGCGCACGCGCACCGTGTCGGCGGTCGCTGCCGGTCCTTCGCAGGTCGCGCGTCCTCACCTGCCGCCGGGGCCGTTCACCGTGCTCATCGAGGAGCGACACGAGGATCGGGCGCGTCGGAAGCTGCTCAGACAGCACGAACAGCGCGTGCCCGGCTCTCCCCAGGACCAGTTCGCGCGCGTCGTGAAGGGGGTCACGCGCTACGTCGTCTCCGACCTGCTCAAGCTGGCGCCGTCGCACAGCCCCGAGGAGCGTCTCGCCATCGCGGTCGCCCGCGCCGCCGAGCTGCCGCCCGACGCGCTCGCGGTGCCGCCTGCGGTCTACCTGACCCGGTTTCGGCTCGTGGAGGCTGTCTCGGAAGAAACGGCGCAGCGGCTTGCGCGCGCCGCCGAGGAGGCGGGGTTCAACGCGCGTCCCGCTGCGACGGATGCCCATCTCCCCCGGCGGGGCGGCCGCCCGCCGGGGCCGTCGGGCTTCGATCGGCGGGCGATGCTCGCGATGATGATGTCGTTCGGCATCGCGGCCTTTCTCGCGTTCGGCGCGGTGGGGACGTTCCCCGCATGGGCGTGGTTGCTGGTCGCGATGGTCCTCCTCCCAGCGATGCTGGTGCTCGGCGTGCTGTTCACCGCGGACACGGCGCAGCGCAGCGCGCAGCAGGCGCTGCCCCTCGCTTTCGGCAGCGACCTGCGCTTCCACCTGTCGCCCGACGCGAAGGTCACGCTGCCGCCGCCCGTGTCCGATCCGACCGCGCCGCGCGGCGCCGCGGCATCCATGGCGCCGAGGTCGCCTGCGCCCACCCGTCATGGCGCGGTGCTCGAGCGGGCACGCGCCCAGCTGACCGCGTTCGCCGAGGCGATCACGGCCGCCGAAGCCCTCCCCGAGCCCGCGCGCCGCGACCTGCGCGGCACGCTCGCTGAGCTCTCCGATCAGGTGGAGCGCCTCGGTCGCCGCGCCGAGGCGCTCGAGGCCGAGCTCGCGCGCACCGACGACGCCGCGGCCGGCGCCGCCGTCGATCGGGTCGAGCGGCGCCTGCAGCGCTTGCGGACCCTCGCGGACGGCGGACAGCGCGACGCCGCTGCCGAGATCCGCAGCCTGGAGGACGCGCTCACCACCCACCGCGCCGCGCTCGAGCACTTCGAGGAGGTCGACGGTCACCTCACCCTGGTGATCGCCCGCCTGCTCGAGGTCGGCGCCGCCGCGGCCCGCGCGCGGATGACCCTCCTCGACACCCCCGAGCCCGCGCGCTCCGCCGACGATCTCGTCGAACGCCTCAAGCGCGAGACCCGCGCCGCGCAGTCCGCCCTCACCGAGGTCGCCCCCCGCCGCCCCCTCCGCGCCTGAGGGGGGCGATCAGGGCGCCTCGGAGGCGGCTGCGGCGGCCTCGAGCTCGTCGGTGCCGGGCAGCAGGGAGAGGTCGGGGACGATGACGATCTCGATGCGCCGGTTCGACGCGCGGCCCTCGGGCGTCTCGTTGTCGCCGATCGGACGCGTCTCGGCGAAGCTCGCGCCGCTGACGGCCTCGGGCGCGAGCCCGGCTTCGATCAGCGCGCGCACGACGGTGAGCGAGCGCGCCCACGCGAGCTCCCAGTTCGACGGGAACCGCTCGGTGCGGATCGGCACGTTGTCGGTGTGCCCCTCGACCTGGTAGCGGCGGTCGGGGATGCTGGCGAGCACCTGGCCGACCTCCTTGATCGCGGCGCGGCCGTCGGTGCTCAACGTCGCCTGGCCCGAAGCGAACAGCACGTCGGTGGCCAGCTGGACGACCATGCGACCGTCGACGATCCGCACCTGGAGCTTGCCGGCGTCGATCAGCGCGCGGAAGCGCTCGACGAGGTCGTGGTAGGCGCGCACCGAGCGCTCCGCGGCGGCCCGCCGCGCGGCCTGTTCGGCGAAGGCCATCTCCATCTCGGCCACCGACGCCTTCAGACGTCCCTTCTCCTTCAGGTTCGTCGACTTCTCGGCGAGCAGCCGCTCGATCTCGGCCTTCATGCCCTCCTGCTCGGCGCTCAGCTCGGCGTTGCGGCCCTCGGCGCGCTCGAGCTCGGTCTGGAGCTCGGCCACCGAGGCACGCATCGCGGCGAGCGCGTCGTTCTTCTCGGTGAGCTGCACGTCGCGCGCCTTCACGGTGGTCTTCTCGGACCACAGCGCCGTCTCGAGCTCGATGTACTTCGCCTTGGGCACACATCCGACACCGAGCGCAACCAACAACAGCAATGTCCAGCGCATGGAACCCCCACTCCTCCCTACCACACCGCGCCCCGCCACTTGCTTACGGTCGGATCGCGCCCACCACCCGAAGGTAGTTCTCGCCCAACACCTTGCGCACGCGCGCCTCGCGCCAGCCGCGATCGAGCAGATCCTGGACGAGGAGCGGGTGGGCGGTGACGTCGGGCAGGTCGGCGGGCGGCACGATCATGCCGTCGTAGTCGGTTCCGATCGCCGCGAAGTCCTCGCCCACGGTGTCGACGACGTGCTGGAGGTGGTCGACGATCGCGGCGCGCCGCCCGCGCAACCAGCGGCTCTCGAGGAAGCTCGACTGGTAGATGATCCCGATCACGCCGCCCCGATCGGCGACAGCACGGAGCTGATCGTCGTCGACGTTGCGCCAGTGGGGGTAGACGCCTGAGACGCCGGTGTGGCTGACGATGGGCGGCAGGCTCGGGTCGTGCGCCGCGAGCGCGTCCCAGAACGTGCGCTTGCCGCTGTGCGACAGGTCGACGAGCACCCGCGCGGCGTTGCACGCGGCCACGAAGTCCCGGCCGGCGTCGGTGAGCCCGCGGTCCGGCTGCGACGGGCTGTTGCTGCCGCCGAGGGTGGAGGTGGTGAGGTGCACCAGCGTGATCCGGTGCAACAGGCGGCCGAGCGCGCCCTCGAGCACGCTCGGGTCGGCCGCGAGCGCGTTTCCGCCCTGCAGCGCGAACCACAGCGCGAGCTTGCCCTCCGCACGCGCGCGGTCGTAGCCGCGGCGATCGGTCACCAGCGCGAGCTGATCGGGGAATGCCTCGATGCGGGCCTTCATTCGCTCGAGGTTCGCGCGCGTCACGTCGAGGCGCGACGCCTCGCGGCGGAACGGGTTGGTCGCCACGTCGCACACCACACCCGTGAACCCGGCCTCGATCAGCCGCGGGTAGTCGGTGTGGCCCATGAACGGCAGCGGCCGCGCCCGCGGTGCGTGCCGACGCGTCGCGTCGTAGCCGAACACGCGGACGGGCACCTCGAGATCGCAGTGGAGGTCGATGAAGTCCGCGCTCAGCACCAGCGCGCACGCCGCCTCGGACACGCCGAGCTCGGCAGCCCACGCTGCGACGTCCCCGCTGCGATCGCGCGCGTCGAGTCGCAACTCAGCGGTGCGCGCGCTTGAAGTAGAGCATCGCGGTGCCCGGGCCCTCGGGATCGAGCGCCACGAGCTCCCAGCCCTGCGCGCCGGCCTCCTCGAGGTAGGCCAGCGTACCCGGGCAGCTCTCGACCGCGCCGGGCTCGCCCTTGGGCAGGTCGCCCTGCCAGTGGCCATTCGCGGTCAGGATGCGGTCCGCCGACTGATGGACGACGAGGTACTCGAAGCGGGTCATGTCAGCCTCTCGGTGGGCAGCGGTCATAACCTGCGCTCCCCGGATCAGTCCTTGAACGGAGGGATCAGCGCGGCGAGCTCCCGGATCGTGGCCTGCACCTCGGCGGAACGCTCGATGATCGGCGATCGCTCCAGCGGATCGAGCTGCAGGTCGTAGAGCCGCTCGCCGCCCTCCCGGGTCACCATCAGCTTGTAGCGTCCCCGCCGCGCCGCCTTCGCGTCGGCGCCAGCGCGGGGTAGCTCGACGACCATCGCGCGCTCGGGCGGTGGCTCGTCCCCGTGGGAGACCTCCCACAGCATGGCGCCGTCGAGCCGGTCGGCCGGCGCGCCCCCCAGCACCGCGAGAGTCGGCGCCACGTCGGTCAGCGGGACCGGGCGCGTCACCCAGCTCGGCCCGAGACCGGGGCCCGCGACGACGAGCGGCACGCGGACCTGCTCCTGGTAGAGCGCGTGCCCCCACGGCGTGTCGGGCGGGGCGTCGGCGACGCGGCGCTCGCCGAGCTCGATGCCGTGCGCCGAGGTCAAGACGACGATCGCCTCGGGGGGGAGCGCGGCGAGCAGGCGGGCGAGCTCGGCGTCGAGACGGCGTATGGCGGCGTCGTAGTCGTCGCCGGCGCTGCCGCGCGTCGCGCCCAGCTCCGCGAGCGCCTCGGCGCTGGCGCGTCCGAACCGGGCCGGGTCGGCGTAGTGGACGAGCAGGAACCAGCTCCCGCCGTGGGGGGCCTGAACGAACGAGATCGCGCGATTGGTCACCGTCGTCGCGTCGCGCTGCTTCGGCCAGCGGGGCCCGACGCCGAGCGCCTCCCACGGATGGACGCCGGCCGGCATGACCGCCGGGCCGGTCAGGTCGTCGTACGCCGCGAACCCCCGCGCGAAGCCGAACGGCGCACCCATGAACCGATGGGTGGTGATCGCCGCGGTGACGTAGCCGCGTCGCTGCAGGATCTGGGGGAGGTAGGGGACCGTCTCGCCGAGGGGCTCCCGGTAGCCCCGCCGTGGCGCTCCGACCTCGTGGTGCGAAGGCAGCCTGCCCGTGAGCAGCGAGGCCATCGACGGCAGCGTCCACGGAGCGTTCGCGGTGGCGTCGCTGTAGACGAGCGCGCGCGCGGCGAACGCGTCGAGGTTGGGCGTGGTGGGTCGGTCGTAGCCGTAGATCCCGAGTCGGTCGGCGCGCATGCCGCTGGTGACGATCAGCACGAGCGGCGGCCCGACATCCTCACGCCCGACGGGCCACGGCGCGGACGACGGATGGAGCACCGGGGTGGCGACCAGCCACGGCACGGCGGCGCCCGCGCACAGTACGCCGAGCACGCCGACGACGCCGTCGGAGAGCACCATGCCGGTCAGCGCGCCGACGGCGGCGGCGAGCACCCCGGTGCCGAAGTTCCACATCAGACCAGACGTCGACATCGGCGTCAGCAGCAGGTGGGCGTTGACGGGGAGCAGCGTCGCGAGGCTCAGGGTCAGCGCCACGGCGACCGCCCCGGCGGTCGGATCCTCGAGGCGTCGAGCGCCGGCGTAGTAGCCGAGCACCACCGCGGCGACGAACAGCGCCGGCACGGCAAACCAGGCGTTCCCATCGCCCATCAGCAGCCCGACGTGCCCGGAGAGCAGCCACGCGGCGGCGAGCGCGGCGGTGAACAGCATCCACGCGCCGCCCGCGAGGCGCGGGAGCGTCGCGAGCCCGCCGAACAGCGCGCCCGTGGCCAGGTAGAGGAGCAGCATGGTCAGGGGCCGGACGCCCGCGGCGGGCTGCATGCCCAGCCAGCCGGTCACCGCGGTCTCCCAGCCGAGGAACGCGAACCCGCCCAGGGCGCCGAGTCCGGCGCCTCGCGCTCCGACCCGGGCGAGCGGGGGCGGCGGCGGTGGCGGCGGGGGAGGGCGATAATCGCTGACGTACTCGATCTCTTCCAAGCGCGGCTCCGTAGAGCGCCCATCCTAGACCGCGGCGCGCGAGTTACAGCCGCCGAGGGAGGGCGAGGGCGCGCATGGTCTACCGCATCGGGCGTGAAGAGCGGATCCCGGACGCCGTCCGAAGGATCGCGCGCGAAGAGATCGACGGCGCGCTGCACGCGCTCGCGACCGCCGAGCCCGACGTCGCGGTGCACACCATCCGCAAGCACTTCAAGAAGCTCCGCGCGCTGCTGCGCCTGCTGCGCGGCACGATGGGCCGGGACGAGGCGAGGTCGCGCGGCGCGCTGTTCCGCGACGCCGCGCGCACGCTGGCCGAGGCGCGCGACAGCCGGATCGTCATCGACGGCACCGAGGCGCTCGCTGCGGCGGGCGAGGGGCCCTCGCGCGACGCGCTGCTCAGGCTCGGCGCAGCCCTCGCCGAGCGCCACACCGCGACGATGCGCGCGGTCGTAGAGCCCGGCGGCGCGCTGGCCACGCTGGGGCCGTCGCTGGAGCACCTGCGCGGTGAGGTCGCCGCGTGGAACCTGCCGGAGCGAGGCTTCGAGGCGCTCGCGCCGGGGCTCCGGCGGACGTATGCCCGGGGGAGGCGCGCCCTCACGGTCGCCCTCGCTTCGCCGACCGCAGAGAACCTGCACGCGTGGCGCAAGCGCGTGAAAGACCTCGGCTACCACGTGAACCTGCTGCAGGACGTGTGGCCCGAGGGGCTCGCGCCCTTGGTGGACGCCCTCGGGGACCTCGCGGATCGACTGGGCCTCGATCACGACCACGCGGTGCTCGACGAGCGCCTCGCGCGCGAGCCGGACCTCGCACCGGATCCGACCGAGCGGGCGCTGATCGATGCTGCGGTGGATGCGGCGCGCAGCCAGCTTCAGGCGGACGCCTGGCCGCTGGGGCAGCGCGTGTGGAGCGAGGAGGCGGACGCCTTCGTGGCGCGCGTCGAGGGCTACTGGGACGCCTGGCGGCGCTGATGCCGCTCACTCGTCCGGCTGCGCTCGCTGCTCGGTCATGGCGCGGACGATGAGCACATAGCGCTCGGTGTGGTCGGGGCCCGGCTCCCACGTGGCGAGTGCGGCCTCGAGCCCGTCGGGATCCTCCTCCGCCCAGTGCCGAAGCAGCCGACCGCTCCACGACACCGTGTCGCGGAACAGCACGCCCGCCCACTCCGCGTCGAACGGGACGTGCTCGCGCCACGCGGTCCACACGCGCCAGCCCTGCTCGGGTCGGTGCGCGAGCACGACCTCGAGCGCCTCGTGTGGATCGATCACGTCGGTGGGGCCGGTGTGCCACGACAGCCGCGCCAGCGTGTTGCACGCCGCGAGCCCGGGGCCGCCCTGCTGGGGCGCGATGGCGAGCGCTGTGCGCCACGCGTCCTCGACGTCGGGGTTCGGGTTCCGGGCGACCGAGAGCATCGTGGCGTGGCGCACGCCCCGTACGGGATCGTCCCGCAACGTCACGAGGACACGCGCAGCCTCCTCGTCGAGGCGTCCCGAGCGCAGGTCGCGCACGAGGATGGCGGCACGGCGGCGCACACCCGGGTCGGGATCCTGCGCGAACCGCGTCAGCGTGCCGTTCGGCAGCCAGCACGGCCCGGTGGGTGGATAGCGCGCGATGCTCGAGCGCGTGCACGCGCCGACCCACGCGTCGGCCGCGGCGCGGCGCACCCGGTGGTCGGTGTGCTCCACGAGCGCGAGGACCGCCTCCCACATCCCCAGGCTCGGCGCGATCGGGTGGTTGGTCCCGTAGCGCACGAAGATCTCGCGGACGTCGGACTCCTGCACGCGCGAGGGATCGAGGCGCGCCACCTCGGCCGCGCGGGTCGCCTCGGTGGCGACCACCCACGCGCGCCCGACGACACCCTGCGCGACGTCGAGATCGCCCACCAGCGCCCACTCCGGGGCACCCGCCCAGGTGAAGCGGACCGCACCGGCGTCGGCCGGGCAGGTCAACCGTGTCTCCTCCGCCACGCAGGCACCGGTGGCGCCGTGCGCCGCGACGTCGTACACGGTGCCGGCGTCCAGCGGCACGCCGACGTGCAGGACGACCTCCGAGGCGAGCGCGGTGGCGGCGAACAGGACGATCATGGCGAGAGCATATCCGTTGACATCCTGTCACGGGTCCCGCGCTGCCCGCGGGCGCTATGACACGTTGTCGATCGGGGCTGCGTGCATCGCGTCACCGGGCACCTCCGCGAGTGGCCCGAGACTTGCATCAAGGCGCGGGACGGGGACGTCTCCAGGAGGACTCGGACGGTGAAGAGGCAAGCGCCGGTGCTCATCGGGCTCGTGCTCACTGCGGTAGCTGCGGCTGCGGCGGTCGGCGTGAACACCGCGCTGTCGCGTCTGCTCGCGCTCCCCGACGGGGCGGCGGCACCCGCGCCCGTGGTCTCTG